>NZ_RCNX01000083.1:297117-588414 GCF_004307595.1 Pseudomonas sp. Sample_23
AAACGGTCGTTCTTCAGGGCAGTCATGTCGGCATCCGGAAAAAAAGTGCGGGCATTTTCTCAGAGCGCGAGGCAAAAGGCACGGATGTGGGTCAGCCTTTTGTCTATCGGGTCAATTTGTCGCGCTGGGACACGATTTTCCGCAACACCCTAAAACAACTGTGGGAGCGAGCCTGCTCGCGAAGAGGCCGGCACATCCAACATTGAAGTTGGCTGACAGACCGCTTTCGCGAGCAGGCTCGCTCCCACAGGAGTATTGCGTTTGGCTCAGGCGCCGGGGTTAGACACCCAGGTAATCGAGGATCCCTTCAGCCGCATTGCGCCCTTCAAAGATCGCCGTCACCACCAGGTCGGAACCGCGCACCATGTCGCCACCGGCGAAGATTTTCGGGTTGCTGGTCTGGTGCTTGTACTGACCTTGCTCGGGCGCAACAACGCGGCCCTGGCTGTCGGTCTGGATCTCGAACTGTTCGAACCACGGCGCCGGGCTCGGACGGAAGCCGAAGGCGATGACCACGGCGTCGGCCGGGATGATCTCTTCGGAACCCGGGATCGGCTCGGGGCTACGACGGCCACGGGCGTCCGGCTCGCCGAGACGGGTCTCGACCACCTTCACGCCTTCGACCTTGTCTTCACCGACGATGGCGATCGGCTGGCGGTTGTAGAGGAATTTCACGCCTTCTTCCTTGGCGTTCTTCACCTCTTTGCGCGAGCCGGGCATGTTCGCTTCGTCACGACGATAAGCGCAGGTCACCGACTTGGCGCCCTGACGGATCGAGGTGCGATTGCAGTCCATCGCCGTGTCGCCGCCGCCGAGCACCACAACCTTCTTGCCTTTCATGTCGACGAAATCTTCCGGCGACTTTTCAAAGCCCAGGTTGCGATTGACGTTGGCGATGAGGAAGTCCAGCGCGTCATAAACGCCTGGCAGGTCCTCACCGGCAAAGCCGCCCTTCATGTAGGTGTAGGTCCCCATGCCCATGAACACCGCATCGTACTCGGCGAGCAGTTGTTCCATGGTCACGTCTTTGCCGACTTCGGTGTTGAGACGGAACTCGATGCCCATGCCGGTGAAGACTTCGCGACGATTGCTCAGCACGGTCTTTTCCAGCTTGAACTCGGGGATGCCGAAGGTCAGCAGGCCACCGATTTCCGGGTTCTTGTCGAATACCACCGGGGTCACGCCGCCACGCACCAGCACGTCGGCACAACCAAGACCCGCCGGGCCTGCACCGATGATCGCCACGCGTTTGCCGGTCGGCTTGACCTTGGACATGTCCGGGCGCCAGCCCATGGCGAACGCGGTGTCGGTGATGTACTTCTCGACCGAACCGATGGTCACCGCGCCGAAGCCGTCGTTGAGGGTGCAGGCACCCTCGCACAGACGATCCTGTGGGCACACCCGGCCGCAGACTTCCGGCAGGGTGTTGGTCTGGTGCGACAGCTCGGCGGCCTGAAGGATATTGCCCTCGGCGACCAATTTGAGCCAGTTGGGAATGAAGTTGTGCACCGGGCACTTCCATTCGCAATACGGGTTGCCGCAACCCAGGCAGCGGTGGGCCTGATCGGCCGACTGCTGGGGTTTGAACGGCTCGTAGATTTCAACGAACTCTTTCTTGCGTTGACGCAACAGTTTCTTCTTCGGATCCTTGCGCCCGACATCGATGAACTGGAAGTCGTTATTCAGACGTTCAGCCATTGTTAAAACCTCATCAAACTCTTCAGGCGCATATCACTGCGGGTTGGCACGAGTGCTGGAAAGCAGGGTTTTCAAGCTGGCAGCCTTGGGCTTGACCAACCAGAAACGCCGCAAGTAATCGTCGAGGTTCTCGGCGAGTTCACGACCCCACTCGCTGTCGGTTTCGGCGACGTACTCGTTCAGCACGTTCTGCAGGTGGCTGCGATAGGCTTCCATCGCCTCGCCGCTGATCCGCTGGATCTCCACCAGTTCGTGATTGACCCGGTCAACGAAGGTGTTGTCCTGATCGAGCACGTAGGCGAAACCACCGGTCATGCCAGAGCCGAAGTTGTAACCGGTCTTGCCCAGCACGCAGACGAAACCACCGGTCATGTACTCGCAGCAGTGATCGCCAGTGCCTTCCACAACCGTGTGGGCACCGGAGTTACGCACGGCGAAACGCTCGCCTGCGGTGCCGGCGGCGAACAACTTGCCGCCAGTGGCGCCGTACAGGCAGGTGTTGCCAATGATGGCGCTTTCCTGAGTCTTGTAGACGCTGCCCTTCGGCGGCACGATGACCAGCTTGCCACCGGTCATGCCTTTGCCGACGTAGTCGTTGGCGTCGCCTTCCAGGTACATGTTCAGACCGCCAGCGTTCCACACACCGAAGCTCTGCCCGGCCGTGCCTTTGAAACGGAAGGTGATCGGCGCCTTGGCCATGCCCTGGTTGCCGTGCTTGCGCGCGATTTCGCCGGAGATCCGCGCGCCGATCGAACGGTCGCAGTTGCAGATATCCAGCTCAAACTCAGCACCGCTGAGGTCGTTGATCGCCGACGAGGCCAGCTCGACCATCTTCTCCGCGAGCAGACCTTTGTCGAACGGCGGGTTGCGCTCAACGCCGCAGAACTGCGGTTTGTCCGCCGGGATGTGATCGCTGCCCAACAGCGGCGTCAGGTCCAGGTGATGTTGCTTGGCGGTCTGGCCTTCGAGGATTTCCAGCAGATCAGTGCGACCGATCAGCTCTTCGAGGGAGCGCACACCCAGTTTGGCCAGCCACTCACGGGTTTCTTCGGCGACGTAGGTGAAGAAATTCACCACCATGTCGACGGTGCCGATGTAGTGATCCTTGCGCAGTTTCTCGTTCTGCGTCGCGACGCCAGTGGCGCAGTTGTTCAGATGGCAGATGCGCAGGTATTTGCAGCCCAGTGCGATCATCGGCGCGGTACCGAAGCCGAAGCTCTCGGCGCCAAGGATCGCGGCTTTGATCACGTCGAGGCCGGTTTTCAGGCCACCGTCGGTCTGCACCCGGACTTTGCCGCGCAGGTCGTTGCCGCGCAAAGTCTGGTGGGTTTCAGCCAGGCCGAGCTCCCACGGCGCGCCAGCGTACTTGATCGAGGTCAGCGGCGAAGCACCGGTGCCACCGTCGTAGCCGGAAATGGTGATCAGGTCGGCATAGGCCTTGGCCACACCGGCGGCGATGGTGCCGACGCCCGCTTCTGCTACCAGCTTCACCGAAACCAGCGCCTGCGGGTTGACCTGCTTCAAGTCAAAGATCAACTGCGACAAATCTTCGATCGAATAGATGTCGTGGTGCGGCGGTGGCGAAATCAGGGTCACGCCCGGCACTGCGTAACGCAGCTTGGCGATCAGCCCGTTGACCTTGCCGCCCGGCAGTTGCCCGCCCTCGCCCGGCTTGGCGCCTTGGGCGACCTTGATCTGCAGCACTTCGGCGTTGACCAGGTATTCCGGGGTTACACCGAAACGGCCGGTGGCAACCTGCTTGATTTTCGAACTCTTGATGGTGCCGTAACGCGCCGGATCTTCACCACCTTCGCCGGAGTTGGAACGCGCACCGAGGCGGTTCATGGCTTCGGCCAGGGCTTCGTGAGCTTCCGGCGACAGTGCGCCCAGCGAGATACCGGCGGAGTCGAAGCGCTTGAGCACCGATTCCAGCGGCTCGACTTCACTGATGTCCAGCGGGGTGTCGAGGGTCTTGACCTTGAACAGGTCGCGAATCATCGACACCGGACGGTTGTCCACCAGCGAGGTGTATTCCTTGAACTTGGCGTAGTCGCCCTGCTGCACAGCGGCTTGCAGGGTGTTGACCACGTCCGGGTTGTAGGCGTGATATTCGCCACCGTGGACGAACTTCAGCAGACCGCCCTGCTGGATCGGCTTGCGCGGGCTCCAGGCTTCGACGGCGAGGGCCTTCTGCTCGGCTTCGATGTCGACGAAACGCGCACCCTTGACACGGCTCGGTACGCCACGGAAGCTCAGCTCGCAGACTTCTTCTGACAGGCCGATGGCTTCGAACAGCTGCGCACCGCGGTACGAAGCGATGGTCGAGATACCCATCTTCGACAGGATCTTCAGCAGACCTTTGGTGATGCCTTTGCGGTAGTTCTTGAACACCTCGTAGAGGTCGCCCAGCACTTCACCGGTACGGATCAGGTCGCCCAATACTTCGTAGGCCAGGAACGGATACACCGCCGAGGCGCCGAAACCGATCAGCACGGCGAAGTGATGCGGGTCACGGGCGGTCGCGGTTTCAACGAGGATGTTGGAATCGCAACGCAGGCCCTTCTCGGTCAGGCGGTGGTGCACGGCACCGGTCGCCAGCGAGGCGTGGATCGGCAGCTTGCCCGGGGCGATATGGCGGTCGCTCAGGACGATCTGGGTACGCCCGGCACGCACGGCTTCTTCAGCCTGATCGGCAACGTTGCGGATCGCCGCTTCGAGGCCGAGGCTTTCGTCGTAGTTGAGGTCGATGATCGCCCGTTCGAAACCCGGACGGTCCAGATTCATCAGCGAGCGCCACTTGGCCGGCGAGATCACTGGCGAGCTGAGGATCACGCGCGAGGCGTGTTCCGGCGACTCCTGGAAAATGTTGCGCTCGGCACCGAGGCAGATTTCCAGCGACATCACGATCGCTTCACGCAGCGGGTCGATCGGCGGGTTGGTGACCTGCGCGAACTGCTGGCGGAAATAGTCGTACGGCGTGCGTACACGCTGGGACAGCACAGCCATCGGCGTGTCGTCGCCCATCGAACCCACGGCTTCGTAACCTTGCTCGCCGAGCGGACGCAGCACCTGATCACGCTCCTCGAACGTGACCTGATACATCTTCATGTACTGCTTGAGCTGATCGACGTCGTAGAAAGCCGAACCGTGGTCGTTGTCTTCCATGGTCGCCTGAATGCGCAGGGCATTCTTGCGCAGCCATTGCTTGTACGGATGACGGGATTTCAGACGGTTGTCGATCGCATCGGTATCGAGGATCTGCCCGGTCTCGGTGTCCACAGCGAAGATCTGGCCAGGGCCGACGCGACCCTTGGCGAGCACGTCTTCAGGCTGGTAGTTCCACACGCCGATTTCCGAGGCGAGGGTGATGAAACCGTTCTTGGTGGTGACCCAACGCGCCGGACGCAGACCGTTACGGTCGAGCAGGCACACCGCGTAGCGACCGTCGGTCATTACCACGCCGGCCGGGCCGTCCCACGGCTCCATGTGCATCGAGTTGTACTCGTAGAACGCACGCAGATCCGGGTCCATGGTTTCGACGTTCTGCCACGCTGGCGGAATGATCATGCGCACGCCACGGAACAGGTCGATGCCACCGGTGACCATCAGTTCGAGCATGTTGTCCATGCTCGATGAGTCGGAACCAACACGGTTGACCAGCGGGCCGAGTTCTTCCAGATCCATCAGATCATTGGTGAACTTGGTCCGACGGGCCTGCGCCCAGTTGCGGTTACCGGTGATGGTGTTGATTTCGCCGTTGTGGGCGAGGAAGCGGAACGGCTGCGCCAGCGGCCATTTCGGCAGGGTGTTGGTAGAGAAGCGCTGGTGGAACACGCAGATTGCGGTTTGCAGGCGTTCGTCACTCAGGTCCGGATAGAACGCGGCCAGGTCGGCCGGCATCATCAGGCCTTTATAGATGATGGTCTTGTGCGAAAAGCTGCAGATGTAGTGGTCGGTGTCAGCGGCGTTGGCCACCGACGAACGGCGACGGGCGCTGAACAGCTTCACGGCCATGTCCTGATCGCTCAGGCCTTCGCCGCCGATGTAGACCTGCTCGATCTGCGGCAGGCGTTCAAGGGCGAGGCGGCCGAGGACGCTGGTGTCGATCGGCACTTTGCGCCAGCCGATCAGTTGCAGGCCTTCGGCGAGGATCTCGCGGTTCATGTTCTCGCGAGCGGCTTCGGCCTTGGCCGGATCCTGATTGAAGAACACCATGCCCACGGCATATTGCTTGGGCATATCGACGCCGAAGCTTTCCCGGGCAATGGCTCGCAGGAAGGCGTCGGGTTTTTGAATCAGCAGACCGCAACCGTCACCGGTCTTGCCGTCGGCATTAATCCCACCGCGGTGGGTCATGCAGGTCAGGGCCTCGATGGCCGTTTGCAAAAGGGTATGACTGGGCTCGCCCTGCATATGAGCTATCAGGCCGAAACCGCAGTTATCCTTGAATTCATCTGGTTGGTACAGACCTGCTTTCATAGACACTTTCTCACCAGGCTGCCTCTACTCGAGGCAAATTTCTTTTCAATTCAACCACTTGCGTTCCGCGCCGAACGTACGCCGGCTTAGCGGGGGCAAAAGGGTGGTCATTGTACACAGCGACACAGAGGCTCACAAATTTGACGACGAACTGTCGCAAATTCATGTCGCATTTGTGAAAGGTTTAAAGCGATCTGCTGTGCTAGTCAAAACTTTTTTAATTTTGACCGCAACGACTCAAAGACTACTATGACGCAGACACCACAAGGCACGCGGCCGCAGGGACGGTTGGTGCTTGCTGGCGAACCGCGTTGCACGCCAACGTGTGCGAGGCAAGGCGCGGGATGCTGCCAATGGTTGTTCCCTTGGCAAATCCCGCAACGCAGCCTCGCACACGTTGGCGCGCAACCCGAAGGGACGCGCCCCATTTTTCGCTGGGCAGCGTTGCTCGGAACTTATTTGGAAAAACCAAACTACGTTCCTCGCGCCTTGCCCAGCAAAAAATGGGGCGGCGTCGCGGTCGTCAGCAAGCGCCAACCGTCCCTGGAGGCGGCGCGCACTCGTAGAAATTTTGAGGTGCTTGGAGAGGCGGCCTGGGTAAGGCCGCCGAATCTTCAGCGAGTTGTTGCCAGTTCCTGTTGGACGCTGGCGACAGTGCGAGGCCAAGGTTTACCAGCCTGAACCTTCGCTGGCAAGGCCTTGATGGCAGAAACGGCCGCATCACGATTGGCAAAGTTGCCATAGGTGATCACGTAAAGCGGCTTGCCATTGAGGACTTTCTTGAAATAACGGTACTCGCCGCCCTGCTCCTTGACGAAGTTCTGCGCAGCGGTTTCCGAGCTGGTGCCGAGGATCTGCACTACATAGTTGCTGGTCGGCTGACCGGCGTACCAGCTGCCACCGGCAGCCTTGGCCACGGTAACTGGCTTGTCGGCAGGCTTGGCCGGAGCCGGGGCCGGTTTCGCAGCTGGCGCCGGGGCGGCCGGAGCAGGCTTGGCCGTGGCGACCTGCGTCGGTGCCGGGGTTGGTGCCGGTTTGGCGGCAGGGGTCGGAACTGGTGTCGGCGCGGGACCGGCCGGAACGCCAGCAGGCGGCGCGGAGGTGGTTACGGTCGGCGGGGTATCGCTGGAGCCTTCCAGTGGCACGCCGTCATCGCCTTCGGTGATGCCACCGGCGGCTTCAGCGAGCGGGCCACGCATGACCGGCTGCGAGTTGCCGACCAATGGCAGCGGCATCGGCTGGGTGTTGCCGGCGAATTCGACGGACGGGTTGGCGCCGTTCGCTGCGCCCTGACCCAATGGCAGTTGCGCCTGTTCATTGGCCGGAGCACCGGTGGTCGGTGCCTTGCTGCGACCCGGCATCAGCCAGGCGGCGGCAACCGCGACCACAACGACGGCGGAAATCGCCAATACGTGTTTCTTCGGCATGTTGAACCCCATACTTGGACGCTTGACCGCGGAGCGGCTGGCAATCATGACTTCGATCAGTGCATCGCGAGCGACCTGGTTGATGTTGCCCGGCCAGCCCTCGGAGCTTTCGTGAATATCAGAGATCTGATCTGCGGTGAAAAGTTCGACACCCCGGCCCGCGCCTTCCAGCCGCTGGTCGAGATATTCGCGGGTCTCTTCTTCGGTGTACGGCTGCAATTCGATGACATGGAAACGCTCTTCTTCGAGCTGCAACGCCTCGAGCTGAGCGATCAGCGACGACTCGCCGAACAGGAACACATGCGGACGACCTTCCGGCGTGCCGGCGCCGAGCGCCATCAACGCTTCCAGCGCGGACTCGTCGAGCTGCTCGGCATCGTCCACCAGCAGATAGACTTCCTGCCCGGTCAGACCCAGTTGCACCACCTGCTCGAGAATCGCGCCGACTTCGGCCTGAGCGACATCCAGCGCCTGCGCCACCTGGCGCAGCACGCCCGCCGCATCACCGGCGCCACGGGCGGAAACCACCACGCTCTGCACCGATTGTTTATTGGTGCTGGCCACCAGCGCCTGCCGCAGCAGGGTCTTGCCGCTGCCCTGCGGGCCGGTGACCACCAGCAGCAACTGGCTGTAACGCGCCAGGTGATGCAGTTGACCCAGCACCGGTTTGCGCTGGGCCGGGAAGAATTTGAAGCCCGGCACCCGTGGCGCGAACGGGTCGTGACTTAACTGGAAATGGCCGAGAAACGCCTCGTCGGCATGCAAACTAGTCATCGGAATCGTTTTAACCTTTAAGCTGAGCCAGGGCGCGGTAATCCGCTCCCAGCGTGGCCTGTAGAACCTCTTTCGGATAATCGTCGGTCACTACCGCTTCGCCCATCCGGCGCAGCAGCACCAGGCGCAGACGACCGTCGATCACTTTTTTATCAATTGCCATGTGTTGGAGAAAATCGGCTTCGGTCATTTCTGTCGGCGGGACGACCGGCAAGCCGGCGCGCTGGAACAGACGAATGCCGCGATCACGCTCCTGCTCGCTGATCCAGCCCAGGCGCGCGGACATTTCCAGCGCCATCACCGTGCCCGCCGCCACCGCCTCGCCATGCAGCCAGACACCATAGCCCATGTGGGTTTCGATGGCGTGGCCGAAAGTGTGGCCGAGGTTGAGGGTGGCGCGTACGCCGGTTTCCTTTTCATCGGCGCCGACCACCGCAGCCTTGGCCGCGCAGGAACGCTCGATCGCATAGGTCAGCGCGGTTTGATCCAGCGCCCGCAGGGCGTCGACGTTTTTTTCCAGCCAGGTCAGGAACGGTTCGTCGCAGATCAGACCGTACTTGATGACTTCCGCCAGGCCCGCCGACAACTCGCGCTCCGGCAGGGTTTTCAGCGATGCGGTATCGATCAGCACCACGTTCGGCTGATAGAACGCGCCGACCATGTTCTTGCCCAGCGGATGGTTGATGCCGGTCTTGCCGCCGACCGAGGAATCGACCTGCGACAACAGCGTGGTAGGAATCTGGATAAAATCGACACCGCGCTGATAACAGGCGGCCGCGAAACCGGCCATGTCGCCGATCACCCCGCCGCCCAAGGCGATCACGGTGGTGCGGCGGTCATGACGGGCGGTCAGCAGACCATCGAAAATCAGTTGCAGGGTTTCCCAGTTCTTGAAGGCTTCGCCGTCAGGCAACACCACCGAGATCACCGAGAACTGCGCAAGGCTGCGGGTCAGACGTTCGAGATAGAGCGGCGCGACGGTTTCGTTGGAGATGATTGCCACCTGCCGCCCGTGGATATGCGGCGCCAGCAGTTCCGGCTGATCCAACAGACCTTCGCCAATATGAATCGGGTAGCTGCGCTCGCCTAGATCGACCTTGAGTGTCTGCATGTGTCCCCACAGTGAAGATGGAAGCAGGCATCCTGCCCTGAAATTATTGGTGTTCTGCGGCCTGTAGCGGTATGACGCCGCTCGCCCGGCATCCGCCACACCCTCGGCGGACGCTGACAGGACGCCGAGGATAGCGCATTTCGGACGATGCTTTAACGGGGCGGCAACTGCGCGAGGCGGTCGAGAATGTCGAGCACCACCATGCGTGGCGGCCGCTCGTCGGTTTCCACCACCAGATCGGCAATTTCCCGATAAAGCGGATCACGGATCTCGAGCAGGTCGCGCAGGGTTTTCGCCGGATCGGCGGTACGCAGCAGCGGCCGATTGCGATCGCGGGAGGTGCGGCCGACCTGCTGCTCGACGGAGGCGTGCAGATACACCACGCGCCCGCCTTCATGCAGGGCCTTGCGATTGGCATCACGCATCACTGCGCCGCCGCCGGTCGCCAGCACCACGCCATCGAACGCGCACAGCTCGGCGATCATCGCCTGCTCACGGTCACGAAAGCCGGGCTCGCCTTCCTTGTCGAAGATCCATGGGATATTGGCACCCGTGCGCAGCTCAATTTCCTTGTCGGAATCCTTGAACGGCAGGCGCAGCTCTTTGGCCAGCAATCGGCCGATGGTGCTTTTGCCAGCACCCATCGGTCCTACAAGTATCAAATTTCGCACAGAATCAACGACTCACAGCAATCGCCTGGTTATTCATGATACGCGGAGTGAGAAATACCAGCAGCTCGGATTTTTTCTCCGAAACCACATCACGCCGGAAAAGGCGGCCAAGATACGGCACATCGCCAAGAAATGGCACCTTATCTACGACCTTGCTTTGAGTATTTGAAAAAACACCGCCGATTACGATGGTCTCGCCGTCATTTACCAGCACTTTGGCATTGACCTCGTTTTTCTTGATCGGCGGCACATCCTGCACTTTGTTCAGGTAGTCCGGCTCATCCTTGGTGACCTTGACCTCCATGATGATGCGGTTGTCCGGAGTGATCTGCGGAGTGACTTCCAGCGACAGCGAGGCCTCCTTGAACGACACCGAGGTCGCGCCACTGGAGCTGGCCTCCTGATAGGGAATCTCGGTGCCTTTGAGGATCTTCGCGGTTTCCTTGTCCGAGGTGACCACCTTCGGCTGCGAGACGATTTCGCCGTTGCCGGTCTTTTCCATCGCCGTCAGTTCGAGATCCAGCAGCACGTTGTCGGTGATGAATGCGATGCCGATCCCCGAAGTGTTATTGACCGTGCCCATGTCGACGAACGGCGAGTTGGTGCCGGTGCTGCCCGGCGTACCGATGGTGCTCGACGAACCGTTGACCCCGGAGGCGTTCCAGTTGCCCTTGTTCTGCACCGAACCGCCCCAGCGCACGCCCAGGCTCTTGTCGTAATCGACGTTGGCCTCAACGATGCGCGCCTCGATCATCACCTGGCGTACCGGAATATCCAGCTGCGCGACGATCCGCCGGAGTTCGTCGAGGCGATCCTGGGTCTGGTAGGCAATGATGTTGTTGGTTCGCTCATCGACGGTAATCGAACCGCGCTCGTCGACCTTGGCCTCGGCACTGGTCACCGACTGGAACAGCTTGGCGATGTCCGCCGCCTTGGCGTAATTGACTTGCAGCAGCTCGCGACGCAGGGGCGCCAGCTCGGCGATCTGCTTCTGCGATTCCAGTTCCTGACGCTCGCGAGCGGCAATTTCATCGGCCGGCGCGACCAGCAGCACGTTGCCGATCTTGCGCTTGTCCAGCCCCTTGGTTTTCAGCACCAGATCCAGTGCCTGATCCCACGGCACGTTTTGCAGGCGCAAGGTGATACCGCCCTGCACCGTATCGCTCGCCACCAGATTGAGATTGGTGAAGTCCGCGATCAGTTGCAGCACCGAGCGCACGTCGATGTCCTGAAAATTCAGCGAGAGCTTGTCGCCGACATAGGCCTGACGGTCGGCGTTGCGCTTTTGCAGGTCGTCGATGCTCATCGGCCGAACGCTGACGGTGAGCTTGTTGTCGGTCTGGAACGTGGAATAGTCGAAGGTGCCGCTGGGCTCGACGCTGATCACCGTGCGATCGCCGGTGAGCGCTGCGTTGACGAACTGCACCGGCGTGGCGAAGTCCTTGACGTCCAGACGCACGCGCAGCTTTTCCGGCAATTGCGTGCGGGCGAAGCTGAGGATGATCTTGCCATCGTGCTCCTGGATATCCGGGGCGATGGTCGGATCAGAGAGGTCGATGACTACGTTGCCCTCGCCCTCGGTGCCGCGCTGGAAATCGACGCCGCGAATCGCCCTGCTGCGTTGCGCGGCTGGTCTGGCAGGTGCCGCAGCGGCCGTGGCGGCACGCGGTGCCACGGCAGCCGGGCGCGGCGCAGTCGCGGAAGCGCCCTGACCGACCACCACAAACAGATTATTGCCCTCGACCCGCGTGCTGTAAGGCGCCAATTGCGTCAGGCTGACAATCAGCCGCGTGCGATCCTTGGCTTCGGCCACCGTGGCCGTGCGCGCGTTGCCGCTGCCCAGATCAAGATTCCTGTTGGCCAACTGGCTGGTCACGCCCGGCAGATCCAGTGCAATGCGCGCCGGCGACTCGGTTGTGTAGCCCTTGGGCTGTGGTGGCGGGCCGTCGAACGACAGCTTCAGTTCGACGCGGTCACCCGGCAGCGCGGCAACATCCAGCGCTTTCAGACTGGCCGCCATTACCATCGGTGACACCAGCGCTATCCATAGCGAAAAACCGAGGGTGGAGAAAATCCTGTTCATTGTTCGACTTCCACTATGAGTGCTCTTTCAAAGGAATGGTGCGCGGCCGCTCCAGCCAGGCGCCGGCGCCGTCGGGCACGATCTCGACGACATCGACCTGGGTGGCGCTGATGGCGACGATGCGGCCGTCGTTGCGGCCCAGGTAGTCGCCGACCTTCAGGCGATGCACCCCGCCTGCGCCGCGCAGCAGCGCGAACGAGCCCGAGGCATTGGCGATCGTGCCGACCATTTCGAACTGCTCGATATTGAATCCTTCAAGATATTGCTTGACCCGGTTGGGGTCGGGTTTGACGTTGCGCGAGCCGTGCTTCTGCCCGGCCAGATCGACCCGCGCCTGCCGCGAAAACGGGCTGCGCAGGTTGGCGGCGCTGTAAGTGAATGTGGGGTAAGACCGGAATGTCGGCGTTGGTTCAATCTTGCCCGCCGGGCGCAGGCGCACTTCGTTGAGGTACGCGTCGAGGTCGCTGAAGTCATCGCCGCCACCGCAGCCGCTCAACGCCAGCACCATGGGCAGGACGAAGTAACGAATCGGGGTCATTTCTCCAGCCCCTTGTCGTTATAGCGGTACGTCTTGGCAAGAATACTCATGCGCAGCTTCGTCCCGCCCTCGGGATTGGCCGGCGCCAGTTCGAAATCGTGCAGAGTCACAATCCGTGGCAGGCCGGCGACGCCGCTGACGAAGGTGGCGAGGTCGTGATAGGCGCCGGTCACGGTGATCTGGATCGGCAGTTCGATGTAGAACGGCTGAGTCACTTCCGGCAGCAGTTTGATCTCTTCGAATTCCAGGCCACTGCCCAGACCGGTGCGGGTGATGTCTTCGAGCAGGCCCGGCACTTCGGTGTCGCTGGGCAATTGCCGCAGCAATACGCCAAAGGTGTTTTCCATTTCCTTCATTTGCTGGGTATAGAGCTCAAGGTTCGCCGACAGCCGCGCCTTGCTGGCGAATTGTTCCTTGAGGGTGATTTCTTCTTCGCGCTTGAGGTCGAGCTGATTTTCCATGTCGCTGATGAAGAAGTAATAGCCAAGCGCGAGGATAAACACCATCACCAGCGCACCGCACAGGGTTTTTACCGCCGGGGGCCAGGAGCCGATATTGCTGGTGTCGAGGTCGTTGAAATCGACGTTGCGCAGGCTTTGCAGCCACTCGGAGGCGTTCATTGCTCGTCCTCCACAACCTTGGGCTGGGTCTGACGAACGGTCAGTTGGAAGACATTGGCCTGTTCGACTTGATCAGCGCTGGTGGCCTTGACCTCATTCAGGCTTGGCGCGTCGAACCAGTCGGATGCGTCGAGATTGCGCATCAGCTCGGAGACCCGGTTGTTCGACTCCGCCGCGCCACTGATGGACAAGGTCTTGCCGGCCATTTTCACATCGGTGAAATACACGCCGTCCGGCAGGGTACGCGCCAGTTGGTCGAAGACCCGCCCGCTGATCTGCCGGTTGCCCTGCAGGTCCTGGATGATGCGCATGCGCTCGACCAATTGCTGGCGGCGCGCCTTGAGCTCGCTGATTTGCTTGATGCGTTCGTCGACCACGGCAATCTGTTTACCGATGTAATCGTTGCGCGCCATTTGCCGCTCGATGGCCGCGGTGATGATCTGGTCAGCAATCAGCACCGCGCCGATCGAGCCGGCCAGCACGCCGATCAGGACCAGCAGAAAGCGCTTGCGCCGTTCTTCGCGGCGCTCCTCGCGCCAGGGGAGAAGGTTGATCCGCGCCATCAGTCGAAACTCCTGAGCGCGAGCCCGCAGGCAATCATCAAGGCTGGCGCATCACTGGCCAGCGCCCCAGCATTGACCTTGCTGCCTAGAGCCATGTCGGCGAACGGGTTGGCGACCTGCGTCGGCGTGTCCAGACGCTGTTCGATCAGACGGTCCAGGCCGGGCACCGAAGCGGTGCCGCCCGCCAGCAGGATATGGTCGACCGCGTTGTACTGGCCGGAGGCGAAGAAGAACTGCAGCGAGCGCGAGACTTGCTGCACCAGCGCCTCGCGAAATGGCTGCAGGACCTCGCTGACGTAATCGTCAGGCAGCCCGCCCTGCTTTTTCGCCAGGCCCGCCTGTTCGACCGTGAGGCCGTAGCGGCGCTGGATCTCTTCGGTGAGCTGGCGCCCGCCAAACAATTGCTCGCGGGTATAGATGATCTTGCCGTTGTGCAGGACGCTGAGAGTGGTCATGGTCGCGCCAATGTCGACCACCGCCACGGTCAGGCGCTCCTGTGAGGCCGCCAGATGCGTCGCCAGCAGGCCGAACGAGCGCTCCAGCGCGTAGGCCTCGACATCCACCACCCGCGCGGTCAGGCCGGCGAGCGCCAGCGCCGCTTCACGCACCTCGACGTTTTCCTTGCGACAGGCGGCAAGCAGCACGTTGACCCGTTCCGGGTTGCGCGGCGAGACGCCCTGGACTTCAAAGTCGATGGCGACTTCGTCCAGCGGATAGGGAATGTATTGGTCGGCCTCGATCTTGAGCTGGTTTTCCAGTTCGTCGTCGGACAGCCCGGCGTCCATCTCGATGACCTTGGTGATCACCGCCGAACCCGCCACTGCCACCGCCACGCTCTTGACCCCGGTACGCGCCTTGACCAGCAGGCGGCTCAGTGCCTGGCCAACGCCCTCGAGTTCGGCGATGTTCTTTTCGACCACAGCGTTCGCCGGCAACGGCTCCACCGCGTAGGCCTCGACCCGGTAGCGCTCGCCCTGACGGCTCAGTTCCAGCAGCTTCACCGACGTGGAGCTGATGTCGATCCCCAGTAACGCATTGGTCTTTTTATTGAAGAGTCCCAGCACTACCAATTCCCTATGACTTTCCGTGAGTTACGGACTCTGTAATACGCATTGCGTTCCTTCACCCCCGTCTTGACAGAAGCGCCAATGACGCCTCCGACGGAAAAGTGCTTATAATGCCCAGCGATTTTTTCCGCTTTTTACTGCCCGCGCGGATGGCTCTGTGTGTAACCGCAGCCCCGTGCCAAATTTATTCTTTGCCCTGGATGTCCAAAAGCCTTGATTCGTCTGCTGAAATTTTTCGGTTGGTCCATCGTCGCCGTTTTCTGCGGACTGCTCTTAGGTCTCAGCGGCGCCTTTCTTTACCTTAGTCCGGGTTTGCCGTCTGTGGAGGCGCTGAGAAGCATTCAGTTGCAGATTCCTCTGCGCGTCTACAGCAGCGATAACAAGTTGATCGCAGAATTTGGCGAAATGCGCCGTACGCCGATCCGTTTCGCCGACATTCCGCCCAATTTCATCAATGCGTTACTAAGTGCTGAAGACGACAATTTTGCCAATCACTATGGCGTCGACCCGAGCAGCCTGATGCGTGCGGCAACGCAACTGGTCAAGAGCGGGCACATTCAGTCCGGCGGCAGCACCATCACCATGCAGGTGGCGAAGAATTTCTTCCTCACCAGCGAGCGCAGCTTTTCGCGCAAAACCACAGAAATTCTCCTGGCCCTGCAGATCGAACGACAGCTGACCAAGGACGAGATCCTTGAGCTGTACGTCAACAAGATCTACCTGGGTAACCGCGCCTACGGCATCGAGGCGGCGGCGCAGGTGTATTACGGCAAATCGATCCGTGACATCAGCCTCGCGCAGATGGCGATGATCGCCGGTCTGCCAAAGGCTCCGTCGCGCTTCAACCCGCTGGCCAACCCGGCACGCAGCAAAGAACGCCGCGACTGGATCCTCGGGCGCATGTACAAGCTGGGCAAGATCAGCGAAGCCGACTACACCGCGGCGATCAACGAGCCGCTGAACGCCAGCTACCACGTGCCGACCCCGGAAGTGAACGCACCGTACATCGCCGAAATGGCCCGCGCCGAAATGGTCGGCCGTTATGGCAGCGAGGCCTACACCGAAGGCTTCCGTGTCACCACCACGGTGCCAAGCAATCTGCAGGAAATGGCCAACACCGCACTGCACGAAGGTTTGATGACCTACGATCAGCGCCACGGCTACCGTGGCCCCGAGTCGCGCCTGCCGGGCAAGACCCGCGAAGCCTGGGCCAGCGAACTGACCAAGCAACGCACCATCAGCAGTCTCGAACCTGCCATCGTCACCCAAGTCGACAAAACCGGCCTGCAAGTGCTGACCCGCACCGGTGAAGAGCACGTTGCCTGGGACACGATGAAATGGGCGCGACCGTTCCTCAACACCAACAGCATGGGCGCCAACCCGCGCCAGCCGTCGGATGTCGCGCAGGTCGGTGATCTGATCCGCGTGCAGCGCCAGACCGACAATTCGCTGAAATTCAGCCAGATTCCCCAGGCTCAGGGCGCACTGGTGTCGCTGGATCCGCAGAACGGTGCGATCCGTTCGCTGGTGGGTGGCTTCGCTTTCGAGCAGAGCAACTACAACCGCGCCATGCAGGCCAAGCGTCAGCCGGGCTCGAGCTTCAAGCCATTCGTTTACAGCGCTGCGCTGGATAACGGCTACACCGCTGCCAGTCTGGTCAACGATGCGCCGATCGTGTTCGTCGACGAGTACCTGGACAAGGTCTGGCGACCGAAGAACGACACCAACACTTTCCTCGGCCCGATCCGCCTGCGTGAAGCGCTGTACAAGTCGCGCAACCTGGTGTCGATCCGCCTGTTGCAGGCCATGGGCGTGGGCAAGACCATCGACTACATCACCCGCTTCGGCTTCAACAAGCAGGACCTGCCGCCGAACCTGTCGCTGGCACTCGGCACCGCAACGCTGACGCCGATGGAAATCGCCACTGGCTGGAGCACCTTTGCCAACGGCGGCTACAAGATCACCCCGTACATCATCGACAAGATCGAAAGCCGTAACGGCGACACGCTGTTCGTCGCCAACCCGCCGACCGTGCCACAGGGTGGTGCGGCGACCGACGGTATCGCTGCGCCGGCTACCGAGTCGTTCACGGTCAACGCCACACCAGTTGCCGGTGAAGCGCCCGGCAATCCGGCAATGCCGCAAGCGCCGGCCGTGGCCGAGCGGATTGTCGATGGACGTACCACCTACATCCTCAACAGCATGCTGCAGGACGTAATCAAACTCGGCACCGGCCGGCGTGCACTGGCCATGGGCCGCAGCGACATCGCCGGCAAGACCGGTACCACCAACGAATCGAAAGATGCCTGGTTCTCCGGTTACAACGCTGATTACGTAACCACCGTGTGGACCGGTTTCGACCAGCCGGAAAGCCTCGGACGCCGTGAGTTCGGCGGCACCGTGGCGCTGCCGATCTGGATGAATTACATGTCGGCCGCGCTGAAAGACAAGCCGCCGCATGTGCAGCCTGAGCCAGAAGGTCTGCTCAGCCTGCGGGTGGATCCGGTCAGCGGCCGTGCAGCAACACCGAGCACACCGGGGGCGTACTTCGAACTGTTCAAGGCCGAAGACACGCCGCCGTCGGTGAACGAGCTGGGCAACGGCGCCGTACCAGGCAGCCCGCTGCCGGCGGATGAACAGGCGCCGATCGATTTGTTCTGATCCGGCAGCCATTGAAAAGCCCCGCCTTCGTGAGAAGTGCGGGGCTTTTTATTGCCCGAAGATCAAGAGCCCCTCACCCTAACCCTCTCCCGGAGGGAGAGGGGACTGATCGGGGGATGCTTGGGGAGCTACATCGACCTGAAAGTGTTGTGCCGAATCCATAATCGACACCACTCTCTCAGGTCGATGAAGGGCGTCGAACACCTCGGTCAATCCCCTCTCCCTCTGGGAGAGGGCTAGGGTGAGGGTCCTTGTCGATATGAAATGCGATCCTGAGAACTCCCGAAAACAAAAAAAACCCCGACTCTCGCGAGCCGGGGCTTTTGTTTGAAGCGCTACAACGGCTTAGCCGTTGAACACGTCATCCACGCTTTTCAGCGGGTAGTTCTTCGGATACGGCAGAGTTGCCACACCGGTCTCGATCGCCGCTTTGGCCACGGCGTCGGAGATCAGGGTGATCAGGCGCTTGTCCATTGGTTTCGGAATGATGTACTCACGGCCGAATTCCAGCGGAGCACCGCCGTAGGCATCGCACACGTCCTGTGGAACAGGCAGTTTGGCCAGTTCGCGCAGGGCGTTGGCGGCGGCGACTTTCATTTCTTCGTTGATGCGCTTGGCGCGAACGTCCAAGGCACCACGGAAGATGAAAGGGAAGCCCAGCACGTTGTTGACCTGGTTCGGGTAGTCCGAACGGCCGGTGGCCATGATCACGTCGCTACGGGTGGCGTGCGCCAGTTCCGGGGAGATTTCCGGATCCGGGTTGGAGCAGGCGAAGACGATCGGGTTGGCCGCCATCGACAGCAGGCCTTCGGCGCTCAGCAGGTTCGGACCGGACAGACCGACGAATACGTCAGCGCCTGCCAGTGCGTCTGCCAGGGTGCGCTTCTCGGTAGCGTGGGCGAACACGGCTTTGTACTGGTTCAGGTCGTCACGGCCGGAGTGGATCACGCCGGTACGGTCAACCATGAAGATGTTTTCGATGCGAGCGCCCATGCTCACCAGCAGTTTCATGCAGGAGATGGCGGCAGCACCGGCGCCGAGGCAGACAATCTTCGCTTCCGGCAGGGTTTTGCCAGCGATTTCCAGGGCGTTGATCATACCGGCAGCGGTCACGATCGCGGTGCCGTGCTGGTCATCGTGGAACACCGGAATATCGCACTGCTCGATCAGAGCGCGTTCGATCTCAAAGCACTCAGGCGCCTTGATGTCTTCCAGGTTGATGCCACCGAAGGTGATGGAGATGCGCTTGACGGTGTCGATGAAGGCTTGCGGGCTTTCCGAGTCGACTTCGATGTCGAATACGTCGATGCCGGCGAAACGCTTGAACAGTACGCCCTTGCCTTCCATTACAGGCTTGGAAGCCAGTGGGCCGAGGTTGCCCAGGCCGAGAATCGCGGTGCCGTCGGAAATGACTGCCACCAGGTTGCCCTTGCCGGTGTATTTGTAGGCCAGTTCAGGATCGCGAGCGATCTCGCGTACTGGTTCAGCTACGCCGGGGCTGTAGGCCAGCGACAGGTCGCGGGCGGTAGCAGTGGCCTTGGTGAGCTCGACACTCAGCTTCCCCGGACGAGGATTGGCGTGGTATTCGAGAGCGGCAGTTTTCAGATCAGACATTTTGGCATTCCGCTTTTTTACTGTTGGACAGACTGGTCAGCGAGGATACGCGCCTCGCAAAGTCCCCACAAGACTGGGCAGTCACCGCTGTCAAGCGCCCTGCCCTACGACTTTGGGCCAAGAGCCACGGCGTACAAGGGCTGGACTGTTCACAATCAATCAGAAAAATGTCTACAATTTTTCTTCAGCGCGGTACGTGCAGCATCGAAGGATCGGTCAACGGCAGCAACCAGCGCGCCTGACCTTTTTGCAGACCACCGCGCCGGGATCGGTCAACCACCCAGCCACGCGCCTCGATCTGCCTGCCTTTCAATGCTTGCAAACCAGCACTGTCAAATTGTCCGAGCAGATTGGGTGCAACCCGCAATACAAGCGTGTCTTGCAACTCGATCCAGATTCCGCCGCGATTGCGCAGCACCTTGCTCACCCGACCGCTGACTACGGCAAAGCCCGAACGCTGGATCTGCTGCGCTTTCTGCACCGGCGATTGCCGCCAGAGACCAAGTCCAGCCTGTCGCGCGCTGCGTTCGGCGGCCTGTTGGCAGGCGATCAGATCGACGTTCGGCGCCACCGCAACGTGAAAACCAAGACCATCAGCAAGCATCTGCGCTTCGAGATTGACTCCGCTGACGCTGTAAACATGCGCCAGCGTACGGCCGTAATGGTCTTTCGCCTGCTTGCCGGGTCGCAGACCGACCCGGCCGCCGCTGTCATCGACCAGCGCTTGCAGGCGTTTGCGCGCTGCCACGGCGAAGGGTTCGTCGCTGCGGCCCTGCTTGCCCAGCTCCGGCGTATTGAGGCCGATCATGCGCACATTGCGCCCGTCGCTCAGGCGCAGGGTGTCGCCATCGACCACCCGCTGCACGGAAACGCTGGCCAGACCTGCGGGTGCCGGACAAAAGGCCTGGGCGGCGGACAGCCAAATCGCAGACACAAAAAAGGCGCCCGCAAGGGACGCCTTTTTCATCAGTCTGGAGAAGTCGAAACGACCTTCCAAAATGATCAGCCTCAGGCTTTTTTGCCGACGCCGAAAGTAGCGAAACGGTCTGCGAACTTCTGCACACGGCCGCCGGTGTCCAGAGTCTTCTGCTTACCGGTGTAGAACGGGTGGCATTCGTTGCAAACGTCGATCGCCAGGGCTTTGCCGTAGGTCGAACGAGTTTCGAACTTGTTACCGCAGCTGCAGGTAACAGCGATTTCCGGGTAGTTCGGATGGATTTCGGCTTTCATGGTGTCTTCCTCAGGCTAGCGTGCCGCCACCCAACACTATTGTTGAATACCGCACGTAATTAGGCCGCGGATTCTACCAGACCTTTTCAATCGCGCAAGCTGTCACCGAGACCGACCGTCTGCTAGGCTCCCGGCCTTGAACGCACTTCCCTGTGGGAGCGAGCCTGCTCGCGAAGACGCCAGGTCAGTCGACACATGTGTTGCCTGACCCACCGCCTTCGCGAGCAGGTTCGCTGCCACAGGTCATGCATATCCGATCATTTTGCGTATCGAGATCCCCCCGCGTGCCCGACGCCATTCTGCGCCTTGCTCTGCCTTCGCCTCTGCGCCGCCTGTTCGATTACCGGGCGCCGGCCGGGGTGCGGCGCGAGCAATTGCAGCCGGGCATGCGCCTGCGGGTGCCGTTCGGTCGGCGCGAGATGATCGGGATTCTGGTCGAGGTCACCGACACCAGCGAAGTGCCGGCAGAAAAACTCAAGCCGGCGCTGGCCCTCCTCGATACGACTTCGCCACTGCCGCCAGCGCTGTTCAAGCTGTGCCTGTGGACCGCGCAGTATTACCAGCACAGCCTCGGCGACACCTTGAACTGGGCCTTGCCGGTGCTGCTGCGTCAGGGCGAGCTGGCCGAGGCCCGGCAGGAACGCTTCTGGTCGATTGCTCCGGGCGCCAGCGTTGACGACCCGCGAGTGGCCCGCGCGCCACGCCAGCGCGAGGCGCTGACCACGCTGGCCCAGCACCCCCACGGCGTCGCCCATCAGTTGTTGAGCAAACTGATGCTGAGCAAGGACAGCCTCGATCTGCTGCTGGCCAAGGGGCTGGTGCAGGTCGAAATCCGCCGCCACGCCCCCGGCGTTCGCCATGAACACTGGCTGGCGCAACCGGAGCTGCCGCTCAATAGCGAACAGCGCGCGGCGTATGAAGCGATTCGCGCCGGCTTCGACAGTTACCACGCTTTTCTCCTGGCTGGTGTCACTGGCAGCGGCAAGACCGAAGTCTATCTGCAACTGATTCGCGAGACCCTCGAAGCCGGCAAACAGGCCCTGGTACTGATTCCGGAGATCAACCTCGGCCCGCAGACCCTGGCGCGTTTCGAACAGCGCTTCAACGCGCGGATCGCCCTGCTGCACTCGGCGGTAAATGATCGCGAACGCCTGGAAGCCTGGCTCGCCGCCCGTGATGGCGAGGCCGACATTATTATCGGCACCCGTTCGGCCCTGTTCACGCCGATGAAAAATCCCGGGCTGATCATCATCGATGAAGAACACGACGGCTCCTATAAACAGCAGGAAGGTCTGCGCTACCACGCTCGCGATCTGGCGCTGGTGCGCGCGCGGCAGGAAAACATCCCGATCGTGCTCGGCTCCGCCACGCCCTCGCTGGAAAGTCTGCACAACGCCTACACCGGACGCTACGGCCTGCTGCGCCTGAACGAGCGCGCCGGCGGCGCCAAGCAACCGCGCTTCCTGCGTCTGGACGTCAAAAGCCGTCCGCTCGACAGTGGTATTTCCGGGCCGATGCAGCAAGCCATCGGCCAGACCCTCGCCAACGGCCAGCAGGTGCTGGTGTTCCTCAACCGGCGCGGCTTTGCCCCTACCTTGCTCTGCCACGATTGCGGCTGGATGTCCGAATGCTCGCGCTGCGATGCGCGCATGACCGTGCACCAGCGTTACGGCGAGTTGCGCTGCCATCATTGCGGCAACGTTGAGCGCACGCCACGCCAGTGCCCGAAGTGCAGCAAGGTCGATCTGCGCCCGGTCGGCGCCGGCACCGAACGCGCCGAAGAGCGTCTGGCGATTCTGTTCCCGGATTACCCGGTACTGCGCGTCGATCGCGACAGTACATCGCGCAAGGACGCGATGAATCAGCTGTTTGCGACGATTCAAAAGGGTCAGCCGTGCATTCTGGTCGGCACGCAGATGTTGGCCAAAGGGCACCATTTCCCAAGGGTGACGCTGGTATCAATCCTGGATGCCGACGGTGGTCTGTTTTCCGGCGACTTCCGCGCCAGCGAGCGCATGGCGCAGTTGATCGTCCAGGTCGCCGGGCGTGCCGGGCGGGCTGAAGAGCCGGGCAAGGTGATCATCCAGACGCATTTGGCCGACCATCCTTTATTGGTGCAACTGACCGAGCAGGGTTATTTCGCCTTCGCCGAACAAGCCCTGAGCGAACGCCGCGCGGCCGGATTACCGCCGTTCGCCCATCTGGCACTGTTGCGTGCCGAAGCGCACAAGCCGGGGCAGGCGGAAGGTTTTCTCGATGAAGCGTGCAGCGAGGCCGAACGCCTGCTGGCCGAATTGAATCTGAGCGGCATCGAGCTGCTCGGGCCGGTGCCGGCACCGATGGAGCGCCGTGCCGGGCGTTATCGCGCGCAGCTGTTGTTGCAGGCGACCGCGCGGGCACCGTTGCATCGCTTGCTGGCCAGCTGGATGCTGGTGCTGGAGCAGATGCCGAGCGGGCGGGCGGTGCGCTGGTCGCTGGATGTTGATCCGGTGGATCTGTATTGAGCTGAAGATCGCTTTCGCGAGCAGGCTCGCTCCCACAGTGGATCAGCGCCGTACATACCTTGTGGGTCCTGCGCAAAACCTTGTGGGAGCGAGCCTGCTCGCGAAAGCGGACTTTTTGTCACCACATATCCACATCCTGCCTGCTAAGGTTGGCAAGCCCGTCTTCGCAACGGATAATGCCCAGTTTTTCCACCCGCGCATCGATGCGCCCGCCGCGCTTGCGGTCGAAAGAGAAGACCATGAAAGACACCATTCGCCAGCTGATCCAGCAAGCCCTCACCCAACTCGTCAACGAAGGTGTGTTGCCTGAAGGCCTGACGCCGGCGATCCAGGTGGAGAACGCCCGCGACAAGACCCACGGCGACTTCGCCAGCAATATCGCCATGATGCTGGCCAAGCCTGCCGGCATGAAGCCGCGCGATCTGGCGGAGAAAATCATCGCCGCCCTGCCCGCTGACGAGAACGTCACCAAGGCCGAAATCGCCGGCCCGGGCTTCATCAATTTCTTCCAGAACACCCAGGCCCTGGCCTCGCGCCTCGACGCCGCGCTGGCCGACGCCCATGTCGGCGTGCGCAAGGCCGGCCCGGCGCAGCGCACCGTGGTCGATCTGTCCGCGCCGAACCTGGCCAAAGAGATGCACGTCGGCCACTTGCGCTCGACCATCATCGGCGACGGCGTGGCCCGGGTGCTTGAGTTCCTCGGCGACGAGGTGATCCGCCAGAATCACGTCGGCGACTGGGGCACTCAGTTCGGCATGCTGATGGCTTATCTGCAGGAAAACCCGATCACCAGCGACGAGCTGTCCGACCTGGAAAACTTCTACCGTGCGGCCAAGCAGCGTTTCGACGAGTCCGAAGAATTCGCCGACCGCGCCCGTGGCCTGGTGGTCAAGTTGCAGGCTGGCGATGCCGAATGCCTGGCGCTGTGGACCAAGTTCAAGGACATCTCGCTGTCGCACTGCCAGAAGATCTACGAACTGCTCAACGTCAAACTGACCATGGCCGACGTCATGGGCGAAAGCGCCTATAACGATGACCTGATCAATGTGGTCAACGACCTCAAGGCTGCCGGCATGCTGGTCGAGAGCAACGGCGCCCAGTGCGTGTTCCTCGACGAGTTCAAGAACGCCGATGGCGATCCGCTGCCGGTGATCATCGTCAAGGCCGATGGCGGTTACCTGTACGCCACCACTGACCTGGCGGCCGTGCGCTACCGCAGCGGCAAGCTCAAGGCTGATCGCGCGTTGTATTTCGTCGACCAGCGCCAGGCCCTGCACTTTCAGCAGGTCTTCGCGGTGGCGCGCAAGGCCGGTTTCGTCACCCATCCGATGGAAATGGAGCACATGGGGTTCGGCACCATGAACGGCGCCGATGGCCGCCCGTTCAAGACCCGTGATGGCGGCACCGTGAAGCTGATCGACCTGCTGACCGAAGCCCAGGAACGCGCCTACAGTCTGGTGAAAGAGAAGAACCCGACCCTGGCCGAAGACGAGTTGCGCAACATCGCCAAGGTCGTCGGCATCGGCGCGGTGAAATACGCCGACCTGTCCAAGCATCGCACCAGCGACTACAGCTTCAACTTCGACCTGATGCTCAACTTCGAAGGCAACACCGCGCCATACCTGCTTTACGCCTACACCCGCGTGGCCGGTGTGTTCCGCAAACTGGGCAAGGACTTCAGCGAAGTCGACGGCCAGATCGTCCTCGAAGCGGCGCACGAGCAGGAGCTGGCGGCGAAGCTGGCGCAGTTCGGCGAAGTGTTGAACAACGTCGCTGAAAAAGGCACGCCGCACATTCTCTGCACCTACCTGTACGACGTCGCCGGCCTGTTCTCCAGCTTCTACGAGAACTGCCCGATCCTCGCCGCCGACACCCCGGCGCAGATGCAGAGCCGTCTGCGTCTGGCCGCACTGACCGGTCGCACCCTCAAGCAAGGCCTGGAGCTGTTGGGTCTGGAAACTCTGGAGCGTATGTAAGTTGGCTGCCAAGAAAAAACCTGCACCCAAACGCGGCGCCAGCCGCTATCAGGCCCCGGCGAAACAACCGATTCCGGGCTGGCTGTGGATGGCCATCGGCCTGACCGTCGGCGCGTTCATCGTGTTTCTGATGAAACTGGAACCGGGCAAGGGCAGCGACACGGTCAAGCGCGAGAAAGTCGAACAGCAGCAGAAAGCGTCGAAGATCGCCGAGGCCAACAAGACCCCGCCGAGCCCGACGCAACCGGTGAAGCCGAAGTACGACTTCTACACCTTGCTGCCGGAGTCGGAAGTGATCGTGCCGCCGGACGCGGTACCGGAGAAGACCCTGCCGACGCCGCAAGTGCCGGCCATCCCGACCACGCCGGTAACCCCGGCCGAAGCGGCGAAGATCGACACCGCACGGGCTCAAGCGGCTCTGGCCGGGATCACGCCGCCGCCGGCGCCACCCGTGAGCAAGGCCGCGCCAGTGACCAAGTTCTTCCTCCAGGCCGGTTCGTTCCGCAAGGAAACCGATGCTGACAAGGTGCGTGCGCAGATCATTCTGCTCGGCCAAGCCGTCGCGGTGGAGTCCGGCACGGTCAAGGATGAAACCTGGTACCGCGTCTTGGTCGGCCCGTTCAGCAACCGTGAACAACTGACCACGGCGCAGAAACAACTGGCTGGCGCCGGCTTCAGCAACCTGCTGTTACAACAACGCCAGAGCCGCTAAGGCTCTCAGAGGTCAGCTGCAACTTGCAGGTGACCTTCAAACTTTGTGGCGAGGGGATTTATCCCCGTTTGGCTGCGGAGCAGCCCTGAAACCAGCCATTGCGGTGCAGCAGGCATACCGCAAATGATGGTTTCGCGACTGCTTCGCAGCCGAACGGGGATAAATCCCCTCGCCACAGTCATCACACACACCATTCGTCTCCCATCGCCCCTACCGGTTGAAATCCCCTCCAGCACCCCCATATGAATGGGCATAAGGCATTTTCGCCCCGCTGCGTGGAGACTCTTCCCTTGACCACCATCGTTTCAGTCCGCCGCCACGGCAAAGTCGTCATGGGCGGCGACGGCCAGGTTTCTCTCGGCAACACCGTGATGAAAGGCAACGCCAAAAAGGTCCGTCGCCTGTACCACGGCCAGGTCATCGCCGGTTTCGCCGGTGCCACCGCCGACGCCTTCACCCTGTTCGAACGTTTCGAAGGCCAGCTCGAAAAACATCAGGGTCACCTGATCCGCGCCGCCGTCGAACTCGCCAAGGAATGGCGCACCGACCGCTCCCTGAGCCGCCTCGAAGCGATGCTCGCGGTCGCCAACAAGGACGCCTCGCTGATCATCACCGGCAACGGTGACGTGGTCGAACCCGAAGATGGCCTGATCGCCATGGGTTCCGGCGGCGCCTACGCGCAAGCCGCCGCCAGCGCCCTGCTGAAAAAGACCGACCTGTCGGCGCGCGAGATCGTCGAAACCGCTCTCGGCATCGCTGGCGACATCTGCGTATTCACCAACCACACCCAGACCATTGAGGAGCAGGATCTCGCTGAATAAGCCTGTTGCGGCCCATGTGCCACGGCTTGTTTCTGCTTGAGGACCGTCAATTACTATGTCCATGACTCCCCGCGAAATCGTCCACGAACTCAACCGCCATATCATCGGCCAGGACGATGCCAAGCGCGCCGTCGCGATTGCCCTGCGCAACCGCTGGCGCCGCATGCAGCTGCCTGAAGAGCTGCGCGTTGAGGTGACCCCGAAGAACATCCTGATGATCGGCCCGACCGGTGTCGGTAAAACCGAGATCGCCCGTCGCCTGGCGAAACTGGCCAATGCGCCGTTCATCAAGGTCGAAGCGACCAAATTCACCGAAGTCGGTTATGTCGGCCGTGACGTCGAGTCGATCATCCGTGATCTGGCCGATGCCGCTATCAAGATGCTCCGCGAACAGGAAATGACCCGCGTACGCCACCGCGCCGAAGACGCCGCCGAAGATCGCATCCTCGACGCGTTGCTGCCGCCGGCACGCATGGGTTTCAGCAACGAAGAAGCGCCGAGCTCCGATTCCAATACGCGTCAGCTGTTCCGCAAGCGCCTGCGCGAAGGTCAGTTGGACGACAAGGAAATCGAGATCGAAGTCGCCGAAGTCTCCGGCATCGAAATCGCCACGCCGCCAGGCATGGAAGAGATGACCAACCAGCTGCAATCGCTGTTTGCCAACATGGGCAAGGGCAAGAAGAAGTCGCGCAAGCTGAAGGTCAAGGAAGCGCTGAAGCTGGTACGCGATGAAGAAGCCGGGCGTCTGGTCAACGAAGAAGAACTGAAGGCCAAGGCGCTGGAAGCGGTCGAACAGCACGGTATCGTCTTCATCGACGAGATCGACAAGGTCGCCAAGCGCGGCAATGTCGGCGGCGCCGATGTTTCCCGCGAAGGCGTACAGCGCGACCTGCTGCCGCTGATCGAGGGCTGCACCGTCAACACCAAGCTGGGCATGGTCAAGACTGACCACATCCTGTTCATCGCTTCCGGTGCGTTCCACCTGAGCAAGCCAAGCGATCTGGTGCCGGAGCTGCAAGGCCGTCTGCCGATCCGCGTCGAGCTCAAGGCGCTGAGCCCGGAAGACTTCGAGCGCATCCTCAGCGAACCGCACGCCTCGCTCACCGAGCAATACTGCGCGCTGCTGAAAACCGAAGGCCTGAACATCCAGTTCCAGCCCGAGGGCATCAAGCGTCTGGCGGAGATCGCCTGGCAGGTCAACGAGAAGACCGAGAACATCGGTGCCCGTCGCCTGCACACCCTGCTTGAGCGCCTGCTCGAAGAGGTGTCGTTCAGCGCCGGCGACCTGGCCAGCGCCCACGATGACAAGGCGATTCTGATCGACGCCGACTACGTCAACAGCCACCTCGGCGAATTGGCGCAGAACGAAGATCTGTCCCGCTACATTCTGTAGAGCGGCAAGCTACAAGCTACAAGCGGCAAGCTGAGTTAAGCTTGCAACTTGTAGCTTGCAGCTGAAGGCTGTTTTTCATGATTCCCACCGACATCAAACTGCACAAAGCCTCGAAAACCCTGACGCTCACTTACGCGTCCGGCGAGGAATACACTCTGCCCGCCGAGTTTCTGCGCGTGCACTCTCCCTCCGCCGAGGTCCAGGGCCACGGCAAACCGATCCTGCAATTCGGCAAGCTCAACGTGGGTCTGAGCAAGCTGGAACCGGCTGGCAACTATGCACTGAAACTGACCTTCGACGACGGTCACGACAGCGGCCTGTTCACTTGGGAATACCTCTACGAACTCGGCAAGCGCCAGAACGAACTCTGGGACGATTATCTTGCCGAGCTGCGCGCTGCCGGAAAATCCCGCGATCCGAACGAGTCGTTCGTCAAGCTGATGCTCTAGGCCGTGGCTCTTGCTCTTTAGAGGGCATTTTCTAACTTCATCTGTTTGAATGCTCCGCGCATACGGCCCCGGATCGGCCGCTTGCGAAAAAAATTAAACTCGGGTAACCAATGGAGCTGGCAAGTTCCCTGCAGTGCTCTACGACTGTAAAGCAGCTATGCAGAATCAACGGTCACCCGAGCAGTAGTACCCGGCATTGGCTGTGGAAGCGACAGCGTGAAACCGGGTACTCGTCTCAGGACAATGGAGCGTCGTAGATGAGTGACAAGAATAACGATGACCTGAAGTACCAAGCCTCGGAAAACACTCTGGGGCTTAACCCCGTCGTCGGGCTGCGCGGAAAGGATCTGCTGGCCTCTGCTCGAATGGTGCTGAAACAGGCCATCAGACAACCGATTCACAGCGTCAGGCACGTGACCCATTTCGGGCTCGAACTGAAAAACGTGCTGCTGGGTAAATCCGCGCTGCAACCGGCCGGTGATGACCGCCGCTTTGCCGACCCGGCGTGGAGCCAGAACCCGCTATACAAACGTTATCTGCAAACCTACCTGGCCTGGCGCAAGGAACTGCATGCCTGGATTGATGACAGCAGCCTGTCCCCCAAAGACATCGCTCGCGGCCATTTCGTCATCAACCTGATGACCGAAGCCATGGCGCCGACCAACACGGCGGCCAACCCGGCGGCGGTCAAACGCTTCTTCGAAACCGGCGGCAAGAGCCTGCTCGATGGCCTCTCGCATCTGGCCAAGGATCTGGTGCACAACGGCGGCATGCCGAGCCAGGTCAACATGGGCGCGTTTGAAGTCGGCAAGAGCCTCGGCGTCACCGAAGGTGCTGTGGTGTTCCGCAATGATGTGCTGGAGCTGATCCAGTACCGGCCGATCACCGAACAGGTCCACGAGCGCCCGCTGCTGGTAGTGCCGCCGCAGATCAACAAGTTCTACGTTTTCGACTTGAGCCCGGACAAGAGCCTGGCGCGCTTCTGCCTGCGCAACAATGTGCCGACCTTCATCATCAGCTGGCGCAACCCGACCAAGGCCCAGCGCGAGTGGGGCCTGTCGACCTACATCGAAGCGCTGAAAGAAGCCGTCGACGTAGTCACCGCGATCACCGGCAGCAAAGATGTGAACATGCTCGGCGCCTGCTCCGGCGGCATTACCTGCACCGCCCTGCTCGGCCACTACGCCGCGCTCGGCGAGAACAAGGTCAACGCCCTCACCCTGCTGGTCAGCGTGCTCGACACCACCCTGGACAGCGACGTCGCCCTGTTCGTCGACGAGCAGACCCTGGAGACCGCCAAGCGCCACTCCTACCAGGCCGGCGTGCTCGAAGGCAAAGACATGGCCAAGGTCTTCGCCTGGATGCGCCCCAACGATCTGATCTGGAACTACTGGGTCAACAACTACCTGCTCGGCAACGAGCCGCCGGTGTTCGACATCCTGTTCTGGAACAACGACACCACTCGCCTGCCCGCTGCGTTCCACGGCGACCTGATCGAGATGTTCAAAAACAATCCACTGATCCGCCCCAATGCACTGGAAGTGTGCGGCACGCCGATCGACCTCAAACAGGTGACTGCCGACATCTTCTCGCTGGCCGGCACCAACGATCACATCACGCCGTGGAAGTCCTGCTACAAGTCGGCGCAGCTGTTCGGCGGCAAAGTTGAATTCGTGCTGTCGAGCAGCGGCCATATCCAGAGCATCCTCAACCCGCCGGGAAATCCGAAGTCGCGCTACATGACCGGCGAAGAGATGGCGCCGACCGCCGATGACTGGCAGGAAAACTCGACCAAGCACACCGATTCCTGGTGGCTGTACTGGCAGGCATGGCTGGCCGAACGCTCGGGCAACCTGAAAAAGGCCCCGACGAAACTGGGCAACAAAGCGTACCCGGCAGGCGAGGCTTCGCCGGGCACTTATGTTCACGAACGGTAACTGACACCACCCATTGTGGGAGAGGGCCTTGTGGCGAGGGGATTTATCCCCGTTCGGCTGCGAAGCAGTCGTGAATCGACTAGCCGCGATCAGTCTGACAAATCGTGGTTTCAGGATTCGGGGTCGCTTCGCAACCCAACGGGGATAAATCCCCTCACCACAAGGCCCACTCCTACAGGAATACGGGTGGACTTGAAATCTACAGGGCCTCACGCATGCCGCAACCGTTCATATTCCGCACCGTCGATCTGGATGGCCAGACCCTCCGCACGGCGGTGCGTCCCGGCAAGCCTCATTTGACGCCTCTGCTGATTTTCAACGGCATCGGCGCCAACCTGGAGCTGGTGTTCCCGTTTGTCGCGGCGCTCGACCCGGACCTGGAAGTGATCGCCTTCGACGTGCCCGGGGTCGGCGGCTCGTCGACGCCGAACCGACCGTATCGCTTCCCCGGCCTGGCCAAACTGACGGCGCGGATGCTCGACTATCTCGACTACGGCAAGGTCAATGTGATCGGCGTGTCGTGGGGCGGAGCTCTGGCGCAGCAGTTTGCCTACGACTATCCCGAGCGCTGCAAGAAACTGGTACTGGCGGCCACTGCGGCCGGTGCGGTGATGGTCCCCGGCAAACCGAAAGTGCTGTGGATGATGGCCAGTCCGCGCCGCTACATTCAGCCATCCCATGTGATCCGCATCGCGCCGATGATCTACGGCGGCTCGTTCCGCCGCGACCCGACGCTGGCTGCCAGCCATGCGGCGAAAGTGCGCTCGGCGGGCAAGCTCGGTTACTACTGGCAACTGTTCGCCGGCCTCGGCTGGACCAGCATCCACTGGCTGCACAAGATCCATCAGCCGACGCTGGTGCTGGCCGGCGATGACGATCCGCTGATTCCGCTGATCAACATGCGCATGCTCGCCTGGCGCATTCCCAATGCGCAGTTGCACATCATCGATGACGGCCATCTGTTCCTGATTACCCGCGCCGAAGCGGTGGCGCCGATCATCATGAAGTTTCTCGAAGAGGAGCGTCTGCGCGCAGTCATGCACCCGCATCCGACGCCGCTCGGCGGCTGATCGCGGCGGCCTGCTTTATGCAGCACTTTTCAAATCAAGCGCGCGGCAGGACGCCGCGCAGGCAGCAACCGGCAACAGCGTCTATGGTGTTCTGGTTCGGTGAGTGTGTTTTTGCCCTGAAGACGAAGGAGTGTTGAGTCATGCGCGAAAAACCAGCGACGGGCGTGGTGCCCAGCCCCGCCGTGTTTATCAACGCCCAAAGTGCGATCGCCGGTCTGCGTGGCAGGGATCTGCTGTCGACACTGCGCAGCGTCGCCGCCCACGGCTTGCGCAATCCGTTGCACAGCGCAAAGCATGCGCTGAAGCTTGGCGGACAGTTGGGGCGCGTGCTGCTCGGCGAAACCCTGCACCCGACCAACCCGCAAGACAGCCGCTTCGCCGATCCGGCGTGGAGCCTCAATCCGTTCTACCGGCGCAGCCTGCAGGCGTATCTGGCCTGGCAGAAACAGGTCAAGAGCTGGATCGATGAAGGCGACATGAGCCCTGAAGATCGTGCCCGTGCGCACTTCGCTTTCACTCTGCTCAATGACGCCGTAGCGCCGTCCAACACTCTGCTCAACCCGCTGGCGGTCAAGGAGTTGTTCAATTCCGGCGGGCAGAGTCTGGTGCGTGGCCTGAGCCATCTGTTCGATGATCTGTTGCACAACGACGGCCTGCCACGGCAAGTGACCAAGCAGGCGTTCGAGGTCGGCAAAACCGTAGCGACCACCAGCGGATCGGTGGTCTTTCGCAATGAAATGTTCGAGCTGATCCAGTACAAATCGATGAGCGAAAAGCAGTACGCCAAGCCGCTGCTGGTGGTGCCGCCGCAAATCAACAAGTACTACATCTTCGACCTGAGCCCGCAGAACAGCTTCGTCCAGTACGCCCTGAAAAACAGCCTGCAGACCTTCATGATCAGTTGGCGCAATCCTGATGTGCGCCATCGCGAGTGGGGCCTGTCGAGTTACGTCGAAGCGGTCGAAGAAGCGATGAACATCTGCCGGGCGATTACCGGCGCCCGCGAAGTCAACCTCATGGGCGCCTGCGCCGGCGGCCTGACCATCGCCGCCCTGCAAGGGCATTTGCAGGCCAAACGGCAACTACGCCGGGTCGCCAGCGCGACGTATCTGGTCAGTCTCCTCGACAGCCAGATCGAAACCCCGGCCACGCTGTTCGCCGATGAGCAAACACTGGAAGCGGCCAAGCGTCGCTCGTACCAGCGAGGCGTGCTCGATGGTCGCGACATGGCCAAGGTCTTCGCCTGGATGCGCCCCAACGATTTGATCTGGAGCTATTTCGTTAACAACTACCTGCTGGGCAAGGAACCGCCAGCCTTCGACATTCTCTACTGGAACAACGACAACACCCGGCTGCCGGCGGCGCTGCACGGCGATCTGCTGGACTTCTTCAAGCACAACCCGCTGATCCACGCAGGCGGTCTCGAGGTGTGCGGTACGCCGATCGATCTGCAGAAGGTCAATGTCGACAGCTTCAGCGTCGCCGGCATGAACGACCACATCACGCCGTGGGACGCGGTGTATCGCTCGACCCTGCTGCTCGGTGGCGAACGACGTTTCGTGCTGTCCAACAGCGGCCATGTGCAGAGCATCCTCAACCCGCCGAGCAACCCGAAAGCTGCCTACGTCGAAAACGCCAAACTGAGCAGTGACCCGCGCGCCTGGTACTACGATGCCAGACACGTCGACGGCAGCTGGTGGCCGCAGTGGCTGGAATGGGTCGCGCAGCGCTCCGGCGCCCTTAACGAGACCCGCACAACACTGGGTAACCCGAACTATCCACCGATGGAAGCGGCACCCGGCACCTATGTGCATGTGCGCTGACGCTCAACCGAAATTTTCTAAGAAGACTGGATGAAAACCCGCGACCGGATTCTCGAATGTGCACTGCAACTGTTCAACGAAAAGGGTGAGCCGAACGTTTCCACCATGGAGGTGGCCAACGAAATGGGGATCAGCCCGGGCAATCTCTACTACCACTTCCACGGCAAGGAACCGCTGATTCTCGGTCTGTTCGAACGCTTCCAGCACGAACTCGCACCCCTACTCGACCCGCCGCCGGACGTAGAGCTTGCACCGGAGGATTACTGGCTGTTTCTGCATTTGATCGTCGAGCGCCTGGCGCAATACCGGTTCCTGTTCCAGGACCTGTCGAACCTCGCCGGCCGCTTGCCGAAACTGGCCAAGGGAATTCGCAATCTGCTCAATGCGCTGAAGCGCACGCTGGCGTCGTTGCTGGCGCGATTGAAGGCTTCGGGGCAACTGGTCAGCGATACTCAGGCGCTGGGGCAATTGGTCGAGCAGGTGACCATGACGCTGCTGTTCTCGCTGGATTACCAGCGGATTCTTGATCGTGAGGGAGAGGTCCGGTTGGTGGTTTATCAGATCATGATGCTGGTGGCGCCGCATTTGCTGCCGCCAGTGAAGGTGGCGACAGAGCGGATGGCGCTGCAATACCTTGAGGATCACGACTGACCCGAAAAGCCCCTCACACTAACCCTCTCCCGGAGGGAGAGGGGACTGATTGGGGGATGTTCGCTAGCTACGCCGACCTGAGCGAGCTTCTTTGAATCGATAATCGACTCGATTTGTTCAGGTCGACGTATGACGCAGAACACCTCGGTCGGCTCCCTCTCCCTGGGGAGAGGGCTGGGGTGAGGGGCCGCTTGGAATGCACAAACAAAAACGCCCGACCTTCACAGGCCGGGCGTTTTTGATTTGCCCTGAAATCAGGACTGACTGGATGGCGTCGACGGTGTCGATGCTGCAGTCGGAGTAGCGGCTGCCGTAGGCGCCGCAGCGGAGTTTGCCGCGTTGGCCGGAGCTGTTGGAGCAGTCGATGGTGCGGCGGCCGGTTTCGGCGCAGCGGCTTTCGGCGCGGCCGGTTTTTTCACTGCAGGCTTTTTCGCCGCAGCCGGTTTGGCCGCAGGCTTCGCAGCGGGTTTGGCGGTAGCAGTTTTCGCTGCTGGCTTGGCCGCTGGTTTCGCTGCAGCTTTAGCCGCAGGTTTTGCTGCCGCTTTGGCAGCGGCCTTGGCGGCAACAGGTTTGGCTGCCGCTTTGGCCGCAGGCTTGGCGGCTGCCGTTTTGGCCGCAGCTTTTGCAGCAGGTTTCGCCGCTGCTTTGGTCAGTGGCTTGGCTGCGGTTTTCGCCGCAGGTTTGGCCGCTGCAGTTTTAGTGGCAGGTTTCGCCGCAGCGGTTTTTGCCGCCACAGGCTGAGCTTTCAGACCGGTGAGTTTTTCGATCTGCTTGGTCAGCGTATCGACCTTGGCGTTGAGCGCCTTGACCTCATTGCGGCTCGGCACTCCCAGGCGCGAAATCGCGCTGTTCAGGCGCTTGTCGAACGCGCCTTCCAGCTCGTCCCACTTGCCCATGGCGCGGTCTTTCACGCCGCTGATGCGCGACTTGGCCGAAGAGGTCGAGTCCTCGACTTTCTTGCCGACGGCAGTCTTGGTGAGCTTCTCGGCTTTCTCGCCGTCTTTGACCAATGCATCGAAGAGTTTGCTGCCGTCAGTGTCGATCTTCGAGTACACGCCTAAACCAGCCAGCCAGATTTTGCGGGAGTAGGACTCGACCTTCCCGACCCACGAGCTGCTTTCTTTATCGGTGTTCTTTTTGCCAGCCATCCCGTTCTCCTTAAGATTTTCGCGCGACGCGTTCGAGCAATGCCGTCAGCTCATCGAGCTTAGCAGAGAGTGCCTCAACGTCATGTTTAGACGGAATGCCGATCCGATTCAAGGCGCTGGCCACACGGTTGTCGAAGGCCTTCTCAACCTTGTCGAGCTGAACTTCAACGCGACCCTTGAACGAGCTGACCTGAGTGGCCGCGTCATCGATCTCGGCGTTGGCCGCGAGGAGTTTTTCACTGACGGCTTTTTTGCCTTTCTTTTCAACGGTTTGACCGGCGGCGACGAGTTCTTGAAAGTACTCGCTGCCCTCCTGGCCAACCTTGGTGTAGGCGCCCAGGCCTGCCAGCCAGATCTTGCGGGCATAGGATTTGACGTCGCTCAGAGTGGAAGTCGGAGCGTCGATTTTTTTCTTCAAAATGACTTTGGCCATGGTGCACCTCACGCGCAGAAGGTTTGAGGAACTGCCGGACGAGTGTCGGGCTCAGGCACAAAGTAGGGAGAAAAATTAGAAAGGGCACCCTAACCAGCGGGAGCAACTCTAAACAAATGTGGGAGCGAGCCTGCTCGCGAAAGCGGTTTGTCAGTCACGGATAATCTGACTGAAAGACCGCTTTCGCGAGCAGGCTCGCTCCCACAGGGGATTGGATTTCAACCTGAATCAGGCCAGGGCTTTATCCAACGCCTTCTCGATCTCGGCTTTGATCATGCCGCTCATGGCCGACATCATCAGGCCCAGTTCGACGTCGACCCTGATCGAATCGTCCGCCACATGCACTTCGCCTTTCACGCCAGAGCGTTTGAGGTTCAGGGTGTCGCCCGACCATTGCGGCTCCAGGCCGTATTGTTCATTGAGCTTTTTGGCCAGTTTGTCGGCCTTTTCGCGGGCGGCGTTCTTGCCCAGGGTGTGGGCGCGCTCAACACTGATTTTGGCCATGGAATGACTCCTGATGATTGAATGGCTGACGTTGAATCTTGACCGCATCTGCGGCAAATCGTCCCGAAGGTTGCCCATCTTACCTTTAGCCATTCCAAGACAAAGCATGGCTTGGGGATTAGAATGTCGCGCATTCTCTTTTGGTGACAGCGATATGACTGATCAGCGCAAAGGCAGCGATGCCGAACCCACCACTCACTTCGGCTTCAAAAACGTTCCGGAAAGCCAGAAAGCGGAAAAAGTCGCTGAGGTTTTCCATTCCGTAGCCGCTAAATACGACCTGATGAACGACCTTCTGTCGGGCGGCATGCACCGTCTGTGGAAGCGTTTCGCGATCGAGCTTTCCGGCGTGCGCAGCGGCAACCGCGTGCTCGACATCGCCGGTGGCACCGGCGACCTGACCCGCAAGTTCTCGAACCTCGTCGGCCCGACCGGCCAGGTCGTGCTGGCCGACATCAACGAGTCGATGCTCAAGGTCGGCCGTGATCGTCTGCTCGATCTGGGCGTTGCCGGCAACGTCGAATTCGTCCAGGCCGACGCGGAAAAACTGCCGTTCCCGGACAACCATTTCGACTGCGTGACCATCGCCTTCGGTCTGCGCAACGTGACGCACAAAGAGGACGCGCTGCGTTCGATGCTGCGCGTGCTCAAGCCCGGCGGACGCCTGCTGGTGCTGGAATTCTCCAAGCCGACCAACGCGCTGATGTCGAAAGCCTACGACGCCTACTCGTTCGCCTTCATGCCGCTGATGGGCAAGCTGATCACCAACGATTCGGAAAGCTATCGTTACTTGGCCGAATCGATCCGCATGCACCCGAATCAGGAAACCCTGAAGTCGATGATGGTCGAGGCCGGTTTCGACCGCGTGACCTATCACAACATGACCGCAGGCATCGTCGCCCTGCACCGCGGCATCAAACCCTGATGTTGCTCACCGGGCTGCTCGCCAGCGTCGAACTCGGCCTCAACCGGGTGCTGCGTCTCGACAGCACGGCGCTGCCGCGCCTGGCGCATTTGACCGGCAAGGTGATTGCCGTCGACGGCCGCAGTCCGGCGCTGCAACTGTTCATCCTGCCCAGCGACGAAGGCTTGATGCTCGCCTCGCAGTGGGCAGCGGATGTCGATTGCACGTTGCGCGCACCGGCCTCAAGCCTGGTGAAACTGGCCCTGAGCAAAGACAAGACCGCGGTGCTGCACGCACCGGAAGTCGAGCTCGATGGCGACAGCGGTGTGTTGCTGGAGCTGGCCGGCGTACTGCAGGATCTTGAGCTGGACTGGGAGTACGAACTCTCGCGCTGGCTCGGTCCGGTCGCCACGCAACTGCTCGGTGGCCATCTGCGCAGCCGCGCACGCTGGTATCAACAAGGATTTGCCAGCCTCAACCAGAATCTTGCCGAATACCTCGCCGAAGAATCGCGCACCCTCGTCGGGCAGCGCGAAGCCGAAGCGCGATTCAGCGAACTGGACCGGATCAAACTTGATCTGGAACGACTCGAGGCGCGTTTCGAGCGCCTTTCCCGATCCCTCGACCCAAGCGATAACGCATGAAGCTGCTTGCCGTCCGCCGTCTGTTGCGCATCCAGCGCGTCGTGATCCGCTACCGCCTCGATGACCTGCTGTTCGATCTGCCACTGCCCTGGTTCCTTCTGGCCGTGCGCTTTTTGCTGCCGTGGCGCTGGCTGCCGCGCAAGCCGCTGGAGCTCAACCGTGGCGCGCGCTTGCGTCTGGCGTTGCAGGATCTGGGGCCGATCTTCATCAAGTTCGGGCAGATTCTTTCGACCCGCCGCGACCTGTTGCCGGAAGACATCGCCGATGAGCTGATGCTGCTGCAGGACCGCGTGCCGCCGTTCGATTCGCAAGTGTCGATCAAGCTGATCGAAGAACAGCTGGGCAAGAAAATCAGCGAAGTGTTCAGCCGTTTCGACGTCGCCCCTCTGGCCTCGGCCTCGGTGGCGCAGGTGCATGCGGCGCAGCTGAAAAGTGGCGAAGAAGTCGTGGTCAAGGTCATTCGCCCAGGCCTGAAACCGATCATCGCGCAGGATCTGGCATGGCTGTTCATCCTCGCCCGCGCAGCGGAAAAATTCTCCGCTGACGCGCGCCTGCTGCACCCGGTCGACGTGGTGCAGGATTACGAAAAGACCATTTACGACGAACTCGATCTGTTGCGCGAGGCGGCCAACGCCAGCCAGTTGCGCCGCAACTTCGAAGGCTCGCAGCTGCTTTATGTACCGCAAGTCTATTGGGACTGGTGCCGGCCGAAAGTGCTGGTCATGGAGCGCATCTACGGCATCCAGGTCACCGATCTGGCGACCCTTGCCGACCAGCGCACCGACATGAAGATGCTCGCCGAGCGCGGCGTGGAGATTTTCTTCACTCAGGTGTTCCGCGACAGTTTCTTCCACGCCGACATGCACCCGGGCAACATCTTTGTCAGCACGGTCAATCCGTGGAGCCCGCAATACATCGCGATCGACTGCGGCATCGTCGGCAGCCTGACCCCGGAAGACCAGGATTATCTGGCGCGCAACCTGTTCGCCTTCTTCAAGCGTGACTACCGCCGTGTGGCGCAGTTGCACATCGATTCGGGCTGGGTGCCGGCGGAAACCAAACTCAACGAATTCGAAGCGGCGATCCGTACGGTGTGCGAACCGATCTTCGAAAAACCGTTAAAAGATATTTCATTTGGCCAGGTGCTGATGCGCCTGTTCCAGACCGCTCGCCGTTTCAACATGGAAGTGCAGCCGCAACTGGTGCTGTTGCAGAAGACCTTGCTGAACATCGAAGGCCTCGGGCGTCAGCTGTACCCGGATCTGGATCTGTGGAACACCGCGCAGCCGTTTCTCGAGCGCTGGATGCGCGAACGTGTCAGCCCGAAAGCCTTGCTGGGCAACGTGCAGAGCCAGCTGGAGCAGATTCCGCACCTGTCGAACATGGCCCGCGATCTGCTCGAACGCATGTCGCAACCCCACGCCAAAGACCCACCGCCGCCGTGGCGCAAACGCAAGGACGACTGGTTCCTGCGCCTGCTCGGCTGCGCGCATCTGGCCGGCGGCGCGATCCTCGCTGCGGGTGGTCCGCTGACCGAGTGGGCGCACTGGCCCGCCGGAATCATGATCGCAGTCGGTTTGTATCTGGTCGTTCGCCGATAGCACGAATCAGCTGCAAGTTATAAGCTGCCAGCTGCAAGCTTGACGACACCGGAACACCGCAACCTGCTTTTACTTGCAGCTTGAAGCTTGAAACTCGAAGCTGCTTTTCAGGAATTGAAGATGAAAAACTGGCTGGACGAGATCAAGTGGGACGCTGACGGCCTGGTGCCGGCGATTGCCCAGGATCACAAGACCGGGCGCGTATTGATGATGGCCTGGATGAACCGCGAAGCGCTGGAACTGACCGCTGCGGAGAATCGTGCAATCTACTGGTCACGTTCCCGTGGCAAGCTGTGGCGCAAGGGCGAAGAGTCCGGCCATGTGCAGACCCTGCATGAGATGCGCCTGGACTGTGATGCCGACGTGATCATCCTGATGGTTGAACAGATCGGCGACATCGCCTGCCACACCGGCCGTCAAAGCTGCTTTTACCGGGTCTTCGAAAACGGCGACTGGAAAACGGTCGACCCGGTACTGAAAGACCCGCACGCTATCTATTCCGCAGGACACACACATGAGTGACACCCTGACCCGCCTCGCTCAGGTACTTGAAGAGCGCAAAGGCGCAGCCGCCGACAGTTCGTATGTCGCCAGCCTGTATCACAAGGGGCTGAACAAGATTCTGGAGAAAGTCGGCGAAGAGTCGGTCGAAACCATTATTGCCGCCAAGGATGCCGCCATCAGCGGCGATTGCAGTGATGTGATCTACGAGACCGCCGACCTGTGGTTCCACAGCATGGTCATGCTCGCCCAACTGGGGCAGCATCCGCAGGCCGTGCTGGATGAACTGGACCGTCGCTTCGGCCTGTCCGGACACGTCGAGAAAGCCTCGCGTCCGTCCGCCTGAACAACTTTTAGAGAGGAATCGCCACATGGGCATTTTTGACTGGAAACACTGGGTCGTCATTCTGATTGTCGTGGTGCTGGTATTCGGTACCAAGAAACTGAAAAACCTCGGCACCGACGTTGGCGAATCGATCAAGGGCTTTCGCAAAGCCATGAACGACGACGAAAAACCGGCCGAGCCTAGCGTGACCCCGCCGGCCCAGCCTGTGCCACCGGTGCAGCCGCAAACCACCGCTCAGGCCAACCCGCCGCACACCATCGACGTGCAGGCGCAAAAAGTCGAAGAGCCGATCCGCAAAGACGTGTGAGCACTGACTAATGTTTGGTATCAGCTTCTCTGAACTGCTGCTCGTCGGCCTCGTCGCCCTGCTGGTGCTCGGCCCCGAGCGTCTGCCGGGCGCGGCGCGCACCGCCGGTCTGTGGGTCGGCCGCCTGAAGCGCAGCTTCAACGCGATCAAACAGGAAGTTGAACGTGAAATCGGTGCCGACGAGATCCGTCGGCAACTGCACAACGAACATATTCTGTCGCTGGAGCAAGAGGCGCGGAAGATCTTCAATCCGAACCAGCAGGAGCCGTCGCCGGTCGAGCCTGTGGGCGAGCAGACGATTCACAGCGCTGCCGCTCCCACTGCACCTGCACCTGTTGTAACACCGCCAGGACCGGCGCCGGTTACCACAGACACATCGGTTGAACACGTAGCGCCCTCCGCCGCGCCGACTACACCAGCGCCTCAAGACCCTACACTGCCGCCGCGAGCCCCATGAGCGATCTTCCGGAAAACGACCAGCACATGCCGCTGGTATCGCACCTCACCGAGTTGCGCACCCGCCTGCTGCGTTGCGTGGCGGCGATCTTCATTATTTTTGCCGGGCTGTTCGCGTTCACCCAGCAGATCTACACCTTCGTCTCGACGCCGCTGCGCCAGTACCTGCCGGTCGGCGCGACGATGATCGCCACCGACGTGTCGTCGCCGTTCCTGACGCCGCTGAAACTGACGATGATGGTTTCGCTGTTCCTCGCGATTCCAGTGATCCTGCATCAGATCTGGGGCTTTATCGCACCGGGCCTGTACAAGCATGAAAAACGCGTTGCGGTACCGTTGCTGATCTCCAGCATCCTGCTCTTCTACATCGGCATGGCGTTCGCCTATTACTTCGTCTTCCCATTGATCTTCAAATTCTTCGCCGCTGCCACCCCGGCCGGCGTGGAAATGATGACCGACATCGCCAGCTACCTCGATTTCGTCATGACGCTGTTCTTCGCCTTCGGCGTGGCGTTCGAGATTCCGGTGGCCGTAGTCCTGCTGGTGTGGATCGGCGTGGTCGACGTCAAATACCTGAAGAAGATCCGCCCGTACGTGATCATCGGCTGCTTCGTGGTCGGCATGATCCTGACCCCGCCGGACATCTTCTCGCAGACCCTGCTGGCTGTGCCGATGTGGATGCTGTTCGAAATCGGCATCCTCTTCGGCGCGCTGGTCAGCAAGCGCGAACGCCCGGACGAAACGCCGGCCGACGACCACAACGACCAGCCGCCAGCGACCCAGGCATGAACCTGCTGCTGCTCGAAGAGGCCGACTTCATTGCGGCCGACCGCGTGATTCTGCGTGATCGCCGTCTGACCCACATGCAGGAAGTGCATCGCTCGGAAGTCGGCGACAGCCTGCGTGTGGGGCGCATCAACGGGTTGATGGGTTCGGCCGAGTTGCTGCGTCTGGAAGCGGGCGAAGCGGAGCTGCGCGTCAACCTCGATCAGCCTCCGCCGGCCAAACTGCCGCTGACCCTGGTGCTGGCCCTGCCCCGGCCGAAAATGCTCCGCCGCGTGTTCCAGACCGTCGCGACCATGGGCGTGGCCAAGGTGATTCTGGTCAACAGCTATCGCGTCGAAAAAAGCTTCTGGCAGACGCCATTTCTGGAGCCGGAAGCGATTCGTGAGCAGTTGATCCTCGGGCTCGAACAGGCTCGCGATACGGTGTTGCCGGAGATCGTCATCGAAAAGCGCTTCAAGCCTTTCGTTGAAGATCGCTTGCCGGCGATCGCCGAGGGCACACTAGGCCTGGTCGGCCACCCCGGCAACTTCCCGCCCTGCCCGCGCGCTCTGAGCGAACCGGTGACCCTGGCCATCGGCCCCGAGGGTGGCTGGATTCCCTACGAAATCGATCTGCTGGCCAAATCCGGCCTGCAACCGGTGCAACTGGGCGAGCGCATCCTGCGCGTCGAAACCGCCGTCACCGCCCTGCTTGCACGCCTGTTCTAACCCGACACCGATCCTGTGTAGGAGCTGCCGAAGGCTGCGATCTTTTGATCTTGTTTTAAAAGCAAGATCAAAGGATCGCAGCCTCGTTGCACTCGTCAGCTCCTACAAGCCCCTACTGTCGCAGACAAGTGGCGTTACAGATTGCCATCACCCAGCCGATACAGCCCCTATAAGTCCAATTAAGTGGTCCGAAGGGAGTGGTCGCATGTACCGTTGGTTAGCCGAGAGTCTTGGAAACGTCAGCGTCAAACGCAAGCTGGGCATCGGTTTCGGCCTGGTGCTGTTGCTGACGCTGTTGATCACTTTCACCGGCTGGACCGGCATGAGCGGCATCATCAGCCGTGGCGACAAGCTCGGCTTCATTTCCAGCCTCAATGAGCTGACCAAAGACCTGCGCCTGGCGCGCATGGACTACGACATGCGTCGTGGTGAACAGGGTCCGGGGGCGGTCAATGAATTGCTCAGCAAACTCGAAAGCGGTCTGCAATCGGCACGCGGCATGATCGAGCAGCCGTCCGATGTGGCGATGGTCGATCAACAGCTCGCTGCGGTCGCCGAATACAAACGCGCTTTCGGCGAAATGACCCAGGCCACCGTCCAGCGTGAAGACGCGCGCAGCAAGCTTGGCGCCAATGCCGATAATGCCGTGGCCAAGGTCGGCGAAGTCGAAAGTGCACTGCTGCAAGGTGACAGCGTTGCGCAGTACAACGCGGTGATCGAGCTGAGCAAACTGTTGCAGCAGGCGCGCTATCAGGTGCGCGGCTACACCTACAGCGGCAAGGCCGATGCCGAGCAACCGGCGCTGACCGCCATCGACAACGCCCTGAAAAACCTCGAAAGCCTGCCGACCCGCGTGCCAGAGCAGCACATCGCCAACCTGCAGCAAGCCACCGACTCGCTCAAGGCTTACCGCGCCGCTGTCGCTCAATTCCGTGATTCGCAGGTCAAGAACACTGCTGCACTGGCGAACATGTCGGCTCAGGGCGAGATCCTGATGTCGGTCAGCAAGAAGCTCACCGAATCGCAAACCGTGGTGCGCGACACCGACGCCGCCCACGCCAAGAACATGCTGCTGATCGCCACCGTGCTGGCGCTGGTGTTCGGTTTGCTGGCAGCGTGGATCATCACTCGGCAAATCATCATTCCGCTGACCCAGACCCTGAAAGTCGCCGAACGCGTGGCCGCCGGCGACCTGACCCACAACCTGGTTTCCCTGCGTCGTGATGAACTCGGTCAATTGCAGCGCTCGATGCAAAGCATGACCCAGGGCCTGCGCGAGTTGATCGGCGGTATCAGCGACGGCGTCACGCAGATCGCCAGCGCCGCTGAAGAGCTATCCGCGGTGACCGAGCAGACCAGCGCCGGGGTCAATAATCAGAAGATCGAGACCGATCAGGTCGCTACCGCCATGAATGAGATGGCCGCCACCGTGCAGGAAGTCGCGCGCAACGCTGAGGAAGCTTCTGAGGCCGCTGTCGCCGCTGATCAACAGGCCCGCGAAGGTGACAAGGTCGTCGGCGAAGCCATCGCGCAGATCGAACGTCTGGCGGTCGAGGTCGGCCACTCCACCGAAGCCATGGGCGAGCTCAAGCGTGAAAGCGACAAGATCGGCAGCGTCCTCGACGTGATCAAGTCAGTGGCCCAGCAAACCAACCTGCTGGCCCTCAACGCTGCCATCGAAGCGGCCCGCGCCGGTGAAGCCGGACGTGGTTTCGCCGTGGTTGCCGACGAAGTTCGCAGCCTCGCCCAGCGCACGCAGAAGTCCACCGAAGAGATCGAAGAGCTGATCGTCGGCCTGCAAAACGGCACTCAGCAAGTGGCGACGATCATGGACAACAGCCGCAGCCTCACCGACAGCAGTGTCGAACTGACCCGGCGTGCCGGTGGCTCACTGGAGAGCATCACCCGCACTGTGTCGGCGATCCAGGCAATGAACCAGCAGATCGCCGCAGCCGCCGAGCAGCAGAGCGCCGTGGCCGAAGAGATCAACCGCAGCGTGCTGAACGTGCGCGATGTGTCCGATCAGACCTCGGCGGCGAGCGAGGAGACTGCCGCATCCAGCGTTGAACTGGCGCGACTGGGCACGCATCTGCAGATGCTGGTCGGCCGTTTCAAAGTCTGAGTTGATGCACAACCTCGGTTCGCCTGGAACCGAGGTGATGCCATTCGCGAGCAGGCTCGCTCCCACAGGGAAACGCATTCCAAGGTGGGAGCGAGCCTGCTCGCGAAGGCAGCGGCGCGGTCTGCGCGTCGTAGATAACGAGCGCGCCAATTTGGCGACGGATGCTATGCACTGGTTTTAGGCTTTATCCGGATTTGTTCGCAAATCAGCGGACATAAAAAAACCCCGCTGAATCAGCGGGGTTTTTTATCAGGCCGGCTGAGCCTGCAGGCTCACCGGTCGCAGCGGCAGCAACGGCGCATGCGGATCGGCTTTCACCGACGCGCGCCAAGCATCCAGCCACTCGGCGTGACCTTCAGCCCAGACCTGCTCGTGCAGGCGTGCCAGTGCGACAGGGTCGCTGAGCAGTTGCAGGCGATCATGGTTGTTCAGCCCGGCCGGGCCGACCTTGATCGCGTGACGCACACGTTCCTGACGCAGCCACTCGATCGGCTCGGCCTGGCCATGACGCGAGGTCGCCAGCGAGCACGCCAGGGCGTTCTGCTGAGGATCGACCACGGCGCGGACGAAGCCGTCGTTGAGGGCGTGATAGCGGTTCTCGTGGGTGTACTGATCGGTTGCCAGCAAGGCCTGTGGCGGATTGTATTCCTCAGGGATGAGGAACAGGCTCTCGTCACGGGTCTTCAGGCCCAGGCCGACACGGCTGGAGATCACCGATACCGGGATCGACAGCATCAGCGAACCGACGATCGGCACCAGCCACCAGAGGAAGCTCGGGTTCAGCCAGATCACCAGCAGCGCCCACAAGAAGCCCAGCAACGTCTGCGGACCGTGGCGCTTGACCGCCTCGCTCCACGGCGTCGAGTCGTCGTCACGCTGCGGCGAGTTCCAGGTCGCGGCCCAGCCGAGGAACGCGGCGAGGACGAAGCGGGTGTGGAAAATCATCCGCACCGGCGCCAGCAGCATGGAGAACAGCATCTCCAGCAGCATCGACAGGGTCACCTTGAACTTGCCGCCGAACTCTTTCGCGCCCTTGGCCCAGATCAGGATGATGCTCAACAGCTTCGGCAGGAACAGCAGCACGATGGTCGTCGAGAACAGCGCGATGGCCTTGTCCGGATGCCATTGTGGCCACAGCGGATAGAGCTGACGCGGCTCGAGGAAGTACTGCGGCTCCATCAGCGTGTTCACCGCCAGCAGCGCGGTCGACAACACCAGGAAGAAGAACCACAACGGCGCCGACAGGTAAGACATCACGCCGGTGAGGAACACCGCGCGGTGCACCGGGTGCATGCCCTTGACCAGGAACAGGCGGAAGTTCATCAGGTTGCCGTGGCACCAGCGGCGGTCACGCTTGAGCTCATCGAGCAGGTTCGGCGGCAGCTCTTCGTAACTGCCCGGCAGGTCGTAGGCAATCCACACGCCCCAGCCGGCCCGACGCATCAGCGCAGCTTCGACGAAGTCGTGGGACAGGATCGCACCGGAGAACGCGCCCTTGCCCGGCAACGGCGCCAAGGCGCAGTGGTCGATAAACGGCTTCATGCGGATGATCGCGTTGTGACCCCAGTAGTGGGATTCACCCAACTGCCAGAAGTGCAGACCGGCGGTAAACAGCGGGCCGTACACGCGGGTCGCAAACTGCTGCATCCGCGCATACAGGGTGTCCATGCCCGACGCACGTGGCGCGGTCTGGATGATCCCGGCGTCCGGCGTGGCTTCCATCAGGCGCACCAGACTGGTCAGGCACTCGCCGCTCATCACCGAGTCGGCGTCGAGCACGACCATGTACTTGTAGTCACCGCCCCAACGACGGCAGAAGTCGTCGAGGTTGCCGCTCTTGCGTTTCACACGACGGCGACGACGGCGATAGAAGATCTTGCCGAAGCCCTTGGCCTCGCGGCAGACATCCAGCCAGGCCTGTTGCTCGGCGACGCAGATATCGGTGTCGTTACTGTCGCTGAGGACGAAAAAGTCGAAGCGATCCAGATCACCGGTGGCCGCGACCGATTCGAACGTCGCACGCAGACCGGCGAATACACGCGGCACGTCTTCGTTGCAGATCGGCATCACCAGCGCAGTACGCGCATCTTTTGGAATCGGCTCGTTACCAGCGCTTTTCCCGGAGATACGGTATTTATCATGGCCGGTGAGCAACTCGAGGAAGCCCATCAGCGCGGTCCAGAAGCCGGCCGAGACCCAGCAGAACAGAATCCCGAACAGAATCAGGATGCTGGTTTGCAGCGCGTACGGCAGCACTTGCGTGGCGGTTTGCAGCAGCGGCTGATGCAGGACTTCTTCCAGATCGACGAACGACCAGCCCTGGTACGGCATGATGCCTTTCATGTACCAACCGGCAACGATGGTCTGGCCGAGCATCAGCAGCAACAGAATGTAGCGGCGGATCGAACCGACGGTGCGCCAGCGCGCGGCCGGCAGGACATTGGCGTCCTTCGGCGGCTGCGGCGGGTTGGTGCGCCCGGTCAGACGGCGCCAGCCACGCACCAGGATATTGGTGCGCCATGGCTCCGGCACGACCTTGGTGCGGCGGATCGGCGGGGTCGCCTTGAGGCTGACCCGACCACTGGCGTCGAGCATCAGCATTTCCGCTTCAGCCAGTTCTTCGGCAGTGCTCAGGGTCAGACGCTTGCCCACCGAAGCCTGGGCGGCTTCGGCAGGGGCGTCGAATGTCGAGGACGACAGGCGTTCATGCAGCTCGCTGAACGACTGGCAACCCGCGAGTTCCGCGCGTTGCTCGTCGGTCATCGGCAGATGCGCCAGATACTCGGACAGAGTCTCTGGCTGTACTGGTGAATTACTCATCGGCAGGCAACTGATAGCTCCAGGTCTCGGTCAGGACTTCTTCAGTCGGCGCCGATTCCGGTGTGGCTGGGACCGCGTCGGCAGCGACTGGCTGCTTGGCGTCTTTGTTGGCCTTGTCCTTGGCGTCGGCTGCAGGCTTGGCTTCAGCCTGTTTGGCTTCGGCGGCCTTGGCTTCCTTGTCGAGTTTTTCCTGTTGCTTGGCGGCAACCTTGTCAGCCTTGGCGACCGACGAATTGGACGCCGGCACCGATTTGCCCAGATCTGCGGTGACCACTGGCTGAACCAGGGCGGCACGCATTTCGGTCGCTTTGCTCGGATCCTTGATCTTCATCCGCAGGGTCAGGCGCCAGCCCTTGGTTTCCGGGTTGTAGCGCACGCTGTTCTCGACCAGTTCGGCGTTGTCACCGACGCTGACCTGACTGCGCACGTCGGCATCCGGCGTCAGGGCCGCCAGCGATGGACCTTCGAAGTCGACCAGATAGGCCACGCTGCCATCGGGCTGACGGATCAGGTTCGATTGTTTGACGTCACCGGTCGAACGCAGGGTCTGTGCCACCCAGGCGCTGTCCGGCGCGTGGAGTGCTGCTTCGTCCATGGTCCAGTGCATACGGTAGGCGAAGTCCAGCGGCTGGCCTGGCTCCGGCATTTTTTCCGGGCTCCAGAACGCAACGATGTTGTCGTTGGTTTCGTCAGCGGTCGGAATCTCTACCAGATCGACAGTGCCCTTGCCCCACTCGCCCTTCGGCTCGATCCAGGCACTCGGGCGCTTGTCGTAGCGGTCGTCGAGGTCTTCGTAGTGGCTGAAGTCACGGCCACGCTGCAGCAGACCGAAACCACGCGGATTCTCGACGCTGAAGTTGCTCACGGCCAGATGTTTCGGGTTGTTCAGTGGGCGCCAGATCCACTCACCGTTGCCGGCATGGATCGACAGACCGCTGGAGTCGTGCAGTTCACGACGGTAGTTGAGCACTTTCGACGGCTGGTTGGCGCCGAACAGGAACATGCTGGTCAGCGGCGCGATACCCAGTTTGCCAACCTTGTCACGCAGGAACATCTGCGCCTTGACGTCGACGATGGTGTCGCTGCCCGGACGCAGGATCAGGCGGTAGGCACCAGTGGCACGCGGCGAGTCGAGCAGAGCGAAGATCACCAGGTGCTTGTCGCCCGGCTTGGGCTGCTGAATCCAGAACTCGCGGAAACGCGGGAATTCTTCACCCGACGGCAGCGCGGTATCGATCGCCAGACCACGGGCCGACAGACCATAGGTGTGGCCCTTGCCGACGACGCGGAAGTAACTCGCGCCGAGCATGGTCATGATCTCGTCTTGCTTGTCGGCCTTGTTGATCGGGTACAGCACACGGAAACCGGCATAGCCCAGTTGTTCGGTGGCTTTCGGATCGAATTTCAGGTCGCCGAAATCGAAGCGGCTCGGATCGTATTTGATCTCCGAGACGGTATTGGTGGTGATTTCGTTGATTTTCACCGGTGTATCGAAGTGCATACCCTGGTGATAGAAGGAGAGCTTGAACGGCGTCTTCTGATCGGCCCACTCAGCCTTTTCGGTGAGGAAGCGGATCTTCTGGTAGTCCGCGAACTTCATTTCGCGGAATTCGTTCGGCAGGTTGCTGCGCGGGGCTTCGAACTTCTGCCCGGCCAGCTCTTTGGCCTTGGCCGATACGTCGTCAAGATTGAACGCCCAAAGCTGACCGGCGCTGAGCAGGCACAGGAGCGCCGAACCCGCTACCAGAGCACTTCGCAGGCGTTTGGCAGACATTTTTGCTGCATTACAGGGACTAACAATCACGAGCAACCCTCGCCGAAAACAGATCAATAAACCAACGGCCAGCAAGCCGTCTGTGTGGCCATTTTTAGTCAGCTTATTTCGGTTCCATGAAGCCAGATACTGCGTTGCCGCTCCTCCCCATAGCGAGCTATGAGTCGTCGCAGCGCCTTGCCTCTGGCTTCATGGCCCTCGAAATAATGCTGACAAAAATGGCCGTACAGACCGCTCATGCCAGGTTGGCGAGCATTGTTCCGACTCCGCCGGGGCAAAATGATTCCCCAATCGGATCCAGACAAGTCTCTACCTAAGTCAAAACGGATCAACGAATGTCGATCCCCGCAGCGCGCGATTATCTAGTAGCCCGGATGACAACGCATCAGGGGTAACAAAGTATTTATCGCGAAAACAGCCTAAAAACAGTCGAAATTGCCGAAAAACATGTTTCAGGCACTGTCAGGTCTGTAACAGGAAGGTTACCGGGCCATCGTTGACCAGGTGCACCTGCATATCGGCGCCGAATCTACCTGATGCCACAGTGCCATGCACCTGTTTCGCCTGACTCAATAAATAGTCGAACAATTCTTCACCCAGCGCCGGCGGTGCGGCCGTAGAAAAGCTCGGACGCAGGCCGCTTTTGGTGTCGGCGGCGAGGGTGAACTGAGAGACCAGCAGCAACCCGCCACCCACATCCGCCAGGGACAGATTCATCTTGCCCTCGGCGTCACTGAATACCCGATAGTTAAGCAGCTTATGCAGAAGTTTGTCGGCGCTGGTACGCGTGTCGTCGGGTTCTACCGCCACCAGCACCAGCAAACCCTGATCGACCGCGCCGACTACCTCGCCGGCGACTTCAACCCGCGCACCGCGTACGCGTTGCAACAGCGCCTTCATGCTTCTTCGAGCGGCAGGTCGAGCAGGCGCTGGGCCATTTTGCTCGCCGCGCGCACCAGCGCATCGGTGATGCCCGGCTCGGACGCGGCGTGGCCGGCGTCGCGGATCACCTGCAATTCGCTGTTCGGCCAGGCCTGGTGCAATTCCCAGGCGTTGTCGAGCGGGCAGATCACGTCGTAACGACCGTGAATGATCACGCCGGGCAGATGAGCGATCTTGCCCATGTCGCGAATCAGCTGGTTAGGTTCAAGGAAGGCATTGTTGGTGAAGTAGTGGCATTCGATCCGCGCGATCGACAGCGCGCGCTGCGGCTCGGAGAAACGATCGACCACCAGCGGGTTCGGGCGCAGGGTCGCGGTGCGCCCTTCCCAGGTCGACCACGCCTTCGCCGCATGCATCTGGGCGATCTGATCGTTGCCGGTCAGGCGTTTGTGGAAAGCGTTGAGCAGGTCGTCGCGCTCGTCCAGCGGGATCGGCGCGATGTAGTCCTGCCAGTAATCGGGGAACAGACGGCTGGCGCCGGCCTGATAGAACCATTCGATTTCCTGCGGACGGCACAGGAAAATCCCGCGCAGAATCAGACCATGGACCCGCTCCGGGTGGGTTTGCGCGTAGGCCAGCGCCAGGGTCGAACCCCAGGAGCCGCCGAACAGCACCCATTTTTCAATGCCCAAGTGTTTGCGGATGCGCTCCAGGTCCTCGACCAGATCCCAGGTGGTGTTGTTTTCCAGGCTGGCGTGCGGGGTGGAACGACCGCAGCCGCGCTGGTCGAAGGTGACAATGCGATACAGATTCGGATCGAAATAGCGTCGGCTCTGGGCGTCACAGCCGGCGCCGGGGCCACCGTGGATGAACACCACCGGTAAACCCTCCGGCGAGCCGCTTTCATCGACGTACAGCGTATGGGTGTCATCGACAGCCAGATCGTGCCGGGCGTGGGGTTTGATCTGCGGAAACAAAGTCTGCATTGCGCGCTCCGTAAGGGGTCGAGGTCATCCCTGAGGGGACTCGTATTATTCTGCCGTTGGGCATCATAAACCCGATTTGCGTCAATGAGCATGCTCCGGGGCCTGATCGTTCCCACGCTCTGCGTGGGAACGATCAAAGATCGCAGCCTTCGGCAGCTCCGACAGGGGTGCATCAGGCGTTGTGGTGTTTTTCACCCCAAGCGAGCAGTCCCTGCAGCAATTCCCTGAGCACCACCCGCGTCGGTTCGGCGAGGTCGGCGCGGTAGCGGAACGGCTCGAACTCTTCCATGTAGGTGGACTGGCACAGTTCCAGCTGCACGGCGTGGATGTTCTGCGCAGGGTCGCCGTATTGGCGGGTGATGTGTCCGCCCTTGAAGCGACCGTTGAGCACATGGGTGAACTGCTCGTGCTGCGCGCAGATCGCTTCCAGTTGACTGGCCAATTGTGGATCACAGCTGGCGCCATTGAAGGTGCCAAGGTTGAAGTCTGGCAGTTTGCCGTCGAACAGGTGCGGGATGATCGAGCGGATCGAGTGCGCATCGAACAACAGCGCATAGCCGAATTTGGCTTTCAGTCGCGCCAGTTCCTCCTGCAAGGTGCGGTGGTACGGCGTCCAGATCTGCTCCAGGTATGTTGCGCGCTCCTCTTTCGACGGCTCCTGCCCCTCCTCAAACAACGGAATACCGTCGAACAACGTCGCCGGATACAACCCGGTAGTCGCCCCGGCATACAACGGCTTGTCGTCGGACGGCCGGTTGAGATCGATGACGAAGCGCGAATACTCAGCCGCCAGGGTACTGGCGCCCAGTTCTTCTGCAAAATCGTAGAGCTGCGGAATATGCCAGTCGGTGTCCGGCAGGCTTCTCGCAGCCGGGATCAGCCCGGCTTCGACCGCCGGGGTCAGCCGCACGCCGGCGTGGGGCATGCTGATCAGCAGCGGCACGCGACCTTGTTTGAAACTCAGAACCTTGTCCACAACCGCCCTCCTAGAAATTCGATTCGACGCCGTGACGCACGACACGCTTGTCCAGATCGCCACCGAGCCAATAGGCCAGATCCGCCGGACGCTCGATGTCCCACGCCACGAAATCAGCGACCTTGCCGACCTCCAGCGAGCCGTGGGTGTCAGCCATGCCCAGCGCCTGCGCGGCATGAAGGGTCGCCCCGGCCAGGGCTTCTTCCGGAGTCATGCGGAAACAGGTGCAGGCCATGTTCAGCATCAGACGCAACGACAGCGCCGGCGAGGTGCCGGGGTTGAGGTCGCTGGCGATGGCGATCTTCACCTTGTGCTTGCGCAGCGCGTCCATCGGCGGCAATTGGGTTTCGCGCAGGAAGTAGAACGCGCCCGGTAGCAGCACAGCGACGGTGTCGGCGGCGGCCATGGCGATGGCATCGTCCTCATCCATGAATTCCAGATGATCGGCGGACAAGGCTTTGTAGCGCGCGGCGAGGCTGGAGCCGTGCAGCGAGGACAATTGCTCGGCGTGGAGTTTCACCGGCAGACCGAGTTGTTGCGCGGCGACGAAGACCCGCTCGACCTGCTCCGGCGAAAACGCCAGGTATTCGCAGAACGCATCCACGGCATCGACCAGACCTTCGGCGGCAAGGGCCGGGAGCATCTGCTCGCAGACCAGATCGATGTATTCGTCGGCGCGATCCTTGTACTCCGGCGGCAACGCGTGCGCCGCCAGGCAAGTGCTGCGCACGCTGATCGGCAGCTCTTCGGCCAGGCGCCGGATGACTCGCAGCAGCTTGCGCTCGTTGGCCAGATCGAGACCGTAGCCCGACTTCATTTCCACCGTGGTCACGCCGTCGCGCATCAGGCTTTTCAGGCGTTTGGCGGCGCTGGCGAACAGCTCGTCCTCATTGGCTTCGCGAGTGGCGCGCACGGTGCTGGCGATGCCGCCGCCCTGCGCGGCGATCTCGGCATAGCTGACGCCTTGCAGACGCTGCTCGAACTCGCCGCTGCGGTTGCCGCCGAACACGGTGTGGGTGTGGCAGTCGATCAGACCGGGGGTGACCCACGCACCCTGCAAATCATTGACCGCCGGGTATTCGCCGGACGGCAATTGAGTGCGTGGGCCGATCCACTCGATGAGCGCGCCGGACGTGACGATCGCGGCATCCTCGATGATCGAATAGGCGCCGTTGGCCATGGTTGCGACGTGGCAGTGTTGCCAGAGGGTTTTCATCCCAAATCCTCGTCTTGTTCAAAATCGTTTCGCGAGCAGGCTCGCTCCCACAGGGAAACGCATTCCAACTGTGGGAGCGAGCCTGCTCGCGAATAGTCCCTTACAGGCTCGGCAGAAGCTTCGCCGGAACCAGCTCAGTCAAACACCGCGAAGCCAGCAACTCGGTCGCCGCATTGATGTCCGGGGCGAAGAACCGGTCCTTCTCGTAAAACGCCACTTCCTTGCGCAAAATCGCCCGTGCCTGTTCCAGCTTCGGCGAAGTCTTCAGGCCGTTGCGCAGATCCAGGCCCTGCACCGCCGCCAGCCATTCCACAGCGAGAATGCCGCGAGTGTTCTCGGCCATTTCCCACAGACGCTTGCCCGCCGCCGGGGCCATCGATACGTGATCTTCCTGGTTGGCCGAGGTCGGCAGGCTGTCCACCGAATGTGGATGGGACAACGCCTTGTTTTCGCTGGCCAGTGCCGCAGCGGTGACCTGAGCGATCATGAAACCGGAGTTCACCCCGCCATTGGCCACCAGGAACGGCGGCAGTTGCGACATGTGCTTGTCCATCATCAGCGAGATGCGCCGCTCGCTCAGCGAGCCGATTTCAGCGATGGCCAGGGCCATGTTGTCAGCGGCCATGGCCACTGGTTCGGCGTGGAAGTTGCCGCCGGAAATCACGTCGCCTTCAGCGGCGAATACCAAAGGGTTGTCGGAAACCGCGTTGGCTTCCACTGCCAGCACTTCAGCGGCCTGACGGAACTGGGTCAGGCAGGCGCCCATGACTTGCGGCTGGCAGCGCAGCGAGTACGGGTCCTGGACCTTGTCGCAATTCTGGTGCGAGGCGGAGACTTCGCTGCGCTCACCGAGCAGATCGCGATAAGCCGCAGCGGCGTCGATCTGACCTTTCTGCCCACGTGCGGCGTGAATGCGCGCGTCGAACGGCGAGCGCGAACCGAGCACGGCTTCAACAGTAAGACTGCCCAGCGCCAGGGCACCGGCAAACAGGTCTTCGCCTTCGAATAAACCGCGCAGCGCAAAGGCTGTGGAAACCTGAGTACCGTTGAGCAGGGCCAGACCTTCTTTAGCCGCTAACGTCAGCGGCGCCAGGCCGGCGACTTTCAGCGCTTCGGTGGCCTCAAGCCATTCGCCCTTGTAGCGCGCCTTGCCCTCGCCCAGCAGCACCAGCGACATGTGCGCCAACGGTGCCAGATCCCCCGACGCACCGACCGAACCTTTCAACGGAATATGCGGATAGACCTCGGCATTGATCAGCGCGATCAGCGCATCGATCACCTGCCGACGGATGCCGGAGAAACCCCGGCTGAGGCTGTTGACCTTGAGCACCATGATCAGTCGTACAAGGTCATCGCTGATCGGCTGGCCGACGCCGGCCGCGTGCGAGAGCACCAGCGAACGCTGCAGGTTCTCCAGGTCTTCGCTGGCGATGCGCGTCGAGGCCAGCAGGCCGAAGCCGGTGTTGATGCCGTAGGCGGTGCGGTTCTCGGCGAGGATCTGCTCGACACAGGCGACGCTGGCCTCGATCTGCGCGCTGGCGCTGTTGTCGAGAGTCAAGGTTACGGGATGCTGGTAGACGTCACGCAGTTGGGCCAGGCTCAGTTGGCCGGGGATCAGATTCAACGCAGTCATTAAAATGCTCCTGTCAGGCATTGTTATTAACTACCAGTCGCTCCGGAGCATTCCGTTATCCGTCGCTTCTCGTCTTGTGAACGATCCACGCCTTGGCACGCTGGTATGGGTAGTAGTCAGTGCAAATTCGGTAGAACGTTGTGCGGCAGATTCGGGTCTTTCAGCACGGTCGCAGCGGCGGCGATATCCGGCGCCAGCCAGCGATCCTGATCGTAGGCCGGGACCGTTTCGCGCAGCAGTTTCCACGCGCAGTCAGTGCCCACGCCAAAGCGCTGTTCCTTGAGGAATTCAAACGCCTGCGCCGCCAGCAGGTATTCAATCGCGAGGATCTGCGTGCAGTTTTCCAGCGCGCGATGCAGCTTCAGCGCGGCGTTGGTGCCCATGCTCAGGTGATCTTCCTGTAGGCCCGAGGTGATGTAGTTGTCGAGTACCGCCGGTTGCGCCAATTGGCGGTTTTCCGCACACAGCGATGCGGCGACGTATTGCACGATCATCATTCCCGAGTTGACCCCGGGATTGGCCACCAGAAACGCCGGCAGACCGCTGACGTGCGGGTTGACCAAACGGTCCAGACGGCGCTCGGCAATCGAGCCGATTTCGGCCATGGCAATCGCCAGCAGATCCGCCGCCATCGCCACGGATTGACCGTGCGGGTTGGCCTGCGACATCACCCGGAAATTGTCCGGCGTGCCGAGCAGTAACGGGTTGTCGGTGCAGCCGTTGAGTTCGGCTTCGACCTGTTTGATCGCATGCTCCAGTTGATCACGGGCGGCGCCGTGAACCTGCGGGATCGAACGAATGCTCAGCGCATCCTGAGTGCGAATGCCTTTGCTCGCAGCGATCACTTCGCTGCCATCGAGCAAGGCGCGCAGGTTGTTGCCGACCTGCTGCATGCCCGGATGCGGCTTGAGCGCAATGATTTCGGCATCGAACGCATCGATCTGGCCGCGCTGGGCTTCGAAACTCATCGCGCCGATGACGTCGGCCCATTGCAACAGCCGCGTAGCGTCGGCAATCGCCAGGCAACTGAGGCCAGTCATGCACGGCGTGCCGTTGACCAGACACAAGCCATCCTTCGCACCGAGTTGCACTGGTTGCAGGCCTTCTTCGGCCAACGCCTGTTGCGCCGAGGTGATCTGCCCGCGATAGCTGACATTACCGACGCCGAGCAGCGCGATGCCGATGTGCGCCATGTGCGTCAGATAACCCACCGAACCCTGCGACGGCACCTGCGGGGTGATGCCGCGATTGAGCAGCGCCAGCAGCCCTTCGACGACACGCCGATGCAGGCCGGACTTGCCGTGGCTGTAGTTGTGGATCGCAGCGCAGATGATTGCGCGGGTCTGCTCGTCGCTGAGCACCGGGCCGACACCGCAGGCATGGCTGAGCAAGGTGTTGCGCGAGAGTTGGCTGAGCTGTTCGTCTTGCAGCGAAACGTTGGACAGACCGCCGAGACCGGTGTTGACGCCATAGGCGCGCTCGCCGCTGGCGACGATGCGCTGAACGATGGCCTGAGCATTGTCGATGCGCGCCCAGATGTCGCTGGACAGTTCCAGCGGCGCACCGTGACGGGCGACAGCGACCACGTCCTGCCAACGCAGAGGGCTGCCTGTGATAACGATTTTTTCAGCCTGGGACATCTCTAACCTCATACCAATTCTGTTGATGCCGGGAACCCTGTGGTGAGGGGATTTATCCCCGTTGGGTGGCGAAGCCGCCCCAAACCATGCCCGCAAATCCGTCAGACAGACCGCAGTGGCCGGTTTTACGACTGCTTCGCAGCCGAACGGGGATAAATCCCCTCACCACAACGGCCACTCAGCGTCACACCACCGCCGCCCGCCGCTGTACGAACCGGTCGACATACTCATCCGCCGGCGAATGCAGGATCTCTCTTGGCGTGCCCACCTGGATCAACCGGCCATCCTTGAGAATCGCGATGCGATTGCCGATGCGCACGGCTTCGTCGAGGTCGTGGGTGATGAAGACGATGGTTTTATGCAGGGTCTTTTGCAGTTCCAGCAACTGGTCCTGCATTTCGGCGCGGATCAGCGGGTCCAGCGCACTGAACGCTTCGTCCATGAGGATGATGTCGGTGTCCGCCGCCAATGCACGGGCGAGGCCGACGCGCTGACGCATGCCGCCGGAGAGCTGGTGCGGGTATTTGTTTTCGTAGCCTTTGAGGCCGACGGTGTTGATCCAGTGCAGCGCGCGTTCGGCGCAGACCTGCTTGCTTTCGCCGCGCACTTTCAGGCCGTAGGCGACGTTATCGAGCACGGTTTTGTGCGGCAGCAGACCGAAGCTCTGGAACACCATGCTGATCTTGTGTCGACGAAATTCGCGCAGGGCGTCCATGTCGTACTGCAGGATGTCCTCGCCATCGACCAGAATCGCCCCGCTGGTGGGGTCGATCAGCCGATTGAAGTGCCGTACCAGGGTGGATTTGCCCGAGCCGGACAGGCCCATGATCACAAAGATTTCGCCGGTGCCGATACTCAGCGACAAGTCGTTCACGCCGACCACGCAACCGGTTTCGCTGAGCACCTGGTCCTTGCTCTTGCCCTGGCCGACCATGGCCAGCGCATCCTTGGCGCGGTTGCCGAAAATCTTGAAGACGTTGCGCACTTCGATCTTGCTCACGCTTGCGTTGCTCATTTGCTCACCTCGTGGCGTGGCCGACCGTACGCTTGAGTAATGCGGTCGATGACCACCGCGAGAATCACGATCGCCAGCCCGGCTTCGAGACCTCGGCCGACGTTAAGGGTCTGAATCCCCACCAGCACGTCTTCACCGAGGCCACGGGCGCCGATCATCGAAGCGATCACCACCATCGACAGGGCCATCATCGTGGTCTGGTTGATCCCGGCCATGATGCTCGGCAGCGCCAGCGGCAGTTGCACGCCGAACAGTTGCTGCCAGCGGTTGGCGCCGAAGGCGTTGATCGCCTCCATGACTTCACCGTCGACCTGACGAATACCGAGGTCGGTCAGGCGAATCAGCGGCGGCGCGGCGTAGATCACCGTGGCGAAAATCGCCGGCACCTTGCCCAGGCCGAACAGCATCAGCACCGGAATCAGGTACACGAAACTCGGCATGGTCTGCATGATGTCGAGCAGCGGCATCAGCACCGAACGCAGGCGATTGCTGCGCGCCGAGAGGATCCCCAGCGGGATGCCGATCAGCACCGAAATGATCGTCGCGACCATCATCAGCGCCAGGGTCTGCATGAGCTTGTCCCACAGGCCGACCGCACCCACCAGAAACAGCAAGCCGACAATCACGGCGGTGGTCACGACCTTGCGCGTGGCGTGCCAGGCGATGACACCGACGATTGCCAGCATCAACCACCACGGCGCCGCACGCAGCAAACCTTCGAGGCTGACAATGGCCCACAGCAGCGTGTCGGAGATATGCCGGAACACGTCGCCGTAGTTGGTCACCAGCGAATCGACCCAACCGTTGACCCAGTCGGCGATGGAAAAGGTAAAGCTTTCGGGAAACATAAGGGACTCTCAATCAAGGGGTTGCGATCAAGCGTCCGGCTGCCGTGGCTGGCAGCCGGGGAAACCTGACCTACAAGGCCGCGTCGATTTTCTTGGCTGCGTCGTCGCTCACCCATGCGTGCCAGACTTCAGGATGTTCCTTGAGGAAGATTTTCGCCAGTTTTGCCGACTCGATACGTTCCTTGGCCATGCGCCCAAGGTTCTGATTGAGCAGGTCGATCGGCAGGTTGACCTTTTCCAGCACGGCGACCAGTTCCGGGGCTTCGTCGTGGAAGGTTTTCGACAGGCCGACCTTGATGCTGACGGTCTTGTCGACGCCGGGTTTCTCTTCCAGTTTGACCGCGTCGATCTGGCCCATCAGCGGCGTCGGCGACCAGTAGTAGAAGAGGATCGGCTCGCCACGCTTGTAGCTCGACAGCACCGCCGCATCCAGCGCAGGTCCTGTGCCTGGGCGGAAGTTGGTGTAGCTGTTTTCCAGGCCATAACTCTTGAGCATTTCGCTGTTGTCGAGCTCGCAGGTCCAGCCGGCCGGGCAGTTATAGAAGCGGCCCTTGGACGGCTCTTCGGCGTCCTTGAATACGGCGGAATACTTGCCCAGATCAGCGATGTTTTTCAGGTCCGGGGCTTTTGCCTCGAGCTTGCGCTTGGCGTCGCCTTCGATCACGTAACGCGGCACGTACCAGCCTTCGACCGCGCCCACCACCGGTGCGCCGACACCGACGACCTTGCCGGCCTTCTCGGCCTTGTTCCAGACCTCGCTGCGGCCGACCCACTCTTCGGCGAACACTTGAATATCGTTGCTGCTCAGGGCGTTTTCCATGGTGATGGAATTGCCCGGCAGGCTGTCGGTCTTGCAGCCGTAACCTTTCTCCAGCACCACTTGCATAACGTCGGTCAGGAGCATGCCGCTCTCCCAGTTCAGCCCGGCGAATTTCACCGGTTTGCCCGATTCGCACCAGCCGGCGGCTTGCGTCGCACCGGCACTGGCCAACAGGCCCATGGACAGCAATGTGGTCAGCAGGGTCTTGTTCGATTTCATTGTCGTGACGCTCCTAATCATGAATGGGCTTACGGCAGTTCAAGAGGCATCCAGCCTGGTCCACGTCCAGATCAGGCCTGCGCCGCAGCGCGACCGGTCCCGCTCGTTTTTGCTTGTCGGGTGCTGTTCTGCTCGACCGGCAGAATCAGGCGATCGGGCACTGCGCTGTGCCATTTCTTTGCGCAGAAGTAATAGACGGCGGCCGGGAGAACCAGACCGATGATCCAGGAAATGTCCACATCACCGAGGGCGGCCACCAGCGGCCCGGTGTAGAACTTGGTCGAGATGAACGGCAGCTGCACCAGTACACCGAACACATAGACGCTGATGCCGAGCAGGTTCCAGCGTCCGTAGCGACCGTTCGGATCGGCCAGCGCCGGCACGTCGTAACGCTCGCGGGTTATGCAGTAGTAGTCGACCAGATTGATCGCGCTCCACGGGGTGAAGAAGGCGAGCAGAAACAGGATGAACGACTTGAACGCACCGAGGAACGAGTGCTGCCCGAGCAGGGCAATCAGGGTTGCCGCGCCGACGATGAACAGCACGAAGATCAGCCGCTGCATGCGAGTAACCGTCAGGTGCCCTTTGAAACCACTGATGATGGTGGCGATGCACATGAAGCTGCCGTAGGAGTTCAGCGTCGAAATGGTCACCTTGCCGAACGCGATGCTGAAATACAGCAGCGCGGCAGTGGCGCCGGTACCGCCGAGCCCGACGATGTAGGCGACTTCATGGCCAGCGAATTGACCGTTGGCTGAAGCGGCGGCAAACACACCGAGGATCATCGCCACCTGGGCGCCGATCACCGAACCTGCGCCAGCGGCGAAAAAGGTTTTCACCGATGAAGTGGCGCTCGGCAGGTAGCGCGAGTAGTCCGCCACGTACGGGCCGAAGGCGATCTGCCAGGACGCCGCCAGCGACACCGCCAACAGGAAACTGCTCCAGCTGAAATGACGAATCTGCAGGAGCGCACCGACGTCGGTCTGGCTCATCAGCCGCCAGAACAGGAACACGAAAGCGATCACGCCAATCACACTGGCGACGCGGCCGATCCAGTGGATTACACGGTAGCCAAGCACTGTGACCAGCACGATGACGCTGGCGAAAATAAGGATGCCAAAGCTGTCGCTGACGTTGAACAGCTGCCCCAGCGCCTGCCCGGAGAGCACTGTCCCGGTGGCGGTGAAACCCAGGTACATCAGGCACACCAGCACGATCGGAATCGCTGCGCCATAAACGCCGAATTGCACACGGCTGGAGATCATCTGCGGCAAGCCCAGTTTCGGTCCCTGCGCGGCATGCAGCGCCATCACACCACCGCCGAGCAACTGACCGATCAATAGACCGATCAACGACCAGAACACATCACCGCCAAGTACCACCGCCAAGGCCCCGGTGACGATCGCGGTGATCTGCAGGTTGGCGCCCATCCACAGGGTGAACTGGCTGAACAGACGACCGTGTCTTTCCGCTTCCGGGATGTAGTCGATCGAACGCCTTTCGATCAACGGTGTACTGCCTGCACGTTCGTTGTTAACCGCCATGATTCAACCTCTGTGGATTGCTATTCGGGTTCACTGAAATTCCTCTGTGGGAGCGAGCCTGCTCGCGAATCGGGTGTATCAGGCACAGCAGTAGCGACTGACACGACGCCTTCGCGAGCAGGCTCGCTCCCACATAAACCAGAGCGTGTTACCCGCCAGTGATCATCGGCAGATTCAGCCCCTGCTCTTTCGCGCAGTCGATGGCAATCTGGTAACCGGCATCGGCATGGCGCATGACGCCAGTCGCCGGGTCGTTATGCAGCACACGAGCAATGCGTTCGGCAGCCTCATCGGTACCGTCGCAGACGATCACCATCCCCGAATGCTGCGAGAAGCCCATGCCGACACCGCCGCCGTGGTGCAGCGACACCCAGGTCGCGCCGCTGGCGGTGTTCAGCAGTGCGTTGAGCAGCGGCCAATCGGAGACGGCGTCGGAGCCGTCCTGCATCGATTCGGTTTCGCGGTTGGGGCTGGCCACCGAGCCGGAGTCGAGGTGGTCGCGACCGATCACCACCGGGGCCGACAGCTCACCGCTACGGACCATTTCGTTGAAGGCCAGACCGAGCTTGGCGCGCTGGCCCAGACCGACCCAGCAGATACGCGCCGGCAGACCTTGGAAGCTGATGCGCTCGCGGGCCATGTCCAGCCAGTTGTGCAAATGCGCGTCGTCGGGGATCAGCTCTTTGACCTTGGCGTCGGTTTTGTAGATGTCCTGTGGATCACCCGACAGCGCCGCCCAACGGAACGGGCCGATGCCACGGCAGAACAGCGGACGGATGTAGGCCGGTACGAAACCCGGGAAATCGAAGGCGTTTTCGACGCCTTCTTCCTGAGCCATCTGACGGATGTTGTTGCCGTAGTCGAAGGTCGGAATGCCCTGCTTCTGGAACTCCAGCATGGCTTTCACATGCACCGCCATCGACTGCTTGGCGGCTTTGATCACAGCGGCTGGTTCGGTCTTGGCGCGGGCGCGGTATTCGTCCCAGCTCCAGCCAGCCGGCAGGTAGCCGTTGAGCGGATCGTGGGCGCTGGTCTGGTCGGTGACCATGTCCGGGCGCACGCCGCGCTTGACCAGCTCCGGCAGGATTTCCGCCGCGTTGCCGAGCAGAGCGATGGAAATCGCTTTGCCTTCTTTGGTGTATTTGTCGATGCGCGCCAGAGCGTCGTCGAGGTCTTTGGCTTGCTCATCGACGTAACGGCTTTTCAGGCGGAAATCGATGCTGACCTGCTGGCATTCGATGTTCAGCGAGCAGGCGCCGGCCAGGGTGGCGGCCAGCGGTTGCGCGCCGCCCATGCCACCGAGGCCGGCGGTCAACACCCAGCGACCCTTGAGGTCGGCGTTGTAATGCTGGCGCCCGGCCTCGACGAAAGTTTCGTAGGTGCCCTGAACGATGCCCTGGCTGCCGATGTAGATCCAGCTGCCGGCGGTCATCTGGCCGTACATGGCCAGGCCTTTGGCGTCGAGTTCGTTGAAGTGTTCCCAGCTCGCCCAGTGCGGCACCAGATTGGAGTTGGCGATCAGCACGCGCGGCGCGTTGCTATGAGTCTTGAATACGCCGACCGGCTTGCCCGATTGCACCAGCAGGGTTTCGTCGTCGTTCAGGTTGGTCAGGCTTTCGACGATCTTGTCGTAGCACTCCCAGTTGCGCGCCGCGCGACCGATGCCACCGTAGACCACCAGTTCTTTCGGGTTCTCGGCGACTTCCGGGTCGAGGTTGTTCATCAGCATGCGCAGCGGCGCTTCGGTCAGCCAGCTCTTGGCGGTCAGCGTGTTACCGCGGGCGGCGCGGATCTGCACGTCACGAAACTTGTTGCTGTTCTGGGTATTGTCAGTCACGAAAAAGACTCCTCAGCGATCAATTCAAACCAACCCTGGCAGTGGGCAGCAGCCTGCGCGCTGTGCTGCGCGACAAGCGAATCAGTGGACGCTGCGGAGAGTCTCGACCGACTCATACGCATACGTCTTTACTTGTACATACAAGCATATGCAATCAAGCGGCCAACTTGTTGGAGGAGTGTTCTGGAAAAATCACGGGCATGGCTGGAGAGCGCCTGAATCGAGGGTTCTGGCGTGGATGAAATTTTCCGGGAGGAGATTCTGAGGAGATGCGGCTAGGCCAAGTGAGCGTGGTTTTGCGCCACGCTGGGGCGTTCGGTAACAAGTTGGTGCGTGGAGGGAAACAAGAGTGGGGTTGGCTTTTGTGGCGAGGGGATTTATCCCCGCTGGGCTGCGCAGCAGACCGCTTTTTTAAATCAGGAATGGGGCCGCTTCGCGACCCAGCGGGGATAAATCCCCTCGCCACAGGGTGTGTTCAGTTCTGGGGGAGTTCGATCACGCAGCATGCCGCGTTGGTGGAGACTTCGACCAGCCCACTGTTGCCGTCCAGTTGCAGGCAATCATGCCGACCGAGCTGCGAAACGCCGTCGCCAACACGCACGTCCATCAGCTCACTGACACTGAACACCAGCAGCGTCGATGCCGAGCTGAAAAACCGCTGCTCACCGTCCAGCCACTGCAATCGCGCGCTGTAACGTTGCGGCGCGTAGATCAGATTGAAGTCGCGAATCGCACCGCCGAGCAAGGTGCAGGACACTTGGCTTTCGCCGCTGAAAGCAAACGGGTCCAAGGGTAACAGTGGACGGGTATCGTCACCGTCGACGCACAAGGTCATGCCGTCGCCCTGCAACACGGTGATGACTCGCTGGTAACCGGCGAATGTCGAGAAACCGCCCGATTCGGTGATGTCGGCAATCGACAGGCGCCAGCCGAAACCGTCCAGGCCAGTGCCGGCATCACGGGTGATTTCCTCGGTGCTGCCGCCGCCGTTTTTCCACGGCATGCGCGGGTAGCCTTCGGCGCGTAGAACCTTCACTTGATAATTCATTTATGAAAGCGCCCTTCCAGACGATGGCGGGAACCGGGGTGGATCAAACGCGCCGCCGTCACCGGTTGACGCCCCGACCACGTACGTCGACGAATCAGCAGGCACGGCTCGCCCTTTTCGATCTGCAGCAACTTGCACTCCGACGGCTCGGCAAGAATCGCTTCGACCACGTGCTCGCCCTCGGTCAGCGGCGCGACCTGGTTGAGATAGGCATAAGGCGTTTGCAGGGTGAAATCCTGCTTGAGGTATTCCGGCGCGACCAGGGCGTTGACGAAACGGTCTTCGATCTGCACCGGAATGCCGTTTTCGTAATGCACGATCAGCGAGTGGAAGACCTTCTGACCTTCGCGCATGTCCAGCGCCAGCGCGCGTTCGGAGCCGGCGGCCTCTTCTTCGAGGGTGATGACCTGGCAGGTGTGGCGATGGCCGCGCGAGGCGATTTCATCGGCGATGTTGTGCACTTCGAACAGCGCAGACTGGCTCTTCGGTTCGGCGACAAACGTACCCACGCCTTGCATGCGCACCAGCAGGCCGTCGGCGGTCATCTCGCGCAGGGCGCGGTTGATGGTCATGCGGCTGAAGCCGAGCTGGCTGACCAGTTCGCTTTCCGACGGCACGCGGTAGTGCGGCGGCCAGTTACCGCTGTCGATCTGCTGGGTGATCATCTGTTTGACGCGGGCGTACAAAGGCGCCGGACTGTCGCCCATGTTCGCGGCCAACGGAGAAACTGGAGGCGGAGTCGGCACGGTTGATCCCTGTTCATTGGATGAAAGTGACTAGCTTGCCGGAGTTTACCGGGCAGGCAAACGTCTGTATATGTATATACAAATAACACACGATGGGGTGCCGAACGATGTCCGCCTTCTTTGCCGAACGCGCACTGCTGCCTGAGGGATGGGCCAACAATGTACGTCTCGAGGTCAGCGCCGATGGCTTGTTGACCCGAATCCAGGCCGATTCCAGCGCAGACGGCGCCGAACGCCTGCGCGGGCCGTTGCTGCCGGGAATGCCCAACCTGCACTCTCACGCCTTCCAGCGCGCCATGGCTGGATTGGCCGAAGTGGCCGGCAACCCCAACGACAGTTTCTGGACCTGGCGCGATCTGATGTACCGCCTCGTCGGAAAAATCAGCCCCGATCAGCTCGGCATCATCGCCCGTCAGCTGTACATCGAAATGCTCAAGGCCGGTTATACCTCGGTCGCCGAATTTCACTACGTGCACCATGACAGCAACGGCCAACCGTACGCCGATCCGGCGGAACTGGCGTTGCGCATCAGCCAGGCCGCCAGCGAAAGCGGTATCGGTCTGACCCTGCTGCCAGTGCTCTACAGTCATTCCGGTTTCGGCGGGCAAACGCCCAACGAAGGCCAGCGTCGCTTTATCAACAGCACTGAGAACTATCTGAATCTGCAAGCGCGTTTGCAGCCTTTACTGGCGCAGCAAAAGGCGCAGTCGCTGGGTCTGTGTTTCCACTCGTTGCGCGCGGTGACGCCGCAGCAGATCAGCGAAGTGTTGGCGGCCAGTGACAAACAATGCCCGGTGCACATCCACATCGCCGAGCAGCAGAAAGAAGTCGACGATTGCCTGAGCTGGAGCGGTCGCCGTCCGTTGCAATGGCTCTACGAGAACGCTGAAGTCGATCAGCGCTGGTGTCTGGTCCACGCCACCCACGCCAACCCGGATGAAGTCACGCTGATGGCCAACAGTCGCGCGATCGCCGGGCTGTGCCTGACCACTGAAGCGAATCTGGGTGACGGGATTTTCCCGGCGGTGGATTTCCTCGCACAGGGCGGGCGCATGGGTATCGGTTCCGACAGCCATGTCTCGCTCAGCGTGGTGGAGGAATTGCGCTGGCTGGAATATGGTCAGCGTCTGCGCGATCAGCGGCGCAATCGCTTGTATGGCGCGGACCAGCCGATGGTCGGTCGCACCCTGTATGACGCGGCGCTGGACGGCGGCGCGCAGGCGCTGGGTCAGCCGATCGGCGCGCTGGACGTGGGCAAGCGCGCGGACTGGATTGTCCTGGATGGCAACGATCCGTATCTGGCGACGGCTTCGGGGGACGGGATTCTCAATCGCTGGTTGTTCGCCGGCGGCGATCGCCAGGTGCGCGATGTGCTGGTCAATGGTCAGTGGGTGGTGCGCGATGGACGGCATGCCGACGAAGAGCAAAGCGCCCGAGCCTTCACCCGGGTCCTGCGCGATCTCTTGGGCTGACCCAAAACCAAACTGTGGGAGCGAGCCTGCTCGCGAAAGCGGTGTATCAGTCCATATTCATGTCGACTGATACACCCTCTTCGCGAGCAGGCTCGCTCCCACAGTTGATTTGTATCGAGGCTTAATTGGACGTCTTGGCCATCTGCCGATCCGACGCCCGCCAGATCAGGCGTGTGGTGTCGTAACCCTGCTGACGCGCCTTGCTCAGCAATTCTTCGCGCACTACGCCGTTGACGGTCGGTGTGCGTGACAGCAGCCACAAGTACTTGCGACTCGGATCGCCGACGATGGCGGTCTTGTAGTCGTCGCTGACGTACAACACCCAGTACTCGCCCTTTGCCACACCCGGCACCAGGCGCGAGAACCAGTTATCGAATTCGACCCAGAGCTTGTCGGTCTTGCCCGGCACTTGTGGATAAGCCGTGCCCTTGGCTTCTTCCCATTGCCATTCCGGGGTCAGGCAACGGTTGAGCACGCCGACATTACCGTCAGGCTTGAGGGTGTAATGGGCTTCGGATTGCGCGCAGTGGCGCTGGAAGTACATCGGCAAGCGTGCCAGTTCATACCAGGTGCCCTGATAACGCTTGAGATTGACGCTGTTGACGGTCTTGGGCGCCAACGGGTCGACGCCGGAAGTGGCGCAGCCAGCCAGTACCAGGCCAGCAAAAAGGATCAGCAATAACCGCTTCATTTTTTTCTCCGTGGGCGCGAAGCCCCGGTTTACTTCAGGCCTTGGCCGGAAAACATCAGCACTTTGTCACCGGCGTATTGCACGCTGATAAAGCTGTTCTTGTCGCCCCAGGTACAGCTGGACATACCGAGCGCGCCCGAGCAATCAGTGGGCTTGCCGAGAAGGGTTTCCACTTCGGACTTGGCCATGCCGGCCGAGAGCTTGGAGTAGTTTTCCTGATTGACCTTGCTGCATGCGGCCAACAGCACGCAAAACGACAGCAGGGCGATAGATCGCAGCGACATGGTGAAACTCCTGGAACGAGGGGGGATGGCATGGTGCCAACCAGAAGCTTAGAAGAGAAAAGTGTCATCTGGTTCCGTGACCGAACGCCTATTTATCAGGCCGCCCGTCCGGCTTTTGCCGGTAAATCAAAAACTTTGTGAAGCCGTCGAGCATTTCGTCGACTTTCCCTGCAAACGCCTAATCTTTGGCGCGGCGCGGTCGAAAATAAGAGCAGCGCAACGCTGCCGAATATGGCAAATTGCCGCCCTTTCCTGACCAGCCCCCTCGCGGTAGTTCATTCGATGACCAGAAACATGAAATTCAGCCACAAGATTCTGCTGGCTGCTGCCCTTGTGGTGGCCGTTGCGTTCGCCTGTTTCATCTTCTTCAACGACTATCGCCAGCGTCAGGCCTTGAGCAGCAGTACCGAAGCGACCATGCAGGAGCTGGGCAGCCTGACCACCAGCAACATCCAGACGTGGCTGGAAAGCCGCATTCAATTGCTGCAATCGCTGTCGCAGCAAGTCGCCGTCGATGGCAATGCGCCCGCCAGCCTCAAGCGCATCATTGACCTGCCCGCCTACACCGGCAATTTCCAGCTCAGCTATTTCGGTGGCGCTGACGGTGTGATGTTCTCGGTGCCGGCCGGCAACCGTGCGCCGGACTACGATCCACGGGCGCGCGGCTGGTACAAAGCGGCCAACAGCGCGCAGCAGACCATCGTCACCGAACCGTACATTGCCGCTTCGTCGGGCAAGCTGGTGATCACCGTCGCCACGCCGGTGCAGCGTCAGGGCCAGATGCTCGGCGTGGCCGGGGCCGACATTGACCTGACCAGCGTCAGCGCGATCATCAACTCGCTGAACTTCGGCGGCCACGGTCATGCATTCATCGTCAGCGCCGAAGGCAAGATCCTGATTCACCCGGACAGCAAGCTGGTGCTCAAGACCCTCGCCGAGGCCTATCCGAACGGCGCGCCTCAAGTCAGTCCGGGCTTGAAAGAAGTCGAGTTCGACGGCAAGACCCAGTTGATTTCCTTCACTCGCGTCAACGGCGTGCCATCGGCTGACTGGTACGTGGCACTGGTGCTCGACAAAGACACCGCGTTCTCGATGCTCAGCGAATTCCGCACCTCGGCGCTGATCGCCATGGTCATCGCCGTGCTGATCATCATCGGCCTGCTTGGCATGCTGATTCGCGTGCTGATGCAGCCACTGCTGACCATGGGCCGCGCGATGCATGACATCGCTGAAGGCGAAGGCGATCTGACCAAGCGTCTGGTGATTCACGGCAACGATGAATTCGGCGCGCTGGGCACTTCGTTCAACCGCTTCGTCGAACGCATTCATACGTCGATCCGCGAAGTGTCCTCGGCCACCGGCCAGGTCAACGAAGTCGCCCTGCGTGTGGTCGCTGCCTCGAACTCGTCGATGTACAACTCAGACCAGCAGGCCAGCCGCACCAACAGCGTCGCCGCCGCGATCAATCAGCTAGGCGCCGCCGCTCAGGAAATCGCCCAGAACGCCGCCCTCGCCTCGCAGCATTCCAGCGATGCGCGCAGCCTCGCGGTCGACGGCCAGCAGGTGGTGGATAAAACCATCCACGCCATGCAACAGCTGTCGGCAAAGATCAGCGATTCCTGCGGCAACATCGAAACGCTTAACAGCAACACGGTGAACATCGGTCAGATTCTCGAAGTGATCACCAGCATCTCCCAGCAGACCAACCTGCTCGCGCTCAACGCCGCCATCGAAGCCGCGCGCGCCGGTGAAGCCGGACGCGGTTTCGCCGTGGTCGCCGACGAGGTGCGCAACCTCGCGCACCGCACCCAGGATTCGGCGCAGCAAGTACAGAAGATGATCGAAGAGTTGCAGGTCGGCGCACGTCAGGCAGTAACCATCATGACCGAGAGCCAGCGCGAGAGCGAAAGCAGCGTCGGCATCGCCAACCAGGCCGGCGAGCGTCTGGGCAGCGTGACCCAGCGCATCGGCGAAATCGACGGCATGAACCAGTCGGTGGCCACCGCGACCGAAGAACAGACAGCCGTGGTCGAGTCGATCAACGTTGATATCAACGAGATCAACACGCTGAATCAGGAAGGCGTGGAGAACTTGCAGGCGACATTGCGAGCCTGTTCGGACCTTGAGCAGCAGGCGGCGCGGTTGAAGCATCTGGTCGGCAGCTTCAGGATCTAAGCTGCAGCCTCAGGCCTCTTCGCGAGCAGGCTCGCTCCCCCAGGTATCTCCGGTGGTTACACAATTTGAGTGCGCCACCAGATCCTGTGGGAGCGAGCCTGCTCGCGAAAGCGGCCTGCATCACGCAGAATGTCTTCAATATAAACATCGGGAATTTGCCAGATGAACAAGAAACACAACGGGGTTCATCCAGATCAAATCACATTATTGGCAATCCTTGCGCTGGGTAGCGAGGAAATCGATCGAGGAAACTATACAAACGCTGAAGACGTATTTCTTGAGCTAGATGAACTGGATCCAGCCCAGCAAACTAGAACCGTGATCCAGGTTTGGAAAGAAATACCAACTCTTCAGCCGTAGACTCCCGCCCCAACACCGCATTGCGATGCGGAAACCGGCCAAATCGGGCAATCACTTTCTGATGCCGCTCGGCATAGTCCAGGTTATCGGCAAACACCGCCCGCTCCGACTCTGGCTGTTCAGCCACCAATTCAATAAATCTGGAAACCGCCTCGTTCTGCACTGCGAGATTTTCGCAGTGTTCGAACACCAGATAAATGAACACACGCTGAATCGGTTTCAACTGCCGATCGAAATCCGCTGCAATGCCTTGGGCGACGAGCTTCTGTGCGCGCAGATCACCGGAAAACGCTTTGGGGGTGTCGCGATAGATCATGCGTGGCAGTTGATCGAGCAACAGCACCACCGCCAGCCAGCCTTCGGGACATTGCGTCCACTCGGTCAATTCGCCGGCCAGGGCCTGATCGACAAAGACCCCGAAACGCGTCTGCGCTTCGAGGTCTTGGCTGTTTCGCTTGCCGAACCACAACTTGCCCTTTTCGGCCGCCACTTCGCTGGCTGATTCGGCGTGTCCGAACCACCAGTCGAGCAACGGCTGCCAGGGCGCGTGCATGGTTTATTCCTTGTGGTAAGCCGTGGCGCGGGCGACTTCTTCTTTCGAACCGAGGAACACTGCAACGCGCTGGTGCAGGCCTTCCGGCTGGATGTCGAGAATACGCTGGTGACCGTCAGTGGACGCGCCGCCGGCTTGTTCGACGAGGAACGACATCGGGTTGGCTTCGTACATCAGGCGCAGCTTGCCCGGTTTCGACGGCTCGCGGCTGTCGCGCGGGTACATGAACAGACCGCCACGGGTCAGGATGCGGTGGACGTCGGCAACCATCGCCGCGACCCAACGCATGTTGTAGTTCTTCTTCAACGGGCCTTCTTCACCAGCCAGCAGCTCGCCGACATAGCGCTGCACCGGGGCTTCCCAGTGACGCTGGTTGGACATGTTGATGGCGAATTCCTGGGTGGTTTCCGGGATGGTGATGTCTTCGTGAGTCAGGACGAAGCTGCCCATTTCGCGATCGAGGGTGAAGCCTTTGACGCCGTCGCCCAGGGTCAGCACCAGCATGGTCTGCGGGCCGTAGATGGCGTAACCGGCGGCCACTTGCTGAGTGCCTGGCTGCAGGAAGGCTTTTTCGTTCAGCGGCTCGTTCTGGCTCAGGTACTCGTTCGGGCAACGCAGTACCGAGAAGATCGTGCCGACCGGGGCATTGATGTCGATGTTCGACGAGCCGTCCAGTGGGTCGAAGACCAGCAGGTATGCGCCTTTCGGGTATTTGCCCGGGATCTGGTAGGCGTTGTCCATTTCTTCGGACGCCATGCCGGCCAGGTGACCGCCCCATTCGTTGGCTTCGAGGAGGATCTCGTTAGAGATCACGTCGAGCTTCTTCTGCACTTCGCCTTGCACGTTCTCGGTGCCCATGCTGCCCAGAACACCACCCAGGGCGCCTTTGGACACGGCGTGGCTGATCTCCTTGCAGGCACGCGCCACCACTTCGATCAAAAAGCGCAGATCGGCAGGAGTGTTGTTGCTGCGGGTCTGCTCAATCAAATAGCGACTCAAGGTAACGCGGGACATGGACGGCTCCGGTGGAATGGGGGGCGGAAAACCCGCGCAGTTTACAGGGAGTCTGAAAACCTAGCGAGCGAAGACGCCGGCTAACGTGCGCCTGGGTGTATTTGCCTGTATGAGACGTGATTGTTGGTGGAGAGTTCAGGTGTCGGATTGAGCGTAGTTCGGTTCGGCATGAGCGATTGAAGATTTTCAGTGTCTGCCCGGGCGCTTTCGCGAGCAGGCTCGCTCCCACAGGGCAATGCATTCCATTGTGGGAGCGAGCCCGCTCGCGAATGGCGCAAAGCGCCGCCATGCTTAGGTATTGGCTGGCGGTTTGCGCAACAGGCTGAACGCCATCGCCCCGAGAAACACCACACTGAGCAGCAACACCGCCCACAAGCCGAACTTCTTCCAATTGGTCCCGGCCACCGCAGCCGTCGTCGCCGTTGAGGTTTGCGTGGCCACTGCTTCGTCCTGCACCGTCGCCTTGCCCAGGCTCGCCAGCTTCTCTGGCTTGAAATCCGGAATCAACGTTGCCAGCGGCAGGTTCGCGGTTTTCACCGTGGCATTGCCCAAGGCCAGGCTGTAAGGCCCTTCGCCCCGGGCGAGGAAAATCACCTGCGTGGCGCGCACCGCATATTTCAGGTCCGGCGCCTGCTCACCCAAACCGCCGCCGCGCTCATCCACGGTCAGCTTGAGTTGCTGCACGGTCCGCCCGGACAGCGGGATTTCGTTCTGCACCACGTCCTGATTGTTCTGGCTCAGGCGATACAGCAAACCACTGCTCAGTGGCTGCCATGGCAAGTTGCTCTCGCGCCGGCCGGCCAACGTCACCGGCGCCAGACTGTTCGGCTGTTTCAGCTCAATCTGCACCCGCTCGACATTCAGCCCCATCGGCAACTGCCAAGTGTATTCCCCAGGTTTGGTGCTGCTGCCGGCTACGCTGGGCGACCACACCAGGGGCAGCGGCAGGTTGCGCGGGTCGCTGCTTTTCAATTGCGCCGACGTCAGGACGGGCGCCGAGCCCGGCGACTCCCACAGCAGGCGCACATAGCGCGCGGTCTGCCCCGGCAGGGTCACTTCGTGCTGTTCGATGCGCTCATCGGAAAAGGTCAGCCGTGCCACCTGGCCCTCGCCCCATGACTGCCAGTGCTGCAGATCGTCACTGGCCTCGATGCTGAAACGCTGGAAACCGTCGCGCTCGCTGGTCCAGTCGAGGATCAACTGCTGCAACGGTGCCTTGATCGCACTGGCATCGAGCAACCAGCCGCGCAGCACTTCTTCGCCCGCCTCCAGTTGCGAGGACGGTTGCACTTCGACCAAGGTGCCGTTGGTGGTCGACTGCACGCGCACATTCGGCGCGCGCTCGCTGGCGTCGGCGGCGTTGTAAAGCGGGAACCACTTGACCTCATGCAGCTTGCCGTCGTCGCGGGTCTGCGCCGATTCGCGAGCCAAGGCGTAGGCCTGAGCTTCGCCGGCGGCGTTGAACACACGCAGGTCGCTGAGATCGGTCTGGCGCGCCTGCAATTGCGCGCTCAGCGGCAGATCGAGGCGATACCACGGGCCATTGCCGCTCACCGTCAACGGCACTTGCGTGGCGAAGTCCGCCGGTTTTTCCTGAGCGCCAGCGACCATCACCACGCCCAGCGCCAACCACCCCAGATTCAGCATGCGACTCAAGATGCAACTCCTTCGGTATCCGGCGCGGGTTTGTCCGCCGCCGGTTCGGCCTCGACGCGTTTGGGTGGCAGCGGCGCGAAGTAGCCCACCACCAGCAGCAATACGCCGACACCGATAAACGAGACGATCCGGGCGAGGCCGCCACGGTTGCTCAGTTCGACAAAAATCAGTTTGGCCACCACCAGCGCAATCAGCGCCGCGCCGATCAGCCACACTTCGCGGCGATGGCGCAGATGGCCGCCGATCATCAGCCCCAGCGCCATCAACGTCCAGACGATCGACAGGCCGGCCTGCACCAGCATCGACGCGAGCAGTTGATCAAGCTCGAACGGGATGCCAGCCCAGTGATGCGCCGCGCGGGTGACCAGCGCGGTGCAGAAGGCGAACAGCGAAACCCCGGCGATCAGTTGCGTGGCGTGGTCGGCAAGATCCTGACGGATCGACAACTGCGCAACGGCGCTGCGCGACCAGACATAAACGCCGAACAGCGCAAACAGCAGCCCCAGCTCCAATGGGTTGAGCAGCGGCACGTAAGGCAACGGTTCGGCATTGCCATCGCTGACGCCATTGGCCAGCCAGAACCACGCCAGCATCAGCACCGCCAGCGGTGCCGCCGCATACAAGCGGTACTCACGAGCAAATGCGGCCACCGGCCACGGCCACGTTCGGGGTACAGCCATCAGCAACAGATAGAGGCTCGGCAGAATCGCCCAGCCCAGCCAGCGCCACGCGTTGTACTGCTCGGACAACAACAGCAGGCCGTAACGCAACTCCAGCGCCAGCACGCCAATCAGCAGCCAGCAACCGAGCACATGGGCCACGCTCAATGCGCGCGCCGGCAACATCGACGCCAAGCGGCGCAGGCTGAAGAAGTGCACCACGAACAGCGCCGGCCACGCCAGCCAGCCGAAGTCGGCGGCCGGGTGGTAGCGCGAATGCCAAGCGCCGAGCAAAACCAGCGCCGCCGCAGGAATCAGTAAGGTGCAGAGCAACCCCAGCGCCGGCCATTTCAAGCGCAGTGACAACAGCGTCCACAGCGCCACACTGATCGCAGCGACCAGCAGCAACAATGTGCCTTGCAGGTTCGGCGAGGCGAAACGCAGGATTTCGCTGACCCACGCCAGCGTCCACCAACCGGCGCCCCAGACCAGCAGCACTTGCGACAAGCGCTGCAAACTCAACGCATCAAAAGCCGTGGCATGGTTACCCAATTGCAAGCGCCACGCTCCGATCAGCGCGGCCAGCCCCAGCACCAGCGGTGTCCAGAAGCCGCCATGGGCCAATGGTTTCAATCCTTCGCTAGACAATGGCCCGAGCCATTCAGGCCCGGCGAGCAGAAACGCCGCGCCGCCGACCACCTGCAACAGCAGCCCGAAAACGAAACTCAGACGCTGTTGCAGATACAGGCTCAGCCAGATGATCAGCAAACCGCTGGCCGCCCACACTGCACTCGCGGTTTGCCACGGCAGCACGAACAGCACCGCCAGATTGATCAGCACCAAGCCGGCCAGCAGCACCACCGACAAGCCGCGCAGCAGGCGCACATCGCCGCGCACCATCTCGGCCCGCGCCGCCAGCAGCATGCCGCCAATCAAGGCCAGACCGATCAAGGACGCACTGAGCAAGCCGCTCCAGCCAGCGCTGAACACCGCCGCCGAATCTTCACCGGCCGTTTGCAGGCGCAACAGGAACAACGCGCCGCCCAGCAACTGCACGGCGAACGCGGTGAACAGGAATGTGCGTGATTGAATCCGCAAGCCGACAAACAACGTTGCCAAACCCGCCAAGGCCCAACTGATCGCCGTGCCCTGGATGAACAGGAACAACGGCGCCAGCAGATACAGGAACGTCAGGCCCAGACACGCCAGCAGCGGCATTCCTTGCCTTTCCCACGGCAATGTTTGCTCGGGCGTAGCCTTGCGCAGTTGGAAGAAACTGAACAGCAGCGCGGCGCCAAGCATCAGCGCGCCCAGCGGTGCGCCGTCGAGCAGGCTGCTCTCGCCGGGCTGCAACTGGCTGAGAAACGCCAGTGCCGAACCCAGTTGCAGCAGTAAGGCAAAGGCCCGGGCAAACGGTCGATGCTGACGCAACCCGAGCCAGAAAATTCCCGCGCCTTCCACGGCCCACGCCGCAGAAGTCCAGCGCGCATCGAGCCCCAGCGGAATCGCCAGGCTGGTGAAAATCACTCCCAGCGCCAGGCAGGTTTCGCCCAGGAGCATCGCGCGCCCGCCCATCAAAACTTTGGCCAGCGCCATATAGATCATGCCCAGCGCCAACGCACTGAACGCCGCCGCGAATTCGAGGTGCTGGACCAACGCAAACTGCAAACCGAAGCCAATGATCGGCGGGCCGAACAGCATGGTGCCGTCGACATAATCACCCTTGCGTGCCGACCATTGCAGCAGCGCCTCGCGATCAGCCTCCGCCGGAGCATCCTGCAGGTCGCGCAATTTGCGCCGGGCGAACAGCAGGCCGATGGCGAGGTACATGAGGAAAAACACAATCAGGAACGGCTCGGTGCTCCACAGCAATTCCGGTGTGTAGGAGCGCAGGCCCCAGGCGAATCCGATACCGAAGGTGCCGACAAAACCGATCAGGTTGAGCAGGCGCCAGGCCTTGAACCAGGCGATGGCGAGAATGCCTGCGTTGAGCAAGGCGAAATAACTGAACAGTGCGACGTGATTGCCTTCGCCTGTAGAGGTGAGAATCGGCGCGGCGAAACCGCCCAACGCTGCCGCTGCGGCCAACCCCAGCGCGTCCTGGGTAATCGCCAGAATGGCCGAGAACACCGTCACCGCGACCAGCAAACCGAGTGCAGCGGACGGATCAAGCAACGGATGCAAACGCATCGCCGCAAACACCGTCAGGTACAACACCGCGATCCCGGTGCCTTGCAGCATCAATGCATAGTTGCTGTTGCGTCGGCGCAACCACCAGCCCAGCGCAAGCAGAGCCAACGCCGCTGCCGCGACGCCGGCGTACCGCAACTCGATCGGCACCACCATGCCTTCGGTGGCGTAACGCAGTAAAAATGCCAGACCGAAAAACAGCAGCACCACACCGACGCGCAGCACCGTGTTGCCGCCGAACAGCCAATTGCGCGCAGCGCTGATGCCGCGTTCGATCAGGTTCGGGCCACGGGGTTCGGCGGGTTTTTGCGGTGGTGCAACGGGAGCCGGTTCGGCGCGCCAGACATCGGCCGGCAGCGGCTGGCTGGGTTCGCGGGCGACGGTGGAGATCGGTTCGACTTCGGGGGGCAGTTCCCAGATCAGTTCAGGGGTCGGGGCAGCCTGCTCAGCCACGTCGACGGGTGCGGCGACTGGCTCGGCTTCAGGTGGCGGCACGGGCGCATGCGAGGGCGAACCCTCCAGCACAAACAGCCGCTGAGCCACGCCTTGCAATGCTTCGCGCACTTGCTCGAGTTGACGCTGTTGCTCCGCCGCCTGCGAGCCAAGACGCGCAATGCGCAGCGCCTGGCCAATGACCAGCCCCAGCAGCGCACCCAGCAGCGCGCCACTGAACGACTCATCGAGCAGTCCACCGAGCACCAGCCCGATCAACATGAACATCCATTGCATGGTCGATATCCCTAAGCAGCCCCGGGGCGGGGCGAGTCCGGCGATGGCTTCAGTCTAGGCACAAACCGTGTGGGAGCGAGCCTGCTCGCGAAGCCGGATTGTCAGCCAACATTTCTGTTTAAGTCGACGATCGCTTCGCGAGCAGGCTCGCCCCCACAGGGTACGGCGGTGATTGATGCCTTTTAACCGGCGCTCAGTATATCGATCCGGCCCAACAAACGTTGGGCCTTGCGCAGATTTGTCGGGGAAAGTTACTCCAACGCTTTCCAGATATCCGTGGCGTACTCGCGAATCGTCCGGTCGGAAGAGAACCAGCCCATCCGCGAGGTGTTGAGCACCGCCGAACGCCACCAGTTCTGCGAGTCATGCCAGTGCGCATCGACGCGCTTCTGCGCCTCCCAGTAGGAGTCGAAGTCGGCGCAGACCAGGAAGCGGTCATAGTCGATCAACGAGTCGATCAGGCCGGTGTAACGCGAGGTATCGTCCGGCGAGAACACACCGCTGCGAATCGCTTGCAGCACATCGTTCAAACGATGGGAGGCGGCGATGTCGGGTACGGCGCTGAACTCGTGGTTCTGCTTGCGCGCTTCAACCTGTTGCGCACTGAGACCGAAGATGAACATGTGCTCGGCACCGATGCGCTCGCACATTTCCACGTTGGCACCGTCGAGGGTGCCGATGGTCAACGCGCCGTTGAGGCCGAACTTCATGTTACTGGTGCCCGACGCCTCGAAACCGGCGGTGGAAATCTGCTCGGACAAGTCCGCCGCCGGGATGATGCTCTCGGCCAGGCTGACGTTGTAGTTGGGCAGGAACACCACTTTCAGCAGGCCACGCACGGTCGGGTCGTTGTTCACTACGCGTGCGATGTCATTGGTCAGCTTGATGATCAGCTTGGCCTGGTGATAACTCGCCGCCGCTTTACCGGCGAAGATCTTCACCCGTGGCACCCAGTCGACTTCCGGTTCGGCACGAATCGCCTGGTACAACGCTACGGTGTGCATCAGGTTGAGCAACTGACGCTTGTATTCGTGAATACGTTTGACCTGCACGTCGAACATCGCCGCCGGGTTGACCGCGATCCCGAGGCGCTCGTGAATCAGATAGGCCAGCGCCTTCTTGCTGTGCAAACGCTGCTCGGCGAAGGCTTTGCGGAACGCGGTTTTCTCGGCGAACGGTTCGAGTTCGAGCAGGCGCTCTTCGGGATGATCAAGCACGTCCGGGCCGAGAGCGTCGGTCAGCATTGAGGTCAGTTCCGGGTTGGCCTGATACAACCAGCGGCGGAAGGTGATGCCGTTGGTTTTGTTGTTGATCCGCTCCGGATAGAGCTTGTGCAGTTCGGCGAATACGGTTTTGCGCATCAGCTGCGTATGCAGACCGGACACGCCGTTGACGCTGTGCGAACCGAGGAACGCGAGGTTGCCCATGCGCACCCGGCGGCCGTTGTCTTCTTCGATCAGCGACACCGCGCGCAACACGTCGAAGTCATGAATGCCCTTGGCCCGCAACGAATCGATGTGCTGTGCGTTGATCAGGTAAATGATCTGCATGTGCCGTGGCAGCATGCGTTCCATCAGCCCGACCGGCCAGGTTTCCAGCGCTTCCGGCAGCAGCGTGTGATTGGTGTACGACAGCGTGTCGACGGTGACTTGCCATGCTGCGTCCCACGCGACGTCGTAGACGTCGACCAGTTGGCGCATCAGCTCGGCCACTGCAATCGAGGGGTGAGTGTCGTTGAGCTGGATCGCCGCGTGGTCACCGAGGGTCAGCACCGAGGTGTGCATGTTGCGGTGACGGCGCAGCAGATCCTGCAGCGAAGCGGCGACGAAGAAGTATTCCTGACGAAGGCGCAGTTCTTGCCCGGCTTCGGTGCTGTCGGCCGGATAAAGGACGCGGGAGATACTTTCGGCGCGGGCCACTTCCGCCACGGCGCCCAGGTGGTCACCGGCGTTGAAGCGCTCCAGGTGCAGGTCTTCCATGGCGCGGGCACGCCACAGGCGCAGGGTGTTGACGCTCGCTCCGCGCCAGCCGACCACCGGCGTGTCATAAGCAATGGCGCGCACGGTTTCCGCCGGCGACCAGACCTGACGAGTCTTGCCGGAGGCATCGGTGACGGTTTCGACGCTGCCGCCGAAGCCGATCGGGTACGCCACTTCCGGCCGTTCGAATTCCCAAGGGTTGCCGAAATCCAGCCAGTGTTCGGTCTGCTCCTGTTGCCAGCCATCGACAATCGCCTGACGGAACAAGCCATGCTCATAACGAATGCCATAGCCATGGCCGGCGATGCCAAGGGTCGACATGCTTTCCATGAAGCACGCCGCGAGACGACCGAGGCCGCCATTGCCCAGCGCTGCATCGGGCTCCAGCAGGCGGATGCGCTCCAGATCGACGCCCAGTTCGGTCAGCGCTTCACGGGCGACGTCGAGCAGGCCGAGGTTGCTCAGGCTGTCGTAGAGCAAACGGCCGATGAGAAATTCCAGCGAGAGGTAATAAACCCGCTTCTGGCCTTTGCGATAGATCTGTCGGGTGTGGTCCATCCAGTGTTCGACCATGTGATCACGCGCAGCCAGGGCGATGGCTTCGAACCAGTCATGGTCGAAGGCGTGATCGGGGTCTTTGCCCACGGCGTAGGTGAGTTTGGTCAGGACGGCGTCGCGGAATGCGGCCACCTCTGCTTCGCGAACTAGTGGTTCTTGAGTCATCAACAGGACCTCGAGCGAGCGGGAATTTTCTGAGCCTAGACGGTCTGACCGGCGGTAACGGCTCTGGTTCGGCAGTATTTGCGCGGACTGTGCGCCAGTGCGACATAACCCTGGCGGATGAGCCAATGAATGCAGGGGCCGTGCCGTCCTGTCGGGCAAAATGCGGCCGCTGTGAAAATATCCGGCGAAAGGTTGTTCAAAATTCCACCGCTCCCGGTATGATCGCGCGCCCTGATGCATACACGCCTGGTAACTCCCGATGATGAAGCCCAACCTGATCGCCGCCGCCGAGATTGATCGTCTCGATACGTGGGCCAAATATTCGGCGCCGATGTGCGGCTCGTGCATGTCCAGCTGCTGCACGTTGCCGGTCGAAGTGAAGATCAAGGATCTGGTGCGCATCGGTGTGGTCGACGAGTTCGAACTGGGCGATCCGCCAAAGAACATCGCCAAGCGTCTGCAAAAGGAAGGTCTGGTTGAGCGCTTCAATCAGAAGTCGGGAATCTTCACCCTCCAGCGCATGAGCAATAACGACTGCTATTACCTGGATCGTAAAACCCGCCTGTGCACCATTTATGACAAGCGCCCGGACACCTGCCGCAACCACCCGAAGATCGGCCCGCGGCCGGGGTATTGCGCTTATAAGCCGAAAGAAGTCGAGCGGGTGCAGAATTTCCGGGCCATCGACAAATTTTGATCGCGCCTGATCGTTCCCACGCTCTGCGTGGGAATGCAGCCCGGGACGCTCCGCGTCACTCCTGAAGCCGAACGCGGAGCGTCCGTTGAGGCATTCCCACGCAGAGCGTAGGAACGATCAATACGCCCACAAAACCCTGTGGGAGCTGGCTTGCCAGCGATGAGGCCAGCACAAAGATCGCCTAAACCCCAGACAAACAAAAACGCCCCCGGTCTCGCGACCGGGGGCGTTTTCTATTCCAGGGCTGGATTACGCCTTGGCTTTCTTCGCAGCGCGGGTACGCTCGCTTTCGTCGAGGATCTTCTTGCGAAGACGGATCGACTTAGGCGTAACTTCGCACAGCTCGTCTTCCTGGATGTATTCCAGAGCCTGTTCCAGGGTGAAGCGAACAGGTGGGACCAGAGCGATGGTTTCGTCTTTACCCGAAGCACGCATGTTGTCGAGCTTCTTGCCTTTGGTTGGGTTGACACCCAGGTCGTTGTCGCGGCTGTTCTGACCAACGATCTGACCGTTGTAGATCTCCTGGCCGTGTTCTACGAACAGCTTGCCACGAGCCTGCAGGGTTTCCAGCGAGTAGGTCAGAGCCTTGCCGGTTTCAACCGAAACCAGAACGCCGTTCTGACGGCCGGACATGTGGCCCGACTTCACTGGAGCGTAACGGTCGAAGATCGAGGTCAGGATGCCAGCACCGTTGGTCAGGGTCAGGAACTGGTTACGGAAACCGATCAGACCGCGAGCAGGGATGTTGTATTCCAGACGAACACGGCCCTTGCCATCCGGCACCATGTTGCTCAGGTCGCCCTTACGCAGACCCATCTCTTCCATGACCTTGCCCTGGGATTCTTCAGGGATGTCGATGGTGACGTTTTCGAACGGTTCCTGCTTCACGCCGTCAACTTCACGGATGATCACTTCAGGACGGCCCAGGGCCAGCTCGAAGCCTTCGCGACGCATGGTTTCGATCAGTACCGAGAGGTGCAGCTCACCACGGCCGGAAACCTTGAACTTGTCAGCCGAGTCGCCTTCTTCAACGCGCAGTGCAACGTTGTACAGCAGCTCTTTGTCCAGACGATCCTTGATGTTACGGGAGGTCACGAACTTGCCTTCTTTACCGCAGAATGGCGAGTCGTTTACCTGGAAGGTCATGGAAACGGTTGGCTCGTCAACGGTCAGCGGCTTCATCGCCTCGACGGTGTTGATGTCGCACAGAGTGTCGGAGATGAACAGCTCGTCGAAGCCGCTGATGCAGACGATGTCGCCGGCTGCTGCTTCGTCAACGTCGATGCGGTGCAGACCGTGGTGACCCATCAGCTTCAGGATACGACCGTTGCGGCGCTTGCCGTCGGCGCTGATAGCGACAACCGGGGTGTTCGGCTTGACGCGACCGCGAGCGATACGGCCAACACCGATAACACCCAGGAAGCTGTTGTAGTCCAGAGCGGAGATCTGCATCTGGAACGGACCGTCACGGTCAACAGCCGGAGGCGGAACGTGGTCGACTACCGCCTGGTACAGCGGAGTCATGTCTTCCGCCATGGCGGTGTGGTCCAGACCGGCAATACCGTTCAGGGCCGAAGCGTAAACAACCTGGAAGTCCAGTTGTTCTTCGGTAGCACCGAGGTTGTCGAACAGGTCGAAGATCTGATCCAGAACCCAGTCCGGACGCGCGCCTGGACGGTCAACCTTGTTGATCACCACGATAGGACGCAGGCCGGCTTCGAAAGCCTTCTTGGTCACGAAACGGGTTTGCGGCATAGGGCCGTCTTGAGCGTCAACCAGCAGCAGAACGGAGTCGACCATCGACATTACGCGTTCAACTTCGCCGCCGAAGTCGGCGTGGCCCGGGGTGTCCACGATGTTGATGTGGTAGCCGTTCCAGTTGATGGCGGTGTTCTTCGCCAGAATGGTAATACCGCGCTCTTTTTCCTGGTCGTTGGAGTCCATCACGCGCTCGTCGTTGAGCTCGTTGCGCTCCAGGGTGCCGGATTGACGCAGGAGTTTGTCTACCAGGGTGGTTTTACCGTGGTCAACGTGGGCAATGATGGCGATGTTGCGTAGATTTTCGATCACTTGTGTATCTCGATCAGAGGATTCGGTTTGCTGACAAGTCATGGCAGCGATTAGCAGTAGTGTCCGGCATGGCCGTTACAGCTTGACGGCGGTGTCGGGGGGCCGGTGACGCAGGCCACAGGCAAACAGCCCCGGGCACTTAGCTCGGTCGATAAACGCGCACATTGGCATGCCCCTCACTGAGCAAATGGTGGGCATGCAGGCGACTCATCACGCCTTTGTCGCAATACAGCAGGTACTGGCGAGTAGGGTCCAGTTCCTTGAAACGTGCGTTCACTGCATAGAACGGCATCGTCTGTACCTCTATGCCGGCGAGTTCCAGCGGGTCATCCTCGGCGGCATCCGGGTGGCGGATGTCGATGACGATCTGACCGGCCAGCGCTTCGCTGACTTCTTCAATTTGCAAATCCTGGCCCAACTCGTCGATTACCCGATCGATCGGCACCAGTTTGGCGTTGGCGAGCGCACGCTCGAGTACCGCCATGTCGAATTCTTTCTCTTCGTGCTCAACCCGGCCACGCTTGGCGGCAGTCTTGGGGTTGACCGAAATCACGCCGCAATATTCCGGCATGTGCCGGGCGAAATCGGCGGTGCCGATCTCGTTGGCCGTGTCGATGATGTCCTGCTTGTGCGCGACGATCAGCGGCCGCAGCACCAGTTTATCGGTCACGCAGTCGATCACCGACAGGTTCGGCAGCGTCTGGCTCGACACCTGGGAGATCGCTTCACCGGTCACCAGTGCATCGATGTGCAGGCGTTCGGCGATCTCGGACGAGGCGCGCAACATCATACGCTTCAAAACCACGCCCATATGACTGTTATCGACTTTGCCGAGAATTTCGCCCAGCACTTCCTCGAACGGCACACTGACAAATAGCACGCGTTGCGAGCTGCCGTACTTCTTCCAGATGAAGTGCGCGACTTCCATCACGCCCAATTCGTGGGCACGCCCGCCGAGATTGAAGAAGCAGAAGTGCGCCATCAGGCCGCGACGCATGATCTGGTAAGCCGCCACGGTCGAATCGAAGCCGCCGGACATCAATACCAGCGTCTGCTCCAGCGCACCCAGCGGGTAGCCGCCGATGCCGTTGTGCTGGCTGTGAATCACGAACAACCGTTTGTCGCGAACTTCGATACGGACTTCGATTTGCGGCGCTTTAAGGTCGATTCCGGCCGCACCGCACTCACGACGCAGCTTGCTGCCGACGTATTTTTCCACGTCCATCGAGCTGAACGCATGCTTGCCTGCGCGCTTGCAGCGCACCGAGAAAATCTTCCCGGCCAGCGCATCGCCGTAGTGCTGTTTGCACTTCTCGGTGATGTCGTCGAAGTCGCCCAGCGGGTACTCGTCGATCTGCAGAAAGTGCGCGATACCCGGCATGCAGGTCAGGCGCTCGCCCATCTCCTTCAAGGCTTTGGGGTCGGTAACGCGGGTTTCCAGCTCGAGATTGTCCCACACGCCGTTCACCACCACGGCCGGGTCCAGGTCACGGAGCACGGTGCGGATGTTCTTGGCCAACTGGCGGATGAATTTCGTCCGGACAGGTCGGCTTTTGATGGTGATCTCGGGGAAGACTTTTACGATAAGTTTCATGAAAACAGCGCGCGAACGGCCAGCCGAAAAAGGGGGGCGCGGATTATAGCGGAAATTGCTCAAGGTTTAACCAGTTAATGTGCAGAAGGTTTTGCTTGCACCAAAACAGGTCATTTCTGAATTTAAACGCAACATTAAGGGGCGGGATTTGTCGATTCAGTACCTCGCACGCCTTAATAAGCGTGAATTTGGGGCAAAAAACCCATGCTGGGGCACTGGCATGCAATTTGCTCCCTTGTGAGGCAGGTTGCCTTGGCAGAGTATTCGCGCCGGCATCACCATTATTAAGGGCATCCACTACCCGCCCTAATTCACCCGGAGGACACTATGTCGAAGTCGGTTCAACTCATCAAAGATCATGACGTCAAGTGGATTGATCTGCGCTTCACGGACACCAAAGGCACTCAGCACCACGTGACCATGCCGGCTCGCGATGCGCTGGATGACGACTTCTTCGAAGTCGGCAAGATGTTCGACGGTTCCTCCATCTCCGGCTGGAAAGGCATCGAAGCCTCCGACATGATCCTGATGCCGGTCGACGAAACTGCCGTACTCGATCCGTTCACCGAAGACCCAACCCTGATTCTGGTGTGCGACATCATCGAGCCTTCGAGCATGCAGGGCTACGATCGCGACCCACGTGCGATCGCCAAGCGCGCCGAAGAGCACCTGAAAGCCACCGGTATCGGTGACACCGTATTCGCCGGTCCGGAGCCTGAGTTCTTCATTTTTGACTCGGTGAAATTCAAGTCGGACATCTCCGGCTCGATGTTCAAGATCTACTCCGAGCAAGGTTCGTGGATGTCCGACCAGGACATCGAAGGCGGCAACAAGGGTCACCGTCCAGGCGTGAAAGGCGGCTACTTCCCGGTTCCACCGTTCGACCACGACCACGAAATCCGTACCGCCATGTGCAACGCACTGGAAGAAATGGGTCAGTCGGTTGAAGTTCACCACCACGAAGTGGCGACTGCCGGCCAGAACGAAATCGGCGTCAAGTTCAACACCCTGGTGAAGAAAGCTGACGAAGTTCAGACCCTGAAATACGTTGTGCACAACGTTGCCGACGCTTACGGCCGCACCGCGACCTTCATGCCGAAGCCACTGTACGGCGACAACGGTTCGGGCATGCACGTACACATGTCGATCTGGAAAGACGGCAAGAACACCTTCGCAGGTGAAGGCTATGCCGGCCTGTCCGATACCGCTCTGTACTTCATCGGCGGCATCATCAAGCACGGTAAGGCCCTGAACGGCTTCACCAACCCGGCGACCAACTCCTACAAGCGTCTGGTGCCAGGCTTCGAAGCTCCGGTAATGCTGGCCTACTCGGCGCGCAACCGTTCCGCTTCGATCCGTATTCCATACGTGTCGAGCCCGAAAGCCCGCCGTATCGAAGCACGCTTCCCGGATCCGGCTGCCAACCCGTACCTGGCCTTCGCAGCGCTGCTGATGGCCGGCCTGGACGGTATCCAGAACAAGATCCACCCAGGCGATGCTGCCGACAAGAACCTGTACGACCTGCCGCCTGAAGAGGCGAAAGAGATTCCACAGGTTTGCGGCAGCCTGAAAGAAGCCCTGGAAGAGCTGGACAAGGGCCGCGCCTTCCTGACCAAGGGCGGCGTGTTCTCCGACGACTTCATCGACGCTTACATCGCGCTGAAATCGGAAGAAGAAATCAAGGTTCGCACCTTCGTACACCCACTGGAATATGAGCTGTACTACAGCTGCTGATCCGGTAGCGCTGCGTAAAGTGGCGTGACACAAGAGGCCTCCTTCGGGAGGCCTTTTTTATTGCCCGGCGCAGTTCATTTACCCTGTGGGAGCGAGCCTGCTCGCGAAAGCTGCGTGTCATTGATCGTTCCCACGCTCCGCGTGGGAACGATCCGTGTTTTGGCTACCAGTCTTTTCAATTCCAGTTATTAACGGTTTTGGCCAACCGCCCCACCTGTCCTATGCTGCTACCCATCGCTTCCAATCCCGGTCGATTTCATGGGTCGCACGTTTCTCTACATTCTGCTGCTGATCGCCCTGCCCGCCGCCGCGCAGATCTACAAGTACACCGACGCCAACGGCAACACGGCGTACAGCAATCAGCCGCCGGACGGCGTGCAGGCGCAACCGGTCGAGCTGCCACCGCTCAATCGGGTCGAGCCGCAAGCACCGAGTGCGCCGCAAGCACCCACCGCAGAACAACCGCAACCACCGCGCAACGCCTATGAAATCCTCGAGCTCGCCGGTCTGCCCTCTGACGAGGCGCTGCGCGCCAACAACGGCACCTTCACGGTCAACGTCCTGATCAAGCCGCGCCTGCAACCGCCGCATCAATTAAGGCTGCTGCTCGACGACCAGCCCTATGGCCAGCCGAGCAACGTGCCGGTTCTGCAACTGGTCAACATCGATCGCGGCGAGCATAGCCTGGCCGTGCAGGTGATCGACGGCCAGACTGTCATCCAGCAGAGCCCGCCAGCGGTCTTCACCGTGCAACGGGTGCATACGCCGTGATTCGCGCGGGGCTGGCACTCATCCTGGTGTTGATGTCGACGTCCGCCTCGGCGGAGGTCTTTACCTACATCGACGCACAGGGCAACCGCGTCTACACCGACCAGCCGCGCGCCAACGCCAAGCGAGTGCCGATCGCGACGAGCAATCGCATGGGTGTCCCTGCCAACACCGCAGCGCCGATCACCACAGCGAAAAAATCCGCCGAACCAGCGCCCTTTCACTACGACATGCTGCGCATTCTGATCCCGGAGCCCGATGCTACTTTGCGCAGCAGCGCCGGCGAGCTGATCGTCAGCGTCACCAGCGAGCCCGGCCTGCAAAGCGGCCATCGTTATCGCTTGCTGCTGGATGGCAAGGCCACTGGCGAGCCCGGCGTCAGCCCGGTATTTGCGCTGAGCAATATCGATCGCGGCAGCCACAGCCTTTCGATCGAAATCCTCGACGCCGCCGGGCGTACCGTGGAACGCACCGCCAATCAGCCGTTCCACATGCTGCGCATTTCCCTGGCGCAGAAACGTCAGGTCAAACCCTGTGTCGCCGACGACTATGGTGTGCGCCCGGAATGCCCGCTCAAGGACAAACCTGACGAACCGAAAAACCCATTCCTGCGCTTCTTTTAACGTCTGCCGGGCATGCGCACCCTATTGGTGCACTAAACTGCATCTCGCCCACAACCCAACCCATTTTGGTTCGAAACTTCCCGTTTGAGCTGGCTTCGTGCCATACAAACGCGCGTCAAACGCCTGTTTCAGGGGTTAAACGCTTCTTTTCGGAGCCTTGGTTTGGTTTTTGCATTTTCCCGACATCAGCGCTTTGTTCTCGCGCACGCCTTGCTCCAAAAGGGGTCCAGATGACCATAAGCGACGCTATACACCGTTTGCTGCTCGACAACCTGACCACGGCGACCATCCTGCTCGACGCCGAGCTGCGCCTGGAGTACATGAACCCGGCGGCGGAAATGCTGTTGGCGGTCAGCGGTCAGCGCAGTCACGGCCAGTTCATCAGCGAGCTGTTCACCGAATCCCCCGAGGCGCTCAATTCCCTGCGTCAGGCGGTGGAGCAGGCGCACCCTTTCACCAAGCGTGAAGCGATGCTCACCGCCCTCACCGGCCAGACGCTGACCGTGGATTACGCGGTGACGCCAATCCTCAGCAACGGCGAGACTTTGCTTTTGCTTGAAGTGCACCCACGTGATCGCCTGTTGCGGATCACCAAGGAAGAGGCCCAGCTGTCCAAGCAGGAAACCAGCAAGATGCTGGTGCGCGGCCTCGCCCACGAGATCAAGAACCCCCTCGGTGGCATCCGCGGCGCTGCGCAATTGCTCGCTCGCGAATTGCCCGAAGAAAGCCTGCGTGACTACACCAATGTGATCATCGAAGAGGCCGACCGCCTGCGCAATCTGGTCGATCGCATGCTCGGCTCGAACAAACTGCCGTCGCTGGCCATGTGCAACGTCCACGAAGTGCTCGAACGCGTCTGTCATCTGGTCGAAGCCGAAAGCCAGGGCTGCATCACCCTGGTGCGTGATTACGACCCGAGCATTCCCGACGTATTGATCGACCGCGAGCAAATGATTCAGGCGGTGTTGAACATCGTGCGCAACGCGATGCAGGCGATCAGCAGCCAGAACGAGCTGCGCCTGGGCCGCATCAGCCTGCGCACCCGCGCCATGCGCCAGTTCACCATCGGCCACATCCGCCATCGTCTGGTGACCAAGATCGAGATCATCGACAACGGCCCGGGCATCCCGGCGGAACTGCAGGAAACCATTTTCTTTCCCATGGTCAGCGGCCGCCCGGACGGTACCGGGCTGGGCCTGGCCATTACCCAGAACATCATCAGTCAGCACCAGGGCCTGATCGAGTGTGAGAGCCATCCAGGCCACACCACCTTCTCGATCTTCCTGCCACTGGAACAAGGAGCCACATCGACATGAGCCGTAGTGAAACCGTGTGGATCGTCGATGACGACCGTTCTATCCGTTGGGTCCTGGAAAAGGCCTTGCAGCAGGAAGGCATGACCACCCAGAGCTTCGACAGCGCCGATGGCGTGATGAGTCGTCTGGCCCGGCAGCAGCCGGACGTGATCATTTCCGATATCCGCATGCCGGGCGCCAGTGGCCTGGATCTGCTGGCGCGGATTCGCGAACAGCACCCACGGCTGCCGGTCATCATCATGACCGCTCACTCCGATCTGGACAGCGCTGTCGCCTCCTATCAGGGCGGCGCTTTCGAGTACCTGCCCAAGCCTTTCGACGTCGATGAGGCGGTATCGCTGGTCAAACGCGCCAACCAGCATGCGCAGGAACAGCAAGGCCTGGAAGTGGTGCCTGCGCTGACGCGCACCCCGGAAATCATCGGCGAAGCGCCGGCGATGCAGGAAGTGTTTCGTGCCATCGGGCGCCTGAGCCACTCCAACATCACCGTGCTGATCAACGGCGAATCCGGTACCGGTAAAGAACTGGTCGCCCACGCCCTGCACCGCCACAGCCCACGCGCGGCTTCGCCGTTCATTGCCCTGAACATGGCGGCGATTCCCAAGGATCTGATGGAATCGGAACTGTTCGGCCACGAGAAAGGCGCGTTCACCGGCGCGGCGAATTTGCGTCGCGGTCGCTTTGAACAGGCGGACGGCGGCACGCTGTTTCTCGATGAAATCGGCGACATGCCGGCGGACACCCAGACCCGTCTGCTGCGCGTGCTGGCCGATGGCGAGTTCTATCGCGTCGGCGGCCATGTGCCGGTGAAGGTCGATGTACGCATCATCGCCGCGACCCACCAGAATCTCGAAACCCTCGTTCACGCCGGCAAGTTCCGCGAGGACTTGTTCCACCGCCTCAACGTGATCCGCATCCACATCCCGCGCCTGTCGGATCGTCGCGAAGACATCCCGACCCTGGCCCGGCACTTCCTCAGCCGCGCCGCGCAGGAACTGGCGGTCGAGCCGAAGCTGCTGAAAAGCGAAACCGAGGAATACCTGAAAAACCTGCCGTGGCCGGGCAACGTGCGCCAGCTGGAGAACACCTGCCGCTGGATCACCGTCATGGCCTCCGGCCGTGAAGTGCACATCAGTGACTTGCCACCGGAACTGCTCAACCTGCCGCAGGATTCGGCGCCAGTGACCAACTGGGAACAGGCCCTGCGCCAGTGGGCCGATCAGGCCCTGGCCCGAGGCCAGTCGAGCCTGCTCGACAGCGCGGTGCCGGCGTTCGAGCGGATCATGATCGAGACTGCTTTGAAGCACACCGCAGGACGTCGGCGTGATGCGGCGGTGCTGCTGGGTTGGGGGCGCAATACCCTGACGCGCAAGATCAAGGAACTGGGGATGAAGGTTGATGGTGGGGATGATGATGAGGGGGAAGAGGGTTAACGCTTAAGGGTTGTCGTGTACTCAGGATCGATCCCCCTCACCCCAGCCCTCTCCCCCAAGGGGGAGAGGGGGAAGGGAGCAATCTTGGGTGGTTTCGAGGCCTGAGTTCGGCTCGGTATCTCAGGTCGGCGTAACTTGACCGGGCACCTCGGTCAGTCCCCTCTCCCTCTGGGAGAGGGTCAGGGTGAGGGCCACCGTGCACCGCATCAATGCACAATGACCCGCGATCGCGCACAGCCGTATCGCCACAATCACTCCTGAAAAAACTGAAAAACCCTTTATTCAAAAACGCGAAAGCCCCGAGTCCCGGGGCTTTCGCGTTCGCAAAGCGTTTTTTGTTTCAGCAAATTTAAACCTGGCACGCACCCTGCAATACCTATCTCAGGTGATTCGTTTCACCACCCGTTTCGGGGACCTTGGTACAGGCAGGCCGGGGATTCCCCTCTTTACATCGGGCTCAGACCGCAACGGATGAGTCCACCCTTTTGGGATCCTTGGTACAGGCAGGCCGGGGGTTCCCTCTTTACACCGGGCCGACGCTGAACGCGACGCCCATGCTTTTGGGAACCCTGATACAGGCAGGTCAGGGATTCCCGCTTTTACACCGCAATGCGTTCTGCGCCTATTCGAACTTGGGACGCTTGGGCAGAGGGTGCAGCGGTTGATTCTGTCGCCCTGCGTCATAGCTGCGGATTTCATTCTCCAGCCGGTCCAGCATCCTCCCGGGACTCGTTTCCGTATGAAGAATGGCGTCGAGCCTGGCCCGCTCGGTGACGTCGGCCCGGTCATACATTTCCAGAAACCACCACACGCGCCGCTGCAGCAGCGGGCGTTCGACGTGAAACTCGGGCGTTCGGCTCAGCCGACGAAGAATGCCGGTCACTGCCAGTGGCATTGCGGCGTTATGCCTGCCCCACAGCGCTTGTTTTTCCGCTATCTGGTCCTGTGGCACATTGCGTAGCCAGAGATCGGCTGACCCATCGCTGCTTTCCTGCCCAAGCCAGATATCGGTGCCTGTCTCGGCACGTGCTCGTATCAACCGCCGTAGCGAGGCCGGGTCCGTGATCGGATTGCCGATGAGATTGAACCCCGCTCTGAGCTCCACGGATTCGGGAATCGACCTGATGTGATTGTCCGCAAGATTCAGTTCTCTTGCGGGAATCCTGTCGGTAACGCCCTCGGGAAATCGTTGCAATCGTGTGTTGGAAAGATCCAGCTCCTGCAGTGCGGTCATGTTTTCGAGTGAAAGGCTGTCCGCAAGCGGATTGCCCCCCAGTCTCAACACTTCAAGCTTCGACGCCACGTCGATGGCCTCAAGACCGGAAGGCAGCAGGTGTATTCCGGTGCGGCTCAGATCCAGCACTCGCAGTTCAGTCATCCCTCTGAGGTCAGCTGCCACTTGCAAAAAGGTGACTTGCTCCTGATGCCGCATTTGCATGTCGAGGCTATTCACCGGGGCCTCGAATGTATTGCAAAGCCATAGCTCATGTAGCCTGGCAAGGCCTCGTACGGAAAAGTCAGACGTCAATTCACAGTCCTGCAAGTGCAGCCTTTGCAGACGCGGGAATCTTTTCAATTGCTCGGCAAAGCGCGAATCCAGACTGAATTTTGAATGCACCCAATTAATCACGTCCCATCCTTGAAACCGGCCTTGCACTCCGATTTCCCGACTGGTAATCGTCAGACTTTCAAGGTTGGGAAATTGTGCGCAAAACACGTCCGGATCCAGCCGGCCACGGCCTCTTAACGTCAGAGAAACCACTGAGCCGAACTTCAAGGAAAGCGGCTTTGCAACTGGCCAAATCGTCAGATCGATTTCCAGCTTGAAGCCCACGAGCCGCCCATCACGGTAGACGCGCTGCTCGGGCTGGCCTTGCCATCGGTACAACTGGCGAAACGTCGCCCACATATTTCGCGCCTCATGAAACTCGTTGTCCGATGAAATGGAACCTCGACTGATCGGCAGGTCAAAACGCGTCGAGTCCAATAGCGCAAGCCCAAGCTGGATATGCTTGAGCTCAAGCTCTGCCACGTCCTTGTCATCAAACCGGGCGATGAAGGCATCCGCGTCCTCGTCGGTCGCGTCGGGAAGGTAGGTCCGGATCTGTTCCCGGGTAGTTGGCTCCGCGACTTCACGCGCATACCAGAGTCCGCTGTCCACATCGCGCAGCATCACCGGGCCGGAAGGGAGCAACTCGCTTGGCCGCCGGGCTCGGTACAAACCCGTCGCAGGATCCACTGCGACAGGCACCAGGTCACCGTTGGCCAGGTCTGCGTAGGTTCGCCGACTGATCACCCGCAAACCTTCGCTGTTGACCTGTGGAAGTATCGCTCGGGCGTTGGTGACGTAATTGTCCAGCGAAGGCTGGCTGGCGGTCGGGCCAATACCCTCCGCGATTGCGCGAACTACAACGGCCGCGGCGGGGGGCACGGCATCCAGGGTGGCGTCGGTGGATGATCCGGCGCGCGGCAGCAAATGGTGCTGAGCAATATCCACATCGACGCCTGTGCGACCCGAGTGGCCGGGAAGCGAAGTGTCCACGTCTGCAGACCGATGTGGGCTGCCCGAGGCGTCCACGTGGGTACCGCCACCGCGAGGGGGTTTGACTGGCATATTTTCATCCTTGAAAAAGACGCCCCCTGCATTCCTGCAAGGGGACGACGGGTTTCGGCATCCTGCCGTTTGTAGGGGCGAACGATAGCGTGCACGAGCACGTGCTGGAGATGGGAAAGGAAGACGGTCGCAGTGGGAAACGACCTCAAAAAGTGTGGGAGCGCGCCCCAGTGATGAAGAAGTGCCGCTAGGGCTCGCTCAAACGGATCTCCAGTCGCCAGCGATCATCGACCTCGCTGCCGACCCAGTCGCCCCGCAACGGACGCGCTGCCAGCACCGTCAGCAACAATCCGCCATCACTCTTGCGCGTGCGCCAGTTGACGTCCTTGCCGTTGAGCCTGAGCTGGCCTTTCTGCGGTCGACCTTCGGCCTGAAACAGCAGCGCGACGGTGCCGTCGATGATCTCGCCGTGCAGCTTCGGCTCATTGTTGAACCACACCACCAGGCCGCCATCGGTAACCTCGACCTGCTCCAGCACGCTCGGATCCGGCGTGGTCAGCCGGCCGATCATCAAGCCGATCATCAAGCCGACAATCGCCAGCGAGCCGATGACGCGCGGGAATAGTTTCGAACGGTTGTCCACAGGCGGCGTAGAATGCCGCTCATCTTTACCTTCGGAGCCGTGCATGTTTCACGTCATCCTTTTTCAACCAGAAATTCCGCCGAACACCGGCAACGTTATCAGGCTGTGCGCCAACAGCGGCTGCCACCTGCATTTGATCGAACCACTGGGTTTCGAGATGGACGACAAGCGCCTGCGCCGTGCCGGTCTCGACTACCACGAATATGCCACGTTGCAGCGTCACGCTGATCTGGCCAGTTGTCTGGAAAGTCTGGGCAACCCGCGTGTGTTCGCCTTCACCACCAAGGGTTCGCGGCCGTTCCATGATGCCGCGTTCGTGCCCGGCGATGCGTTTCTGTTCGGTCCGGAAAGCCGTGGCCTGCCAGCGGACGTGCTCGACGCCCTGCCCACCGAACAGCGCCTGCGCCTGCCGATGCGCGAAGGCTGCCGCAGCCTGAATCTGTCCAACACCGTGGCGGTCGCCGTGTACGAAGCGTGGCGGCAGAACGACTTCAAGTAACGCCGCAAAACAAATGTGGGAGCGAGACTGCTCGCGATTACGGAGTGTCAGTCAACATTGATGTGTCTGACAGACCGCTTTCGCGAGCAGGCTCGCTCCCACATGGGGTATTGCTGAACCGTCTTACTGAACAGTCGGGGTCTCGCCGCTTTCCTGCATGCGCTGCAGCTCTTGCGCGTACAGGGCATCGAAGTTCACCGGGGCCAGCATCAGCGCCGGGAACGAACCGCGGGTAACCAGGCTGTCCAGGGTTTCGCGGGCGTACGGAAACAGGATGTTCGGGCAGAACGCACCCAAGGTGTGGCTCATCGAAGCCGCGTCCAGATTCTTGATCAGGAAGATACCGGCCTGTTGCACTTCAGCGATGAAGGCCACTTCTTCACCGTTTTTCACGGTGACGGAAAGAGTCAGCACCACTTCGTAGAAATCGCCTTCCAGCGCTTTCTGGCGAGTGTTCAGATCCAGACCGACCGCCGGATCCCACTGCTGGCGGAAGATCGCCGGGCTTTTCGGGGCTTCGAAGGACAGGTCGCGTACGTAGATGCGCTGCAAGGAAAATTGCGGTGCGGTTTCTTCTTCGCTGGCTGCAGTGTTCTGTTGGTCAGTCATCTCAGATCCTTATCGATCTTGGGTCTTTTAGGGAGTGCTGTACGTGGGTGCAGCCGTTCAGCCCTTGAGCAGCGCGTCGAGTTTGCCGGCGCGCTCCAGGGCGTATAAATCATCGCAACCGCCGATGTGCTTTGCGCCGATCCAGATCTGCGGCACGGACGTGCGCCCGGCCTTTTTGGTCATTTCGGCACGCAGCTGCGGCTTGCCATCGACCTTGATCTCTTCGAAGGCCACGCCTTTGCTGGCGAGCAGATGCTTGGCGCGCGAGCAGTAAGGGCAGTAATCGCTGGAGTAGACGATGACTTCGCTCATGTCATTTCACCAGCGGCAGGTTGTCGCCTTTCCAGCTGGAAATCCCGCCGGACAGCTTGGCGGCGGTGAAGCCGGACTTCATCAGCTCGCGGGCGTGAGTACCGGCGGTCTGACCGAGGGCGTCGACCAGAATGATGGTCTTGGCCTTGTGTTTTTCCAGCTCGCCGACGCGGGCAGCCAGTTTGTCTTGCGGGATGTTCACCGCGCCGACGATGTGGCCAGCGGCATAATCCTTGGCCGGACGGATGTCCACCACCACGCCTGCGTCTTTATTGACCAGTGCGGTCAGCTCGCCGGTGCTCAGGCTCTTGCCGCCGCCCTGCATCGTGTGCGCCAGCAACAGAGCCAGAAGTACGACGAAGATACCGACAAGAATGTAGTGGTTAGTGGCAAATTCAATCAGGTGAGCAACCATCGAAGGAGGTTCCAGGGCGTTAAAATGTCGGCCAGTATACACAGCCACTATGGTCGGCCAAACCCCGTCCGGCGGTGACGCGGTCGGAACTTCGCTTTAAACTCCAACTCCGTTTTCCATCGCCCTCTTCTTTATCAGCCACGAGTGGATTCCATGACGACTACGCCCAAACCTTTGGTCCTGATGATTCTCGACGGCTTCGGTCACAGCGACAGCCCCGAATCCAATGCCGTGTTCGCGGCGAAGAAACCTGTGCTGGATCGTCTGTGGGCCACGGTGCCGAACGGCTTGATTTCGGGCAGCGGCATGGACGTCGGCCTGCCGGACGGCCAGATGGGCAACTCCGAAGTCGGCCACATGAACCTCGGCGCCGGGCGCGTGGTGTATCAGGACTTCACCCGTGTGACCAAAGCGATCCGCGACGGCGAATTCTTCGAAAACCCGACCATCTGCGCCGCTGTCGATAAAGCCGTGGCCGCCGGCAAAGCCGTGCACTTCATGGGCCTGCTGTCCGATGGCGGCGTGCACAGCCACCAGGATCACCTGATCGCCATGGCCGAACTGGCCTTCAAGCGCGGCGCCGAAAAAATCTACCTGCACGCCTTCCTCGATGGCCGCGACACGCCGCCGAAAAGCGCCGCTTCGTCGATCGAACTGCTCGACGCGACTTTCCAGGCCTTGGGCAAAGGCCGGATCGCCAGCATCATCGGCCGCTATTTCGCCATGGACCGTGACAACCGTTGGGATCGCGTCGCCCAGGCCTACAACCTGATCGTCGACGGCAACGGCGAATTCAACGCCGCCACCGCTCAGGAAGGTCTCGAAGCCGCCTACGCCCGTGGCGAAAGCGACGAATTCGTCAAAGCCACTTCCATCGGTGAGCCGGTGAAAGTTGAAGACGGCGACGCCGTGGTGTTCATGAACTTCCGTGCCGACCGCGCCCGCGAGCTGACCCGCGTGTTCGTCGAAGACGATTTCAAGGAATTCGCGCGCGCCCGCCAGCCAAAACTGGCCGGTTTCGTCATGCTGACCCAGTACGCCGCAAGCATTCCGGCACCGTCGGCCTTCGCCGCCGGCAGCCTGGAAAACGTTCTCGGTGATTACCTGGCGAAAAACGGCAAGACCCAGCTGCGCATCGCTGAAACCGAAAAATACGCCCACGTGACCTTCTTCTTTTCCGGCGGTCGTGAAGAACCGTTCCCGGGCGAAGAGCGCATCCTGATCCCGTCGCCAAAAGTCGCGACTTATGACTTGCAGCCGGAAATGAGCGCCCCGGAAGTCACTGACCGTATCGTCGACGCCATCGAAAACCAGCGCTACGACGTGATCGTGGTCAACTACGCCAACGGCGACATGGTTGGCCACAGCGGTGTCTTCGACGCGGCGGTCAAGGCGGTCGAGTGCCTGGATACCTGCGTCGGTCGCATCGTTGAAGCGCTGGAAAAAGTCGGCGGCGAAGCCTTGATCACTGCCGACCACGGCAACGTCGAGCAGATGGCCGACGAATCCACCGGTCAGGCGCACACCGCGCACACCACCGAGCCGGTGCCGTTCATCTACGTCGGCAAACGCGACCTGAAAGTGCGCGAAGGCGGCGTGCTGGCGGACGTAGCGCCGACCATGCTGATGCTGCTGGGTCTGGAAAAACCGGCGGAGATGACCGGGACTTCGATCCTGGTGTAACGCGAATCCAGAAAACGGCGAAACCTGCTGCAAATGACTTTGTGGCGAGGGGATTTAGCGAACCGTCGCACCGCCCCGCTGGGTGACGCAGCCGCCCTGAAATCGAACACCGCGGTATCTCTGGTACACCGCGTGTGCTGGTTTTACGACTGCTGCGTAGCCGAACGGGGATAAATCCCCTCGCCACAGGTCACTCCTGCATTAGTGTGGAGTGTTTTTCTGTCCAGTTATCACACAGCCCCAATTGGGCGTTTTTTTTGCAGCCTCGGGCGGGCATACTAGGCCGTCCTCTACCCTGGTGCCGCCCGCCCCTATGCTTCGCGTCCTGATCGCCCTTGCTCTGACCTGTCTGCTCCAGCCGGCCTTCGCCGACGAGCGCGCGCAAACCCAACAGCAGTTGGACGCCACGCGTCAGGATATCGCCGAGCTGAAAAAACTCTTGGGCAAGCTGCAGGAAGAAAAGTCCGGCGTGCAGAAAGAGCTCAAGGGCACTGAAACCGAGATGGGCAAGCTGCAGAAACAGGTCGACGCGCTGCAGAAAGAACTGCAGAAAAGCGAATCCGAGCTACAGCGGCTCGATGCAGAGAAAAAAAAACTCCAGAGCGCGCGCACTGAACAGCAGCGACTGATCGCCATTCAGGCCCGAGCGGCGTACCAGAACGGCCGCCAGGAATACCTCAAGCTGCTGCTCAATCAGCAGAACCCCGAGAAGTTCGCCCGCACCCTCACGTATTACGACTACCTGAGCCAGGCACGCCTGGAGCAGTTGAAGAACTTCAACGAAACCCTGCGCCAGTTGGCCAATGTCGAAAAAGACATCGGCCTGCAGCAAGCGCAGTTGCTGGTGCAGAAAAGCGACCTCGACACGCAGCGCGAAGCACTCGAGAAAGTCCGCAAGGAACGCCAGCAGGTTCTTGCCAGACTCAATGACGACGTCAAGGCCCGCGACCAGAAACTCGCCGCCCGCGAGCAGGATCAGGCAGACCTGTCTAAAGTCCTTAAAACCATTGAAGAAACCCTGGCCCGCCAGGCTCGTGAGGCAGAGGAAGCGCGGCAGAAAGCGCTGATCGCCCAGCAGGAAGCGGAAAAAAAGCGTTTGCGTGAGGCGCAGGCTGATAACAGCGACGCCCCACGAAAACCCGCCAGATCAAGCCCCGGCGCGCTGGTATCGAGCAGCGGCGAAACCTTTGGCGGGCCATTTGCTGCGACCCGGGGAAAACTTCCGTGGCCGGTTGATGGTCGATTACTCGCACGCTTCGGTGAAAGCCGTGGCGACGACGCCCGCACCAAGTGGGATGGCGTGATGATCAGCGCTTCCGCCGGCAGCCAGGTGCACGCCGTACACGGTGGGCGCGTGGTGTTTGCCGATTGGCTGCGCGGTGCCGGTTTGCTGGTGATTCTCGATCATGGCAACGGTTTTCTCAGTCTTTACGGCCACAACCAGACGCTGCTCAAGTCGGCGGGTGATGTGGTCAAGGCTGGCGAGTCGATTTCCACTGTCGGTAACAGTGGCGGTCAGGACACGCCAGCGCTGTATTTCGCAATTCGTCAGCAGGGTCACCCGAGTGATCCGGCGCAATGGTGTCGTGCGCAAGGATAAGCGCACCATCTAATTCAGGAGTTCGTTCGACATGCTGCATTTGTCCCGCCTTACCTCGCTGGCCCTGACGATCGCCCTGGTGATCGGCGCGCCTCTGGCGTTCGCCGCGCAACCGGCCCCGACCGTCGCTCCGGCAGGCACTGCCGCGACCGCCAAGGCGCCGTTGCCGCTGGAAGAGCTGCGCACCTTCGCCGAGGTCATGGACCGGATCAAAGCCGCGTACGTCGAACCTGTGGACGACAAGACCCTGCTGGAAAACGCGATCAAGGGCATGCTCAGCAACCTCGATCCGCATTCGGCCTACCTTGGCCCGGAAGATTTCACCGAGCTGCAGGAAAGCACCAGCGGTGAATTCGGCGGCCTGGGCATCGAAGTCGGCGCCGAGGACGGCTTCATCAAGGTTGTCTCGCCGATCGACGACACCCCGGCGTCGAAGGCCGGCATTCAGGCTGGCGACTTCATCGTCAAGATCAACGGCCAGCCAACCCGCGGCCAGACCATGACCGAAGCCGTCGACAAGATGCGCGGCAAGATCGGCCAGAAAATCACCCTGACCCTGGTTCGCGATGGCGGCACGCCGTTCGATGTGACCCTGGCCCGTGCAGTGATTCAGGTGAAAAGCGTCAAGGCGCAACTGCTGGAATCGGGCTACGGCTACATCCGCATCACCCAGTTCCAGGTCAAGACCGGCGAAGAAGTCTCCAAGGCTCTGGACAAACTGCGCAAGGACAACGGCAAGAAGCTCAACGGCATCATTCTCGACCTGCGCAACAACCCGGGCGGCGTACTGCAATCGGCAGTGGAAGTGGTCGACCACTTCATCACCAAAGGCCTGATCGTCTACACCAAGGGCCGCATCGCCAACTCCGAATTGCGCTTCTCCGCCACCGGCAAGGACGAAAGCGAAGCGGTACCGATGGTCGTGCTGATCAACGGTGGCAGTGCCTCGGCTTCGGAAATCGTCGCCGGCGCCCTGCAGGACCAGAAGCGTGCCGTGGTCATGGGCACCACCAGTTTCGGCAAGGGCTCGGTGCAGACCGTGCTGCCGCTGAACAACGACCGCGCGCTGAAGATCACCACCGCGCTGTACTTCACGCCGAACGGCCGCTCGATCCAGGCTCAGGGCATCGTGCCGGACATCGAAGTGCGCCGCGCGAAGATCACCAACGAAGCCGACAGCGAATACTTCAAGGAAGCCGATCTGCAAGGTCATTTGGGCAACGGCAACGGCGGCGCCGACAAACCGAGCGGTTCCGGCGGCAAGGCCAAAGCGATGCCGCAGGATGACGATTACCAGCTGGCCCAGGCCCTGAGCCTGCTCAAAGGCCTGAGCATCACCTCCGGCCGCTGAGGATGTTGCTCCGCGCACTCTGCGTCCTGTTGTGCTGTCTGGCGGGCTTTGCCCAAGCAGAGTCCGCCATCTCTTCCCCGCACAAGGCCTACCTGACATTGATCATCGATGACCTGGGGCAGAACCTGCCCCGGGATCGTCGCGTGCTCTCCCTGCCCGGCCCGGTCACGGCGGCGATCATGCCCGACACCCCCCACGCCAGCGAATTTGCCCGCGAAGCCCATCGCGCCGGCAAGATCGTCATCCTGCACATGCCCATGGATCCGGCCACCGGGCCGTACGCCTGGCACCCCGAACTGCCCATCGAAGAGCTGCAGAAACGCCTGAATGCCGCGTTTGAAAAAGTCCCGTTCACCGCCGGCATCAACAATCACATGGGCAGCCGCATGACCGCGCAGCCTGCGGCGATGGCGTGGTTGATGGGCGAATTGCAGCGTCGGCACAAGTTCTTCGTCGACAGCCGCACCAGCGCTCAAACGGTCGCTGCGCAGCAGGCGCAGAAAATCGATCTGGCCAGCGTTTCCAGAGACGTGTTTCTCGATGATGAGCGCACCGAAGCGGCCATTGCCACTCAGTTGCAGACAGCGATCGCCCTGGCGCACAAACAGGGTTCAGCGGTGATGATCGGCCATCCGTATCCGCAGACCCTGGCGGTGCTGGAGCGCGAATTACCCAGACTCAAAGCGCAAGGCATCGACTGGATCGATATCAGGCAGATGATCAGCGTGCGCAGCAACCGCGCCATGGCCGGGCATGGCAAGGACGGCGTTTATAGGTAAAACCCTGTGACGCTGGCACATACATAGTTACCACCCGATAACCGTCCCCGTTTCCGATAGTGCGACCTGCAACAGGTCGCGACGCCCTCGCGTCGCTTTCAACTATCAGGAATCATCATGACTATCGAAGACAATATCGCAGCGCTGCCACGGCAAATGGAACCGATCATCCAGGACAACCTGCTGATCAACTTCACCACGGAATTCAATCGGGTCTGGAGCAGCAACGGCTCGAAAGCGAAACCCGCCACCTTCTGGCGCCCTGCCCCCGCTCCGGATGCACTGCCGGGCTATTTCCCGCTGGGCGATATGCTGATCCCCGGCGATGCCAATATCAACGGCGAAGTAGTCGCGGCCGTGGTCTGCGAGAGGGATTTGAAAGGAGTCGAAAACGCCAGAGGCAAGGCACTGGCGCGTCCGGTCGATTTTGAACTGGTCTGGAAAGAAACCGGGGCGCCCAATGTTGCGCGCCTGTCGATCTGGCGCCCTTTGGCACCTGTCGGTTACGTCGCCTTGGGGCAAGTCTGCACCACCGATCATTGCAAACCTTCGCTCAACTCAGTGCGTTGCGTCAGGGTCGACCTCGTCGTCGCGGCGAACCTCGGCGAGTTGATCTGGAATGACAAAGGTAGCGGCGCCAAAATGAGTTTCAGTGCCTACGCCATCGAACCGCCGACTGCGGCAGCAGGCGAAATCCTGTTTGCAGCGGGCACATTCGCCGGCATTCAGGGCTACAGCAAGCCTGCGGCACCTTCATCGGCGTACGCGTTGCGCATGCAGATCCCTGTGCAACTGAGCGAACCACCGCAGGTTCCGGTTCTCGGTGGCTATGCCAAGCCAGCCGAAAGCGAACCCGCCGCAGTCACACATGTTGCCCGCCTGCCTTGGTTCGCGGTGCGAGACCATGCGCATCCCGGTGAGCAGTTTCGCAACTCACCTTACTACGCACTCAAGAGGACCGACCAATACGTGCTCATCGGTTATGAGCGCAATGAGGCAGACACATACCGCGCGAGAAAATGGACTGCGCCGCGCGCGCAGAGCGCCGTGACGATGCGGATGTTCCATAGCTTCACCGCGATGGAAATTGTAAAAGCCTGGCCATCCGCGCCTCTGAGCGACATCCGCATGACCAGATTCTCGGCTTGCCTGCCGAAGGCCCTGACCCACACTGAAGCGTCTTCCAACGGCTGGCACGAGCTGCGACCGCAGATCGTGATTGCCATGGTGCCAAAACAATCAGCCGTAGCGGTCTATCAGATGCAAAGCCATTACGAACTGGTGAGGGAAGACGGTACTCAAGTGGCGGTCGATTTCGGCTATACCGACGACTCCAGCGTTCTGCTGACGCAATACCCGCCGCAATCCATCGAGTCAGTCAGTTCGTGCCCATCGCTGACGTCGGATATCCCCGCTGAGACAGGCATCGACAGCACCAGCGTAGAAGCGCTGCCATCGCCTGATCTGGATGTGGTCACAGATAGCGCGCCATGATTTCATCGACCACGCCTTCTTTGCGCAGTTGATCCAGCGCGGTCTGAAGCTTGTTGACCACCTCATCGGAAACATCCTTGTTCAGCGCCAGGTACAACTCGGCGCTGTTGAAGCGCAGCACGGTCTTCAGACCGGTCACGCCATCCTGCCGTGCCAGATAACGGCCGGCAGGATCACCCGTGGCCCACAGATCGATCTGGCCATTGAGCAGCTTTTTAGCGTTGTCCTGATCGCGCAGCACCACCACCGGTTTGAGGCCTTGCTTGGTGAGTGTCTCGGCAATCGCGTCACCCTTGTAGGCGCCGATCTTGTATTTGCGCGCGTCGTTGAGGGTCTCGAGGGTGATCTTGCTGTCAGCCTTGGCCAGCAGGATCCAGTCATCCGGGCCGATCGGGCCGACCCATTTGAACAGTCTTTCGCGATCGGGCAGGCGCGCCATGACGAAGGCCCCGTAACCGGGATTTTCCAGGGCGAGCTTGTAGACACGTTCCCAGGGGAAACGCAGGGTCAGGCTGTAAGTGAGGCCGGCGCGCTGGAACATCTCGCGAACGATGTCCGTGGCAATACCGTTGATGTTGTCGCCCTGGGCGAAATTCTTGCCGTTCTTCGCCATGTTGTACGGCGGGAAGTTCTCGGTGAGCAGCACCAGATCGGTGTCGGGACTGGTTTCGGCCCGGGCATTGCTGATGAATAACAACGAGGCGCTGGCGAGAACAACAAGCAGGCGTTTGATCATGTCGGGCTACCGGAATCCATGGCGTGCCCAAGAGTGCCTTGGGCGCGCCATGCTGTCCACTGGCCTGTACGCTTTAGCGCATGACGATGCCGCGATGCGACATGTAGGCCTTGGCTTCCTGCACGGTGTATTCGCCGAAGTGGAAAATACTTGCCGCCAGCACCGCACTGGCATGGCCTTCGAGAATGCCGTCGGCCAGATGCTGCAAATTGCCGACGCCACCGGAAGCGATCACCGGAATGCCCAGCGCGTCGCTGATGGCGCGGGTCACGCCGAGGTCGAAGCCGTTTTTCATGCCGTCCTGATCCATGCTGGTCAGGAGGATTTCGCCAGCACCGAGGCCTTCCATTTTCTTCGCCCACTCGACCGCGTCGAGGCCGGTGGGCTTGCGCCCGCCGTGGGTGAAAATCTCCCAGCGCGGAGTTTCGCCGGGGCCGGAAACTTTCTTCGCGTCGATGGCGACGACGATGCACTGCGAGCCGAAATGCTGCGCCGCTTCACCGACGAATTCCGGGTTGAACACCGCTGCGGTGTTGATCGATACCTTGTCGGCACCGGCATTGAGCAGGTTGCGAATGTCCTGCACGGTGCGCACGCCACCGCCGACGGTCAGCGGGATGAACACCTGGCTGGCCATGCGTTCGACGGTATGCAGCGTCGTGTCACGGCCATCGACGCTGGCGGTGATATCGAGAAAGGTAATCTCGTCGGCACCCTGCTCGTCGTAGCGACGGGCGATTTCCACCGGATCACCGGCGTCGCGGATGTTCTCGAACTTCACACCTTTGACGACCCGGCCGTTGTCCACGTCCAGGCAAGGGATGATGCGTTTGGCTAACGCCATGGGCTTAATCTCCGATTAAGAGTTACAAGCTTCAAGCTACTAGCTGCAAGAAAGAGCCGATCGCGGTCGAGTTTCTAACTTGCAGCTTGCAGCTTACAACTTGGAGCTGGCCGCGTAGCCATCACAAAAAGCTTGAGCCTCTGCAACATCCAAAGTGCCCTCATAGATCGCGCGGCCCGTGATCGCGCCGATGATGCCCGGTGCCTTGGCGTCGAGCAGCGACTTGATGTCACCCAGGTTATGGATGCCGCCGGAAGCGATCACCGGAATCCTGGTGGCAGCGGCCAGCGCAGCGGTGAACGGTACGTTGCAGCCCTGCATCATGCCGTCTTTGGCGATGTCGGTATAAACGATCGACGAGACGCCGTCGGCTTCAAACTGTTTGGCCAGATCGATCACCTGCACGGTGCTGATTTCCGCCCAGCCATCGGTGGCGACGAAACCGTCCTTGGCATCCAGACCGACAATGATCTTGCCCGGAAACGCGCGGCAGGCTTCAGCGACGAAGGCCGGATCTTTTACGGCTTTGGTGCCGATGATCACGTAGCTCACGCCGGCCTTGACGTAATGCTCGATGGTTTCCAGCGAACGGATGCCGCCGCCGATCTGGATCGGCAGGTTCGGGTAGCGCTTGGCGATCGCAGTGACCACTTCGCCATTGACCGGCTGGCCTTCGAAAGCGCCGTTCAGATCGACCAGATGCAGACGGCGGCAACCGCCCTCCACCCACTTGGCAGCCATGCTCACCGGGTCATCGGAGAACACCGTGGAATCTTCCATGCGGCCCTGGCGCAGACGTACGCAGGCGCCGTCCTTGAGATCGATAGCGGGAATAATCAGCATGCTTTTTCCTTCGTCAAAGAGCTGCAAGCTGCAAGCTATAAGCTGCAAGCACGCATGTATGGCTGTTTCTTGCAGCTGGTAGCTTGAAGCTTGCCGCTGCTCCTAATTTTTTTCGAGCGCCCACAGGTCGCTTTCGATGCTTTCAAACCGCTCTTTGAGGTGGGTCTGCACATCGAAAATCGCCCTGTTGTAATAGTGCGGAGCAATTTCGCGGGTAAACAGCTCAAGAATTTCCGCCGCTTCGAATGAACCCAGGTCCAGTTCGAAACGGTCTTCCATGAACCGCTGAATCTTGCGATTGGCCTCGCTCTCCTGTTCGGGAGTGAGGGTCAGAATCGGCGGCTTGGACTTCTTGACGGCCATTTACCAGCGACCGTCCCACGCGGCGAAGTTCTGCAGGAGCTGCAGGCCATGGGTATGGCTTTTCTCCGGGTGAAACTGCACGGCGAAACGCGAGCCATCGGCCAGCGCTGCGGCGAAATCGACACCGTAGTGACCGCCACCGACCACCTGCCGCGCGTTGGCGGCGGCGATGTAGTAGCTGTGCACGAAATAGAAACGCGCCATGTCCGGAATGTCATGCCACAGCGGGTGGCTGACTTTCTGCTTTACCTCGTTCCAGCCCATGTGCGGGACCTTCAGGTGCTCGCCGTCTTCGTGCAGATCCTTGCCGAAGAATTTCACCGCGCCCGGAAACAGGCCGATGCAGTCGACGCCGGCGTTCTCTTCGCTGGTATCGAGCAGGGCTTGCATGCCGACACAGATTCCGAGGAACGGCCGATCCTGGCTGACCTCACGGACCAGCGAATCGAAGCCGAGGCGACGGATCTCCGCCATGCAATCGCGAATCGCGCCAACGCCCGGGAATACCACGCGGTCGGCTTCGCGAATCACGTTCGCATCGCTGGTGATCAGCACCTTGCCGGCGCCGACGTGCTCAAGAGCCTTGGCCACCGAGTGCAGATTGCCCATGCCGTAGTCGATAACTGCAACCGTCTGCATTACAGAACGCCTTTGGTCGACGGCATCTGCCCGGCCATGCGCTCGTCCAGCTCGACGGCCATGCGCAGCGCACGGCCGAAAGCCTTGAACACGGTTTCGATCTGGTGGTGGGTGTTGGTGCCGCGCAGGTTGTCAATGTGCACGCTGACCAGCGCGTGGTTGACGAAGCCCTGGAAAAACTCCTGGAACAGGTCAACGTCGAAACCGCCGACGGTAGCGCGGGTGTACGGCACGTGCATCTGCAGGCCCGGGCGACCGGAGAAATCGATCACCACGCGCGACAGCGCTTCATCGAGCGGCACGTAGGCATGGCCGTAGCGACGGATGCCTTTTTTGTCGCCGATGGCTTTGGCAAACGCCTGGCCGAGGGTGATACCGACGTCTTCCACCGTATGGTGGTCGTCGATATGCAGATCGCCCTTGCATTCGATATCCAGGTCGATCAACCCGTGACGGGCGATCTGATCCAGCATGTGCTCAAGAAAAGGTACACCGATATCGAATCGGGCCTTTCCGGTGCCATCAAGGTTGATCGAGGCTTTGATCTGGGTTTCCAGAGTGTCGCGCTCGACAGACGCCTTACGTTCGGCCATCACCAGCTCCGCAAAATCATTGGGCGAAAAAGGCAGCCATTATAGGCACGCAGGAGGCAAACAGAAACACGAGAGGTGAGATGCCTGACGGATAGAACGCCCGGCTGTCGCGGGTAGACATGTCCATACAAGCCAGTACAGGCATGCCATAAACAAATGTGGGAGCGAGCCTGCTCGCGAATGCGGCACCCCAGCCAACATTGATGTTGACTGGTGCTCCGTCTTCGCGAGCAGGCTCGCTCCCACAGGTTCGGTGTTTATTCAGCTAACACCTTAGTGAAACAGTACCGCCGTCTTCTGCAGGGTCACCCACACACCCCACGCCAACGGAATACCCACCACCAGCCACGCCGCGATCGCCAGAGGCTTGGTGCCCGGCGCCGCTTTCCACTCCAGAACGGTGCTGGCATCGGCACCCTTGTCGTGGCCCAGCGCCTGTTCGGCGGCCAGTTCGGCGTCGGTCATGAAGTACTTGTCGGCCACCGGGCGCACCATCAGGTTGCACAGGAAGCCCAGCACCAGCAGACCGGCGAGGATGTACAGGGTGATGTCGTAAGCGGCAGCGCGTTCCACGCCGATGCTCAACTGATATTCACGCAGGTAGTTGACCAGCACCGGACCGAGCACGCCGGCAGCGGCCCAGGCAGTCAGCAGACGACCGTGGATCGCACCGACCATCTGCGTACCGAACAGGTCGGCCAGATACGCCGGAACGGTGGCAAAACCACCGCCGTACATCGACAGGATGATGCAGAACGCCGCCACGAACAGCGCAACGTTGCCCAGATGGCCCATGTTCGGAATCAGCGCGTACAGGGCAAAACCCAGCGCGAAGAACACGAAGTAAGTGTTCTTGCGGCCCAGGTAGTCGGAGAACGAGGCCCAGAAGAACCGGCCACCGATGTTGAACAGGCTCAGCAGACCAGTGAAGCCCGCTGCGATCGCCGCGATCGAGGCCAGTTGGCCAGCGTCGAGTTGACCGAACGGCACATCGACGCCCAGCAGTTTGCCGCCGAACACTTCCTGCAACAGTGGCGAAGCCATGCCGAGGATACCGATACCCGCCGACACGTTCAGGCACAGCACCAGCCAGACCAGACGGAATTGCGGAGTTTTCCACGCTACATTCACGTGAACGTGACGGTTGGTGATCATGGCGTTGGACGCTTTCTTCGCCGGAGCGGTCCAGCCTTCAGGTTTCCAGCCGGTTGGCGGCACGCGGTAGGACAGTGCGCCACCGATCATGAACACGAAGTAAATGGCCGCCATGGCCACGAAGCTCTGCCATACGCCCACGCCTTCTGGCGATGCGAAGTGGCTCATCAGTGCAGTCGCCAGTGGTGCACCGACCATCGCGCCGCCACCGAAGCCCATGATCGCCATGCCGGTCGCCATGCCGCGCTTGTCCGGGAACCACTTGATCAGGGTCGACACCGGCGAGATATAGCCCAGGCCCAGACCGATACCGCCGATCACGCCGGAGCCGATCCACATCAGCCAGATCTGGTGGGTATAGATACCCAGCGCGGAAATCAGCAGACCGCCGCACCAGCACAAGGCCGAGACCACGCCCGCTTTACGAGGCCCGGCGTGTTCCAGCCAGCCACCCCAGATCGCTGCCGAGCAGCCGAGGAAGATGAAGAACAGCGTGTAGATCCAGCCGAGCATGGAGATCGGCCAGTCGCAGTTCGACGAAAATACCTGTGCGATGAAGCTCATGTCCGGCGCGCAAGCCACCGGCGCGGTAACGCCGAGTGCCTTGGACAGCGGCAACCAGAACACCGAGAAGCCGTAGGCCATGCCGATGCACAGGTGAATGGCCAAAGCGGCCGGTGGAACCAGCCAGCGGTTGAAACCGGGCTTGGCGATGATGCGTTCCTTGGACAGGAACGCAGGCTGGTCGGCTCTGAGGCCGTCCGCCGTGATGCTCGTGCTCATTGTGTATCCCCCAATTGTTAGTATGGTTCGCCAGCCACTGCTCACCCTCGGCCTTATGCACGCAGGCATGACCGTTTTTTTAGGTGAAGCTCCTTGAAGGCGCGACGTTAAGTCGCAGACGGGCGGACGAACTGGCGAAGGTTACCATTCTCAGGTGACAGAAAAACCAAACTGATATCACCTTTTTTCAAGTCATCTGTTCTCGTACGACTCGGGAAGCCGCCAACCCCGCGTCTGCAAAGGCACCACGCCGTTTGCTACTTGTCCCATTTATGCGTGCGAAAAGTTACCCGTCGCCTGGGCGTGACTGAACGACTGGTGAACCAAGCGCAAAAAATGGCGTCGCAAGCGTGGGCCGGATTGCACCCTCTGGCGCCCGCCGGGCATCCTCAAGCGCAGGCCCTGTGGCGAAGTTGCAGGTGCCGCCGCCGACCCTCGGCAGATGACGCCACACCGAACCGGGTGCCGGCAGCGCTATACTCCCCGGCCATATGACCAATTCGACTAACTACAAGGACTCGCCCATGAAAGCGTTCGGCAAAATCCTGGGTCTGGTACTTCTCGGGCTGTTGCTGATCATTGTGGCGGCAGGCTTTGCCCTGACCCACCTCTTCGATCCCAACGACTATAAAGACGAGATCCGCCAGATTGCCCGCGACAAGGCCCACATCGAGCTGACGCTCAATGGCGATATCGGCTGGAGCCTGTTCCCGTGGCTCGGCCTGGAATTGCACGAAGCCAGCGTCGCCACCCTGGCCAAACCTGCCGAACCGTTTGCCGACTTGCAGATGCTCGGCCTGTCCGTGCGCGTGCTGCCGCTGTTGCGCCGCGAAGTGCAGATGAGTGACGTGCGCGTCGAAGGCCTCAACCTGCGCCTGAACCGTGACAAGAACGGCCACGGCAACTGGGAAGACATCGGCAAGGTGCCTGTGGCGCCGGGGGCGACTCCACCGGCCACAGCGGGCGCGACCGCCAGCGAGCCGACCCTCGCCGTGGAAAAACCGGCGCAACCGATCCGCCTCGACATCGACAGCCTGACCGTCAACAACGCCCGCGTTGAATACACCGATGAGCTGACCGGCAAGCAGTTCAGTGCCGAAAGCATTCAGTTGAGCACCGGCCCGGTACACGATTCGACCAATATCCCGGTGAAAGCCACCGCGTTCCTTGGCACCAACCAACCGGTACTGCGCGTGCGCACCGAGCTCAACGGCGAGCTGCGCTTCGAGCGCGCCTTGCAGCGTTACAAGTTCGAAGACCTGAAGCTGACCGGCGAGCTCGCTGGCGATCCGCTGCAAGGCAAAACCATGACCTTCTCTGCTCAGGGCCAGTTATTGCTGGACAAGGCAGCGAACGTCGCCGAATGGACCGGCATCAAGATTTCCGCCAACCAGTTGCGCGCATTGGGCGAGCTGAAAGCCAACGACCTCGACAAGACGCCACAGATCAGCGGCGGCATTTCCATTGCCCAGTTCGATCTGGCGAAATTCGTCGACAGCATCGGCCAGACACTGCCGGCGATGGGCGAAGGCAGCCTGAGCAAGGTCGAACTGGTCAGCCGCGTTGCTGCCACTCCGACCAGCCTGTCGTTCGACAACATCAACCTGAAACTCGATGACAGCAGCTTCAGCGGCCGCATCGCCATCGAGGACTTCGCCAAACAGTCGCTGCGCGCGATTCTCAAGGCCGACACGTTCAACGTCGACCGCTACCTGCCACCGAAATCGGCTCAGGCCAATAGCGCGACGCAGACGCGTCAGGCCGAAGTCGCCAGCACCGAGGCCGGCGCCGTCGCAGGCACCACGCCGCTGCCGGACAAACCGAGCAAAACCGCCTGGAGCACCGAGCGTCTGCTGCCGGTCGAACGCCTGGCCAAACTCGACGTCGATGCCGACCTGACTTTCGGCCAACTGACCCTCGACAAACTGCCGATCCAGAACGCCGCGCTCAAAGCCACCGGCCAGGGCGGCCTGCTGACGCTGACTAACCTGAGCGGTGATCTGTACAACGGCGGCTTCGTCGCCAACGGCACACTCGACGTGCGCCCAAGCGCGCCGGTACTGAACCTGCTGACCCGGCTCAATCGCGTCCCGGCGGAAAAAATTATCGAAAGCCAAGGCAAGAATCCGCCGGTCAAAGGTCTGGTAACGCTGACCAGCAGCCTCACCGGCAGCGGCAACAGCCAACAGGCGTTGATCGATACGCTGAACGGCAACGCCAGTTTCGTCATCAACAACGGCGTGCTGCTCAACGCCAACCTTGAACAGCAATTGTGCAAAGGCATCGCCACCCTCAATCGCAAATCCCTCAGCGGCGAGCCACGGGGCAAGGACACGCCGTTCGAAGAGCTCAAGGGCAACCTGACCGTGCGCAACGGCGTCGCCAGCAACCCCGACCTGAAAGTGCGCATCCCCGGCATGACGGTCAACGGTGACGGCGACATCGACCTGCGCGTGCTCGGCATGGATTACCGCGTCGGCATCATCGTCGAGGGCGACACCAGCGCCATGCCCGACCCGGCCTGTCAGGTCGGCGAGAAGTTCGTCGGCATCGAGTGGCCACTGCGCTGCCGTGGCCCGCTGGAACTGGGCGCCAAGGCCTGCCGCGTCGACAATGACCGTCTCGGTCAGGTCGCCAGCAAGATGGCTGGCAACAAGCTCAGCGAGAAAATCGACGAAAAACTGGGCGATAAAGTCAGCCCGGAATTGAAAGACGCGTTGAAGGGGCTGTTCAAGCGATGACAGCAGAGCAATTTTCCACGGCGGTGCTGGAGTGGTTCGACCGCCATGGCCGCCACGATTTGCCGTGGCAGCAGGACATCAATCCATATCGGGTCTGGGTGTCCGAGATCATGTTGCAGCAGACCCAGGTCAGCACCGTGCTCAATTACTTCGAACGCTTCATGGCGGCGCTGCCAACCGTCGATGCGCTGGCCGCAGCGCCGGAAGACGAGGTGCTGCACCTGTGGACCGGGTTGGGTTACTACACTCGCGCACGCAATCTGCAGAAGACCGCGAAGATCGTCGTCAGCCAGTACGCTGGCGAATTCCCGCGTGACGTGGAAAAACTCACCGAGCTGCCGGGCATCGGCCTGTCCACCGCCGGGGCGATCGCCAGCATCAGCATGGGCCTGCGCGCGCCGATCCTCGATGGCAACGTCAAACGCGTGCTGGCGCGCTTCACCGCGCAAGAGGGCTACCCCGGCGAACCGAAGGTGGCCAAACAACTCTGGGCCAACGCCGAGCGCTTCACCCCGCACGATCGGGTCAACGCCTACACCCAGGCGATGATGGATCTTGGCGCCACACTCTGCACGCGCAGCAAGCCGAGCTGTCTGCTGTGCCCGCTCAAGCGTGGCTGTGAAGCGCACATGCTTGGCCTGGAAACCCGTTATCCGATTCCCAAGCCGCGCAAGGCCATCCCGCAGAAACGCACGCTGATGCCAATGCTGGCCAACGGCGAAGGTGCGATTCTGCTTTATCGCCGCCCGTCGACGGGACTGTGGGGCGGTTTGTGGAGCCTGCCGGAACTGGACGACCTGGAAGATCTGCAACATCTGGCCGATCAGCACTCGCTGACCATGGGCCAGCAGCAGGCGCTGCCGAGCCTGGTTCACACCTTCAGCCATTTCCAGTTGTCCATCGAACCGTGGCTGGTTCAGGTACAGGAAGCCAGCCATCACGTGGCCGAGGCCGACTGGCTCTGGTATAACCTCGCCACCCCGCCGCGCCTGGGCCTTGCTGCCCCGGTCAAGACCTTGCTTGAGCGCGCGGCCGCCGTCTTGAATGCAGGAGAATCGCCATGACCCGCACCGTAATGTGCCGCAAGTACAAAGAAGAACTGCCCGCGCTGGAACGCGCCCCTTTCCCGGGTGCCAAGGGCCAGGACATTTTCGACCACGTCTCGGCCAAGGCCTGGGCCGACTGGCAGAAACACCAGACCCTGCTGATCAACGAAAAGCGCCTGAACATGATGAACGCCGAAGATCGCAAATACCTGCAGGGCGAAATGGACAAGTACTTCTCCGGCGAGGAATACGCCAAGGCCGAAGGCTACGTGCCGCCAGCCGAATAACCGGTATATTTCGTAAGCGACGGAATTAATTTAAGAAATTTTCAAAAAGTCGTTGACGTAAATCCGAAAAACCCTTTTAATGCGCCCCGTTGCCCAGATAGCTCAGTCGGTAGAGCAGGGGATTGAAAATCCCCGTGTCGGCGGTTCGATTCCGTCTCTGGGCACCAAATACCGAAAACCCTGAATCGCAAGATTCAGGGTTTTTTTATGCCTGCGATTTGATCTCCCTCCTCACTTCCCCCTTCGATACATCTGGATTCCATCTGTACTGGAAAAAACCAGAAATCTGTATCTCTCCGCGCAAATGGCGTTTCGCCAATACTTCAAGCAAGCCTTGGCGAGCCAATGACTGGCTCTACTTTGCGCCCCGCAACACTCTGGACTCCTGTAGCCCTCAGAGCGCAAAACCTGATTTTTTGAATCGATCGGCGTCGCCCGCAAGGTCACTTCCTGTCCAGCGAAAAATCTGAACCCAACCCACAGGCGAACTGCAGTTAGTGCTTTTCAAACATTCCAGGATGAATGCTGGCGCCCCCGTGCGCCCGGCAAAAGAGCGAAACGGACGACGTATGATCAAGCAACTTATCAATGAAGACAGTTATGTGCAGATCGGCGATCTTTGCAGCGCAACGATCCAGCTGAAAATCGAAGGACTGAATCCCGCCGGCTCCATCAAGCTGAAGACCGCGCACGCGCTGATCACTGATCTTGAAGTCCGCGGACTGATCAACCACAAGACCCGCCTTATCGAATCCTCGTCGGGGAATCTGGGCGTTGCGCTGGCCATGGTCTGCGCCGCCAAGGGTTACCAGTTCGTTTGCGTAATCGACCCGAATATTTCCGCGCCGAACCGCAAGCTGATTCAAGCCCTGGGCGCGCAAATGCTCATGGTCGATCAACGCGACGAGAACGGCGGATATCTGAATTCGCGGATTCGTCTGATCGAGCAACTGGTCGCTGACAACGCCGACTACATCTGGCTCAACCAGTACAAGAATCCGACCAACCCCCTCGCCCACTATCAAGCGACTGCCAGGTCCATCGCGCGCAAGTTTCCCCAGGTGAATTACCTGTTCGTCGGCGCGGGTACCACCGGCACGCTGATGGGCTGCAAGAACTACTTCGCCGAACATCATCCGCAGACCAAAGTCATTGCCGTCGATACCGTCGGCTCGGTGACGTTCGGCCTGCCGGGCGGTACGCGCCATATACCGGGGCTCGGCACCAGCCGCCTGCCGGAGATATTCGAGTCGTCGGGCATTCACGACTTCCTGTCGATTCCCGAGGAACAGACGATCAAGGTCTGCCGTTGGCTGGCGCAACGCTACGGCCTGCTCTTCGGCGGCTCCACCGGCACTGTGCTCGCCGGCATCCGCCAGTGGGCGCCGCATATCCGGCCCGACGATGTCGTGGTGGCGATCTCCCCCGACATGGGTGAGCGCTATCTCGAAACCATCTATTCCGACGACTGGGTCACCCAGCGGATCGGCGCAACCGCACTGCAGCCCCTCTTCCCTGAAATCGCTCTGGCACTCTCGGCGTAATCCTCATGACCACACAGAATCTGATCCAGCCGTTCCACGTCATCCCCGGCGCTGTCGTCAAAGACATCCTCAACGGGCTGCGGCATGCAACCATCGACATGGTGGCGCAGACCTACCTGACCCACGAGCGTGGCGAAACCGTTAACCCCGACAGTTATTTCCTGCGTTTCCCTGCGCAACCGGCGAACCGGATCATTGCGCTGCCGGCGGCCATCGTCGACAGCGAGGGCGATCAATCCGTCTCCGGAATCAAGTGGATTGCCAGTTATCCCGACAACATCAAGTCGGGCATTCAGCGCGCATCTGCGGTGCTGATTCTCAACGATCCCGAGACCGGTTACCCCTACGCGCTGCTCGAAGGTGCACTGATCAGTGCCGTGCGCACGGCAGCCTCGGCAGGCTTGGGTGCCTGGTGGCTGAATGGCCAGAACCGCCACGCGGCGACACTTTCGATCATTGGTGGCGGGGTAATCTCAAGAAATATCCTCGAGACTTTCGTCGCCGACGACTGGTCCTTCGACAGCGTGGGCATTCACGATCTCAACGCGGAATCGGCGCAAGCCCTCGCGGAATTTGGTGAACAACTGGGCCTGCCGGATGTACGCCTGCTGTCGCTCGAAGAAGCGCTGACTGCCGACATCGTGGTGTTCGCCACCAGCGCGGGCGAGCCGTACGTAAAAGGCCAGGGCACGTTCCGCCCGGGGCAGATTGTTCTGAACATCTCGCTGCGGGATATCGGCGCTGAAATCATCGCGGAAAGTTACAACTACTTCGACGACATCACCCACTGCCTGAAGGCCAATACCTCACCGCATCTGGCCGAGCAGCAATACGGCCATCGCGACTTTGTCACAGGCACAGTGGCGCAGCTGATTCGCGGAGACCTGCATGTCGCCCAGGACAAACCGCTGATCTATTCGCCATTCGGCATGGGCATTCTCGATCTCGCGATTGGCCGGATGATCCACGACATTGCGGTGGCGGCCGGTACGGCAATTGCCATCCCGTCATTTTTTGGCGAGGAGCGCAGATGGTGAAGGCGCCTGTGCACATCGGCCTGGTCGGCTGCGGTTCGCGCGGATTGTCGGTATTCGAGCGCCTGTTGAGCCGCGCCGAGGAACGCCCGGAACAACCGGTGTTCATCGACATCTTCGAGCCCAACGTGCTCGGCAGCGGCGCGCACTGGCCCGATCAACCGGAGTACCTGTTGCTCAACACCGTCGCCGGTCAGCTCGGGGTATTTCCCGACGCAGCAGCGTTCGGTGATCTGACCGACGCCCGGGAACGGCCAGGGCCGGACTTTCTCGCGTGGTGCCGAGCGCAGCGCGTCAAGGTTGACCCCGACAGCGGCCTGCTCGCCGCCGACGGTCGCGACGTCGAGCCGGAGGATTTTCTGCCACGGCACCTGCTCGGCGCTTATCTGGCCGACGCCTTCACGCGGATCCTCGCGACCGCCCCCGCCTGGGTCACGGTCAATCTGCATCGGCATCAGGTCACGGCGGTCGAGCGCCGCGAGAATCAGCAATACCTTCTGCTAACCGCCCAAGGCGCTGCGGTGACGGTGGATCGCCTGGTTCTGACCGTCGGCCACACCGGGCGCCTGCGCCTGGCGGGGCAGAACCGGGTCGATAACGTCTATCCGCTGCCCGGCAGCCTCACCACCGTCGAGCCCGGCGAAACGGTATTGATCGAAGGGTTGGGCCTGGGCGCCATGGACACCCTGGCAGCGCTGACGGCTGGCAGAGGCGGGATCTACAAACCCATGGCTGATGGCAGTCACACTTACCAGCCGTCGGGTCAGGAGCCGGTGATCTTCATTCAGTCGCGGGACGGGCTGCCTTTTCGCACGCGTCCCAACGGTTTGATCGGCTGCCCACGCCATAACGCCGTGTTGCTGACCAGCGAGCGCATCGAGTCGTTGCGGGTCAACGCGCACAACCGCCGGCTGGATTTCGAACGGGACATTCTGCCGCTGATGCTGCTGGAGATGCGTGCCGCTGCGGTCGCCGTTCTGCATAAACCCTCAGCGCCACAACAGCTGCTTGAGCAGCTCAGAACCGTCAGCGTTGCCGGCCCTGCCGGTGTGGCCGCTTGTGAAACCTTGCTGCGCGAGTTCGAAGCGATTGCCGGCGCAATCAGTCCGCTGGAGCTGATCAGCCACAAACTGCCCGACAGCGTCACGCCTTACAACTATCACGCATGGATTTACGACACCCTCGAAGCCGACTTGCATGAAGCACGTCTGGGACGCGGCGCGTCGCCGATCAAAGCCGCCATCGAAGTCTGGCGCGACTTGCGGGACCGGCTGCGTGAGGCGGTCGATTTCGACGGGCTCACCGAAGATTCGCATCGGCAGTTCTATGGCCGCTGGCACAAGGCGATCAATCGTCTGGTCGCCGGCCCGCAGAAGGAGCGCCACGCCGATCTGCTCGCGCTGTGTGATGCCGGTTTGCTGACCTTCCTCAAGCCGGGCTCACGCCCGGCTATCGAACACTTCAAGCGCGTCGCCGGTTACGTCCAGAGCAGCGGCGTCACCCACAGCGACTGCGCGCCGGTGCGTGATCTCGCGCGCCTGGGCCTTGTGCGTCCGCGCACCGATGTGCCGGGCATCGACGGCATCGATGTCGACGCGGCGTGCAACCCGAGGTCGAACAGCGGCGAAGCGGTGCATGACATCTGGGTGCTGGGACCGCTCGCCGAAGGCTCTTGTTATTACAACCACTACGTCACCTCGGCGGGCGCACCTTCGCGGCTGTTCATGGACGCCCATCGAGTCGCCACCGCCATCCTTGAGACAGGAACTCGCGCATGAAACTCTACTATCAGACGCATTCGCCGTACGCCCGCAAGGTACTGGTGCTGGCTCACGAACTTGGCATCGCATCGAGCCTTGAGGTGATACATCACGAGACCAGCCCGACTTCACCGAACGCGACCATTTACCAGGCCAACCCCTTGGGTAAAGTGCCGGTGCTGATGCTGCCCGACGACAGCGCACTGTTTGATTCAATCGTGATTTGCGAATACCTCGATGACCTGAGCGGTGGTGGAAAATTCATCCCGGCAAGCGGCCCCGAGCGCTACAAGGCGCTACGCCTGCAGGCATTGGCGCAGGGCATGTGCGACGTCGGCATCAAGCTGCGCTGGGAAGTCGAGCGGCGTCCCGAGGCTTTGCGCTATCCGGCGTACGCGGACGGCCAGGCCTACAAACTCAAGGAGGCGTATCGCTTCATCGAAGAGCACGTCGACCTCAATGGCCCGATCACCGTCGGCCACATCGCCTTGGCGACGGCCCTGGACTGGATCGCTTTCCGTCAACTCTCGGACTTCTCGGCGCAGGCACGCCTGAGCGAGTGGTATCAGACGTTCTGCCAGCGCGCGTCCATGCGGGCGACCGAGTACAGCGGACAGACGCACGATTAAGCCAAGGAAACCGCTATGAGCTCTCTCTTGCTGCAAATGTCACCGATCGCGCTGGTGATCGCGCTGATTCTGATCCTCCGGCGTCCGCCGGTACAGGCGGCGCTGGCCGGTGTCGTGCTGGTGCTGGGGCTGTGGGCGCTGGGCGCTGCCGGGCCGGTGTCGGCGGCGATCTCCTCGGCGATTTTTCAAGACACCACGATCCTGTTTCTCAGCACCGCGTGCGTAATCGTCCCGGGGCTGGCCTTCGTCATTCTGGTCGAGCGCGGCGGTGCACCGCAGGCCATCGGCGCATGGGTCAAGGAACTCGGCTGGACACCCCCGGCGCAGGTGATTTTCATCGTGCTGGGCCTGGCGCCGCTGCTGGAAGCGATGACCGGCTTCGGCGTTTCGCTGATCGCCACGGTGCCGCTGCTGATGGGGCTTTTCACTCGCCAATCGGGGATGAAAATTGCCCTCGCCGGCATGGTCATCATGCCGTGGGGCACACTGGGTCTGGCAACGGTGATCGGTGCCCTGCTGGCGCATTTGCCGGCGCAAACCCTCGGCAGCCATTCGGCGCTGATCAGCGCGCCAGTGTTCCTCTGCCTGGCGTCGCTGGCCTTGTGGCAGGCCGGCATCCGCAAGATGACAGCGTGGCTGGGGCTGCTTGTCGTGACTGCCCTGTTCGTTGCCGTGCTGTTTGGCGTCAACCTGCGGCTCGGCCCGGAAGTTTCCGGTGTGCTGGCCGGGCTGGCCGTGGCTTGCGTTGGCCTGGGCATCTCCTGGGCGCAACGGAAAAAACTGGTGCGCTGGCCGAGCGCGGCATGGCCTTATCTGGCCTTGCTGGGAGTGATTGTGGCGTCGCGCGGACTGTTCGTGCTGTCGGGCTGGGATGGCCTGTGGGTTGTCAGGGGCGAACACGTTTCATGGAAGCCGCTGGCGTCTCCAGGGCTGGCGCTGCTGATCGTGACCGTGCTGATGGCGTTCAGGCAAACCGCGGGCGCGGGTTTCCCGTGGCAAGCGCTGTTCAACCGGGCGAAGTTTCCGGTCACGACAATCTTCCTGTTCCTGCTGCTGTCCCAGGTGATGGTCAACGCCGGATTCCTTGTCGAGGCGCAAAGCGCGTTGCAATCCATGTCGGGTCTTTCGCTGGCGCCGACGATCGCCCTGCTGGCGGGGATTGCCGGTTATGTCACCGGCTCCAACGTCGGCGGCAACACGCTGGTGATGCCGTCCATTGCCGCGCTGAGCAGCGAACACGGGGCGTGGCTGGCGGCAATGGTCAACAGCGCCGCCGGCCATGGCGCACTTGGCTCGCTGTCGATCCTGTCATTGATCACCGGACTTGCCGGTGCCAACCGCCATGAAGAAAACAGCCTGATCCGCTTCGCCTTCGGTCTGGTGGCGCTGAACATCGTCATAGTTGCTGCAACGGGGATCGTTTTGCTCTACTTTCTGTGAATTGTTTCGAATCATCACAGAGAACTTATGGACAGGTTTGATTTGCCGGACAAGCGCTGGCGGATAGTCAAGGACTGGATTATTCGCCAGATCGACAGCGGTGACCTGGCGGCCGAAGCGAAACTGCCGTCAATCCGAGTTCTGGCGCGGATGTTCGAGACCAGCATCACCACGGTGCAGCGGGCGCTGGCCGACCTCGAGGCCGAGGCCTACGTCACGACGGTGCCGCGCGTCGGCTACTTCGTCTCGGCATCGGGACGGGCAAAACCGTCCGGCGCTTTCGATTTTTCCAGTGTCACCGTCAACGTCAATCATGCGGTGGTCGCGATGCTCTCCGAAGCAGCGTCGCGCACCACTGCATCGCTGAATTCGGCGGTTCTGCACAGCGATCTCACGCCCAACGTGTTGCTCAACAAATGCCTCTCGGTGCTGGCCGCCAGGACTGACAACGCGCTGAGCGGTCTGGTCGCGCCACCCGGCCTGCCAGCGCTGCGACGGCGCATCGCCGGGCTGATGCTGACCCGCGGTGTAGTCTGCGGGCCGGACGATATTCTGGTGACGTCGGGCGACACCATCGCTCTCGAACTGGCCCTGGAAGCCGTCGCGTCGAAAGGCGCTACAGTCGCCATCGAAACCCCGACCTATTACGGCATCCTGCAGACCATCGAACGCCTGGGCATGCGCGCCCTGCCGATCCGCACCGACGGCCGCACGGGGCTGGATGTCGATCATCTGGAAGAAGCGCTGAAACAGAAAAAAGTCGCAGTGATCTTTCTCAACCCGACGCTGCAGAATCCGCGTGGCTTCATCATGCCCGACGAAGCGCGCGCGAGACTTTCAAGGATCGCCCGGGAAGCGGATGTGCCGATCATCGAAGACGACATCTTCTTCGACCTAGTGCCCGAAGCTGATCGGCCGCGCGCCCTCAAGAGCTACGACAGCAGCGGCCAGACAATCTACTGCTCGTCGTTTTCGAAAACCATCGCGCCGGGTTATCGCGTCGGCTGGTGTCTGGCCGGCAAATACCGCAATGCCATCCTCGCGCAGATGTTTTCGCGCAACCTGGCCGTTTCCAGCCTGGCGCAAAATGTTCTCAATGAATTCATCGGCCGTGGCTACATGGACGAGCACTGCGCCAGATTGAGGTCGCAACTCTCTTCGCTGGCGAGTTTTGTCGAAGCGCTGGTGCGCACGGATTTCCCGACCGGCACTCTCTACGTCCCACCGCGCGGCGGCTTCATCCACTGGATCGAAATGCCGGCACACACCGACATGCCGACGCTGCAGCAATTGGCCACGGAGCGTGGTTGCCACGTGGCTGGCAGCGGCATCTTTTTCGCCGACGGCCAGGCTTCCACAGGCGTGCGCATCTGCCTCGGCACTGCGCTGACGCCGGCGGTGATCGGCATTCTCAAGGTGATCGCTGAATGCGCCCATCTTGCCGCACGCCCGACGAGCCTGCGGCAGATGCCGACTGAACAATTGCAAGAGCCGGCAGTTTCCTGACCGGCTCACGCGAGCCTCGCTATGAATCAGAAAAGAACCCGTATTCGCTTGCCGCATCCCCCGCCGTATCGCCCGAGCCGTTGGACATTCTGGCTGACGGTGCTCGCGGGAGTGCTGATCGCCCTTGCCGTGTGTCTGTCGATCTACATGCTTATCGAGAGCTGGGTCAGCGGTTCCATCACCACCAACAATCGCGGACCGCGCAGCACCTACACCTTGGCACTGCAACCTCGGCGATACTGGTTCGAGTTCGTCTGGCAGAGCTTCTGGACCGCGTTCATGTTGGCCATCGGTGTGTTCGGGCTGTGGATTTATCGCAAAGGGCGGGTGCGTGAGCAGAGGCCGAAGGGCAAGCGCTCGCGATGATGCAACTGGGGCGCTTTTCTGAAGCAGCCTCTTACCTGCCTGTTCCTTTCATTCCAGCGCAACACCAGATCGCTCACCGCAGCGCCGCCAACTCTGCGGCGATTGACTGGGCAAAAAGTACGAAATGGACTACGGACATTTACCCTGTTACGCGCCTTCCGGTGGCAATGTCCTGCAACGCCTGTCCCGCCCTTCCTTCCGAACTCGCAGGTTCGCCCGACATACCTGCGCCGCCTTCCCCGGCATGCTTGCGTCTCTGTTTCCAGAATGCGGAAGACCCGATGAGCCAGCTCAAACCTGCTGATACACAAGACCATAAAATCGATTCACTGCTGGGCGAACTGGGCGAGCTGATTCGCCAGGCGCGGCAAAAAGTGCTACGCGCGGTCGATACGATTCAGGTGCAGACTTGTTGGCAAATCGGCCGGCATATCGTCGAGTTTGAACAGAAAGGCGCTCAGCGTGCCGGTTATGGCCAGCAGTTGCTCGCGCTGCTGGCGAAGGATCTAACGGGGCAATTCGGGAAGGGATTTGATGAGCGCAATCTGCGATATATGCGTAGCTTTTATCAGTCTTTTCCAATTTGGAACGCAGTGCGTTCCGAATTGAGCTGGACCCATTACCGCCGCCTGCTACGCGTCGAGAACGAGAAAGCGCGCCTGTGGTACATGAACGAATGCGCCGACCTCAACTGGTCAAGCCGCGCCCTCGATCGTCAGATCCTGACGCTCTACTACGAGCGCCTGCTGATGAGTCCGGACAAAGCCGAGGTGGTCGAGGAAGCCACGACCAACATCGACGCGATGAAATGCAATCCGCGGGAATTCATTCGCGATCCGGTCATGCTCGAATTCCTCGGCCTGCCCTCGGCAGGCAAAGTCAGGGAAAGCGGACTCGAACAAGCACTCATCGACCACTTGCAAAGCTTTCTGCTTGAACTTGGCAAAGGCTTTTCCTTTGTCGCCCGCCAACAACGCATCAGCACTGACGGCGTCGACCTCTATATCGATCTGGTGTTCTACAACTACCTGCTCAAGTGCTTCGTGATCATCGACCTGAAACGCGGCAAGCTCAGCGCCCGCGATGTCGGGCAGATGGACATGTATGTGCGCATGTACGACGAGCTCAAGCGCAGCGAAGGTGACAAGCCAACCGTCGGTATCATTCTGAGCGCGGAAAGCAATGACTCGGTGGCGCGCTATTCCATGCTCAAAGGCAATGAGCAACTGTTCGCCAGCAGCTACAAGACGATACTGCCGAGCGAAGAAGAGTTACGTGCTGAACTCAACCGCGAACAGGCATTGATCGAAGAACGCATGCTCATTCAATCCAGTGAATGAACCGGCCGGATTGTTCTTGATCAGCGCGGCGACTATGGTTGGCACCTAACCGCCGAGGTCAAGCGCCATGGGCAGCAAGCCCCCATTCGAGTTGGAAGACGCAGAGTTGAGCCAACCAGTTTTGACTGCATCTGAAGGCACGTCCTTCAAGGAAACTGCCGACGACGGCTACGCACTCGGCGGCTTCACCTGGCGCCACAGTTCGCCCGATCCTCAGCGCCCGGTGGTCATCATCAACGCCGCCACCTCGGTGCGCTGTCGGCACTATTCACGGTTCGCGGCCTACCTGTTCAGCCATGGCTGCGATGTGATGACCTACGATTACCGGGGCATTGGCGAATCACGCAGCGAGTCGATCAAAGGGCTGCGCGCTTCGTGGACTGACTGGGGCGCGCTGGATTTCGAAGCGATGCTCAAACGCGCGCAGCAGGAGTTTCCCGGTCAGCCAATCGATGTGGTTGGCCACAGCTTCGGTGGTTGCGCGGCGGGCTTGGCGGAGTCGGGCAAAGTGATCCGACGGTTGGTAACCGTCGGTGCGCAGTTCGCTTATTGGCGCGATTACGCCCCTGAACAGCGCTGGCGGATGTTCGGCAAGTGGCATGTAGTCATGCCTTTGATGGCGCTGCTCTGCGGCTATTTCCCCGGCAAACGGCTAGGTTGGCTGGAGGACACGCCAACCGCCGTAGTCCGCGACTGGAGCACGCCCACCGCACGTTACGAGCAACGCCCAAGCGGTCGCGCACTGATGAAAAAGGCGGGCGCCCTGCCCTTCGATGGCGTCCGCGCGCAGACCCTCGCCATCAGCCTCAGCGATGATCCTTACGGAACGATCCCGGCGATCGAACGCCTGCTCGGCTACTTCAGCAACGCGGCAAAAACCCATCTGCGCATTGCGCCGCAGGACATCGGCGAACGACAAGTCGGACATTTCGGCTTTTTTCGCAGCGCATACCAAGCCACACTATGGCCCATTGCTCTGACCTGGCTGCAGACCGGCGCACTGGCCGCCGATACACCCGGCCGACAAGTGCCACGCAGCTGAGCCCCTCTCAACGCACGACGGAACACATCATGGCCTCCGCCAACAAGCAGCAAAAACGCGCCACCCGGGCCAAAGCCAAGGCCAAGCAGAACCGCACCAAGCGTGCCGAAGCGCCGGTCGAGCTGGACCCGAACGACGACCGCATCGATTTCGAATCGGTGGACCTGACCGAGCTGTTCAAGAAAATGATCGACGCCCAGAAGATCAGCCAACAGGCCATGTGCACCGCGTTCCTTGAAGATCCGCTGCTGGAACTGGTCTATGAGCAGGAAGGTGAAGAAGGCGCGATGGATTTCATCCTCGCCGCGCTGATCGAGTATCGCCAGTGGTCGCAGGAAACCGACGAGGCCGGCGCGCTGGCGTGGATCGAATCCCCGGCATTCCAGGCTGACTATGTAGCGGCATCCGACGCGATCGCTGCACAAACCCAACAGAAGAACTGAGCTCCCATGGCATCCCTGAACAAGCAACAGAAACGCGCCAAACGCGCCAAGGCCAAAGCCAAGCAGATCCGCATGGTCGGGCGCAAACCGCTGGATCAGGACGAAGATCTCGGCCACCTCGCCGAGCCGATCCCGGAATACACCCTGGCGATGTTCAGCAAAATGCGCGACGCCGAAGCCGTCAGCCGCAACGAAATGCTGCTGACCCTGCTGCGCGAACTGGCCTTCATCATCGTCGACCATCCTGAACTGCTCGACATGGAAAACGCCGACAACGAAGGCATGGCCGCCACCCACCTGGCCGCCGATATGCTCATCGACTACCGCATGTGGGCCGACGGCATGACCATCGAACAGGCCCAGGCCTGGCTGAGCGAGCCGCAGTTCATTACGGATTTCGGCGTGGCGCTGGATGCTTATGGCAAGTCGGTAGAGCCCCAGGAAGACAAGAGCGAATAAGCCCTTCTCAGAAACAAAAAACGGCCGCTAGTCATCCCTGACAGCGGCCGTTTTTGTTTGGATGACCTAGCTACTCTTTGTCCGGTGACGATGTATATCCCATTGACATATCCCCAGCACGATCTATCCTGAGCTAATCACAGGAACAGACCCGGGAGCTCGAATATGGAGCAGACCACAATTTTCATGAGCAACAGAAGTCAGGCAGTCCGACTGCCAAAGGCAGTTGCGATGCCCGGCGACGTTAAACGAGTGGAAGTCATCGCGATTGGCAGAACACGCGTCATTACGCCTGCTGGAGAAAGCTGGGATAGCTGGTTTGATGGCGACTGCGTCAGCCCTGATTTCATGGCTAACCGTGAGCAACCCACTGAACAGGAGCGCGAGTCGTTCTGATGATCAAGTACATGCTGGATACAAATATCTGCATCTTCACCATCAAGAACAAACCACAAATTGTCCGGGAAGCCTTCAATCGACATTCCGGGCAGTTGTGCATCAGCGCTATCACGCTTATGGAGCTTATTTACGGTGCTGAAAAGTCGGCGGCCCCGGAGAAAAATCTGGCAATTGTTGAAGGATTTGTCGCGCGACTGGATGTCTTGCCTTTCGATAACGACGCAGCCGCACAGGCCGGGATGGTTCGATCTGAACTCGCGAAGGCTGGAACGCCGATCGGGCCATACGACCAAATGATCGCTGGCCACGCACGCTCACTTGGACTCATTGTAGTGACGAACAACGTACGGGAGTTTCAACGCGTTTCCGGTTTGCGAATCGAGGACTGGGTTTAACCTGACTGGAAAGCTCAGAAACAAAAACGGCCGCTAGTCATCCCTGACAGCGGCCGTTTTTACATCACGCGTTACGACTCAGTTCAACACCACCGCACCACGCTTCTCCAGCTTGCGACGGCGCGACACCAGCAGACCAGCCGCTACCACCATAAGGCTCAGCAGACCGGTGGCGAGGATTTCCACGCGGTGGGCTTCCTGGAACAGCATGATGGTCAGCGCGGCGACAATGAAGATGATCACCGCCCAGGTCAGACCCGGGAACAGCCACATGCTGAAGACGATTTTTTCGCCGCGCGCCATGCGCTGTTTCCGCATGCGCAGTTGCGAGAAGGCGATCACCAGGTACACCAGCAGGGCGATGGCGCCGGAGCTGGCCAGGAGGAACTCAAACACCGCTGCCGGAGCCACATAGTTGGCGAAGGTGCAGAGGAACGCAGCGCCGGTGGACAGCATCACCGCCCAGTAAGGCGTGCCGCTCTTGTTGGTGCGGGTCGACATGGCCGGGGCATCGCCGCGCTTGCCGAGGGAGAACAGCATGCGCGACGAGGTGTACAGCGCCGAGTTCAGGCAACTGGTCACCGCCACCAGTACGACGATGTCGACGATCATCTTCGCGTTGGGAATGCCCATGCGCTCAAGTACGGTCTGATAGGAGCCGAGGTTGGCCAGGGTAGGATCGTTCCACGGCACCAGCGCCACCACGATGAAAATCGAAACCAGATAAAACAGGCCGATCCGCCAGATCACCGAGTTGGTCGCTTTGGAAATCTGCTTGCCAGGGTCTTTCGATTCCGCCGCTGCGATGGTGACGATTTCGGTACCCATGAACGAGAACATGGTGGTCAGGATCGCGCCCAGCACAGCACCCATGCCATTGGGCAGAAAGCCGCCGCTGTCGAACAGGTGCGAAACGCCACTGACCTGGCTGGTCGGCAGGAAGCCGAAAATCGCTGCAAGGCCGAGGCCGATGAAGCCGATGATCGCCAGCACCTTGATCAGGGCGAACCAGAACTCGAACTCACCGTAATTCTTCACGCTGAACAGGTTGGTCACGGTCAGCAGCATGGTGATGACCAGCGCGAAAGCCCAGATGTCCACGCCCGGGAACCACGCATGCAGGATGGTCGCGGCGGCGTTGGCTTCCAGCGGAATCACCAGCACCCAGAACCACCAGTACAGCCAGCCGATGGTGAAACCGGCCCAGTGACCGATCGCGCGGTCAGCGTAAGTCGAGAACGAACCGGTGTCCGGCGAAGCCACGGCCATCTCGCCGAGCATGCGCATCACCAACACCACCAACGTACCGGCGGCGGCGTAAGCCAGCAGCACGGCCGGGCCTGCGGCAGCAATGGCGTGGCCGGAGCCGACGAACAGACCGGCGCCGATCACACCGGCGATCGACAACATGGTCACATGACGCGGTTTGAGCCCCTGTTCGAGGCCAGTGGAGCTTGGGGTACTGCTCATAGAGACTACCTTTGCAAGGAAAGCGAGTGCATCCGGCGCGCCTGAAAATTCTTTCTCGTAAAAAGAATCCAACGGCCTGTTCCTTATTCTGCACGCAATATTTGCGCCAAAATGTTTCAAGTCCTTGAGGGCCGGGGGCTCCGGCATCCGATGCAAGTCATTGAGTTTAATGGCTATTCGCCAGAACGTTACCCGGCGACTCACTTTCAAGACGAATCCGCGCACCAGAAACACACAGAAAAAGTGTGCGACGCACAGAAAAAGGGCGAATAAGGAACGTTCGGCCGGATAGCGCTTCCAACACCCCGCCAAAGCTGGCAACATCGCGCCTTTTTTTACGCGGCACCCACGGGTTTGCATGATCAAACACCCGTTCGGTTGTTGATGGGGCGACAGTCTGCTGCGCCGATGCGACAACCCGCCACATGCCACCCGTTTACCGCTCGTAGCGCTGTTGGCTGCCATTGAAACGCTATGCTAGCTTGGCCGCCTCGCCAGGAAGGCCCGCCAACAGCAGGAGCGCAACATATATGAGGAACGCACATGGCTGAGGCCACGCCCGCGCTTGAAATCCGCAACTTGCACAAACGCTACGGACAGCTGGAGGTGCTCAAAGGCATCTCGCTGACCGCCCGCGACGGCGACGTGATCTCGATCCTCGGCTCTTCCGGTTCCGGCAAGTCCACGTTCCTGCGTTGCATCAACCTGCTGGAAAACCCGCACCAGGGCCAGATCCTCGTGGCTGGTGAAGAACTCAAGCTCAAGGCCGCGAAGAACGGCGAACTGGTCGCCGCCGACGGCAAGCAGATCAATCGCCTGCGCTCGGAGATTGGTTTTGTATTTCAAAACTTTAATCTGTGGCCGCACATGAGCGTGCTCGACAACGTTATCGAGGCCCCGCGCCGCGTGCTCGGCCAGAGCAAGGCCGAGGCCATCGAAGTCGCCGAAGCGTTGCTGGCCAAGGTCGGCATCGCTGACAAGCGCCACGCCTACCCGGCGCAATTGTCCGGTGGTCAGCAACAACGCGCCGCCATCGCCCGCACGCTGGCAATGCAGCCGAAAGTGATCCTGTTCGACGAACCGACCTCCGCGCTTGACCCGGAAATGGTTCAGGAAGTACTTAGTGTCATCCGCGCATTGGCCGAAGAAGGCCGCACCATGCTGCTCGTGACCCACGAAATGGGCTTCGCCCGCCAGGTCTCCAGCGAAGTGGTGTTCCTTCATCAGGGCCTTATAGAAGAGCAAGGATCGCCACAGCAGGTGTTCGACAACCCGCTTTCGGCGCGCTGCAAACAATTCATGTCCAGCAACCGCTAACGGAGCAACATGCATGCAGAATTTCAAAAAGGTCTTCCTGGCCGCCGCCGTCACCCTCGCATTCAGCGCCGGTGCCATGGCTGAAACCCTGAAGATGGGCATCGAAGCGGCCTACCCGCCGTTCAACAATAAAGACGCCAGCGGCCAGGTGGTCGGCTTCGACAAGGAAATCGGCGACGCCCTGTGCGCGAAGATGAAAGCCGAATGCTCCGTCGTCACTTCCGACTGGGACGGCATCATTCCAGCCCTGAACGCGAAGAAATTCGACTTCCTGATCTCCTCGCTGTCGATCACCGAAGAGCGCAAAGGCGCGGTGGACTTCACCGATCCGTACTACTCGAACAAGCTGCAGTTCATCGCACCGAAAAACGTCGATTTCAAAACCGACAAGGACTCGCTCAAGGGCAAGACCATCGGCACCCAGCGCGCAACGCTGGCCGGCACCTGGCTGGAAGACACCTACGGTGACGACATCAAGGTCAGCCTCTACGACACCCAGGAAAACGCCTACCTCGACCTGACCTCCGGTCGTGTCGACGCGATCCTTGCCGACAAGTACGCCAACTATGACTGGCTGAAAAGCGACGCCGGCAAGGACTACGAGTTCAAGGGCGACCCGGTGGTGGAAAGCGACAAGATCGGTATCGCCGTGCGCAAGGGTGACAACGAGCTGCGCAACAAGCTGAACGCAGCCCTCAAGGAAATCGTCGCTGACGGTACCTACAAGAAAATCAACGACAAGTACTTCCCGTTCAGCATCTATTGATCTGACCTGTGGGACCGGCGCCGTGATCAAGCGGCACCGGCTCCCGACTTTGCCTGCCGCAATTTGAACAGAAACCCATGATTATCGACCTCTACGGATTCGGCCCGGCGCTCGCCGCTGGCGCGCTGATGACCGTCCAACTGGCCCTCACCGCCCTGTGCCTGGGCCTGGTGCTCGGCCTGCTCGGCGCCTTGGCGAAGACTTCCCCGTACAAGCCGCTGCAATGGCTTGGCGGCACTTATTCGACGCTGGTACGCGGCGTCCCGGAATTGCTCTGGGTGCTGTTGATCTACTTCGGTACGGTCAACCTGATGCGCACCCTCGGTGAGTACTTCGGCAACCCCGACCTGCAACTCAACGCCTTTGCCGCCGGTGTGATCGCACTGGGCCTGTGCTTCGGCGCCTACGCCACGGAAGTGTTTCGCGGCGCCCTGCTGGCCATTCCCAAGGGTCACCGTGAGGCCGGCCAGGCCCTGGGCCTGTCGAAGTGGCGCATTTTTACCCGGCTGATCATGCCGCAGATGTGGCGCATCGCCCTGCCGGGCCTGGGCAACCTGTTCATGATCCTGATGAAAGACACCGCGCTGGTATCGGTCATCGGTCTGGAAGAAATCATGCGTCACGCGCAGATTGGCGTGACCGTGTCGAAACAACCGTTCACCTTCTACATGGTCGCCGCGATCATGTACCTCGGCCTGACGGTGCTGGCGATGACCGGCATGCACTTGCTGGAAAAACGCGCCGCTCGCGGCTTTGCGAGGAGCGCGCAATGAACTGGGAGGTCATCATCAAGTGGCTGCCGAAACTGGCACAGGGCGCGACCCTGACGCTGGAACTGGTCGCCATCGCGGTCATCGCCGGCCTGCTGCTCGCCATTCCGCTGGGCATCGCGCGCTCTTCGAAGCGTTGGTACGTGCGTTCGCTGCCCTACGCCTACATCTTCTTTTTCCGTGGCACACCGCTGCTGGTGCAGCTGTTCCTGGTCTATTACGGTCTGGCGCAGTTCGACGCCGTGCGTGAAAGCGCCTTGTGGCCGTACCTGCGCGATCCGTTCTGGTGTGCAACGGTGACCATGACGCTGCATACGGCGGCGTACATCGCCGAGATCCTGCGTGGAGCCATTCAGGCCATTCCACCAGGTGAAATCGAAGCCGCGCGGGCCTTGGGCATGTCCCGGCCCAAAGCAATGTTCTACATCATCCTGCCCCGTGCCGCGCGCATCGGCCTGCCGGCCTACAGTAACGAAGTGATCCTGATGCTCAAGGCCAGCGCCCTGGCCAGCACCGTGACCCTGCTGGAACTGACCGGCATGGCCCGCACGATCATCGCCCGCACTTATCTGCCGGTGGAGATCTTCTTCGCCGCCGGTGTGTTCTATCTGGTCATGGCTTACGTGCTGGTACGCGGCTTCAAGCTGCTGGAGCGCTGGCTGCGCGTCGATGCCTGCCAAGGCCGCTGATACTTCCCACGTGCTGACGGGCGAGGCCCTACTCGCCCGCTTCACCGCGCTGGATGCTTTCTTGATTAAGCATCAGGCGCTGTGGAAACCTCGGCCGTTCACTCACCTACAACTTCCATGGGAAGCATCCTACCCGGAGTTGTCTGCGTGGCTACGCGGGCGGTCGCTGGAATATGCAGAACGCACGCATAACCATCCTGCTGACCTTGTCGATGCGCCAGAGCCGTTCGCTTCATTGGCGAAGTTGTCGGCAGAGTTGAGTGCGGTCGGTGAGTTGGCGGGGCGTGCGCTTGAAGCTGCCGGGCATGGCTTGAATGTCGATGTTCCGGGGCGTAAGTGGCAGCAGATTGAAGCGTTTGCCAGTCGCTTGTCTTTCGCCTCGCAGCCGACGCATTGGCTGGACTGGTGCTCCGGCAAAGGGCATCTGGGGCGGCGCCTGTTGGGTGCCGGGCAACAATTGACTTGCGTTGAATACGATCCGGTGCTGGTCGCCAGCGGTCAGGCCTTGAGTCAGCGTCATCACTTGCACGCCCTGCATGTCCAACAGGATGTACTCGCGGCAGACGCCCCGGCCGTGTTGAACGCCGCCCACACCCCCGTCGCCCTCCACGCCTGCGGTGATCTTCATGTGCGCTTGATGCAACTGGCCAGTGCCGCAGGTTGCCAGCAAATGGCGATTGCGCCGTGCTGCTACAACCGCATCAGTCGTAACGAATATCAGGCCTTGTCCTGCGCGGGATCGGCATCACTCCTACACCTGTCGCTGGAAGATCTGGCGTTGCCGATGAGCGAAACCGTCACCGCCGGTGCGCGCGTCCGACGTCAGCGCGACACCTCGATGGCTCGTCGCCTGGCTTTCGACCTGCTGCAACGGCAAGTGCGCGGCGTCAATGAATACCTGCCAACGCCCTCCCTGCCCAGCGCCTGGCTGGATAAACCGTTTGCGGACTATTGTCTCGATCTAGCAGCGCTGAAGGAGTTATCCACAGTCGGCTCGCCAGACTGGTCGACACTCGAAGCCGCCGGTTGGCAGCGGTTGGCCGAAGTGCGCAACCTGGAATTGCTTCGCGGATTGTTCCGACGACCGCTTGAGCTCTGGCTGAATCTGGATCGGGCGCTTTTCCTCGCAGAACAGGGATACGTCGTACGCCTCGGCACCTTTTGCGACGCCTCACTCACACCGCGAAACTTACTGCTGCTCGCCGAACGCGCTGAAAACATCACAGCCTGTGGATAACTCTGTTGATGGATTTGCCGTGGATCCAATATCTGCGCCTGTTTCATCGCCTTAACGACACTGGTCATTTTTTGTTCACATAAATAAAAACCTGTAAAACAGGGATTTGCGAACAAGATGAGAATGGCTGCACTAAACCTCGCCCAAGCAGTCCTAGCGCCCCTCAGTTGTGCATAAGCTGCCAACCAAAAGGACATAACCGACGAATATTGGGCTGGCCGAGTGAATAACTGCAGGGTCCCGAAAGCCCAGACTCAACCGTACGCCCTGCATAAATGCCTTACTGCGCTTGAGGTACAAAAGCTGCGCATTAATTTGCGCAGGGCCTGATTTTTCCGGAATGCAAAAATAGTCTGAATTCAGGGGTTTACAGGATCTACCCAATCGCTATAATCGTCGCCCACACGCCGGTATAGCTCAGTTGGTAGAGCAACTGACTTGTAATCAGTAGGTCCCGGGTTCGACTCCTGGTGCCGGCACCATACAAAACAAAGCCCCTGCAGAAATGCAGGGGCTTTGTTGTTTCTGAGTCAGCCAAGAAGTCAACTATGGGGATCAGGCAGGATACAAATCCCGCAACGCCTCAGGATGCTGACTTGCGACCCGCAAGAGAGTCTGCACTGCACCCGTCGGTTGCCTGCGCCCCTGCTCCCAATCCTGCAAAGTCCGCGCTTATGCCTCGCAGTATCTGCACGAGCCAAGCAAGGCATTGATCGATGATGTGGTGAAGTAATGGATTCGCCACCAGAAAGGCATTGATGCAAACCGCCATTCGAAGCCCTCGTTGATGCGAGGGCTTTTTGCATTTCAGGCCTGCCGAAAACATGCCGGCCTTCCTCAAGGTCCCTTGGTGCGCGGACATATCCGACTTCCCTCCTGCATCTATCCAGATAACCCGCCAGCCACTGGAGCGTTCTTGGCCAACGCTTCGGCTGCCCAGCAGCCAAACGGGAACTAACGCCGAGCGCAACACTCACTTACAAAGCGCGGCGCTATAGAAGAGTCATCTCGCTTCATCACGTCAGCACAACGGACTGAATGCATGACATGGACCAAGAGACCATCGATGAACTCAACATCAGAAACGCCAAACGGCTCCGCACGTTCGCAAATCAGGGACTTTTCTGACTGTCGAAACATTGCTCGAGGCGCTGTATTCATAATCGCGTCGGGTAACTCCGCGAAGGACTTTCCCATTGAACAGTTTGCCGACATCCCGATGATCACGGTGAACGGCGCGATATCCATGTTCACGGGAACAGGCATAAAGCCGTTCTTCTATGCATGCACCGACACCAGTTTTTCGCTACAACAGCCTGATCTGTTTGCCTATGCAATGCGCACCAGTCAGCGAGTAGCTCTCTGGGCTCGCCAGGCCCAGGAACTCGCCGTTGAACCGACAGGTGATCTCTATCTTCTGAAGAAAGCGCCCAAACCAACCCTGACTGAATGGCTACTTCGCAACAACCAGGATCTGGTACGTAATCGCGCTGTTCTGGGTAGCCGAAACCGCAGTATCGGGTTCAGCAAAAACCTGGCCCATGGTTTTTTTGATGCCCGCACAGTCTTGTATCTCGCACTCCAACTTGCCTATCACGCAGGCTTTTCAAAGGTGATTTTGGTGGGAGCGGATATGAACCAGTCGGCCGGGCGTTTTTACGAGACTGATGGAAGCTCTATCTCCCCGTGCGGGCTGGACCAGCATTTTCATTCCAGAATTCTTCCATCTCTGAAACTCATGTCCGACAAAGTCATCGACAGTAAATTTGCCGTTTACAACTTGTCGCCCTCTTCGCGAATTCCATCCAGCGTCATTCCCGTCACAACGCTCGACGAAGTCAAAGCGATAATTCAGACCTGACTGATCTCGAATACAAACGAAATTCTGCCCTCACTTGCGCTCCAGACATAGCGCAAATGCTTGCCCTGCTTCGGAATCGATACCGCCGGCGGCCGAAACGCCGCAACGCACTCATGCCCGGGCAACCGCACGCTGTTATAGAGCAAGCCCCACGACTCGGCGTCGCGCAGTTGTCGCGCGAACAGTTGTGATGGGCCATAGGCTTCAGGATCAGGCTGATGCAGATGATCAAAGCCATGGCGAATATCATGCAGCGGCCTGATCACCTGATTGAAGTAAGTACGCATGGTCAATTCGAGATCGGCTTCCCGGGTCGCCGCGAGAAAACGTTCCTGATGAAAACAGGTTTCGGCGATCGCCGCAGCCTGGCTGCTGGCGGCGTAATAGACGCCGAAGGTGCCGTCACTGAAACGGCTGCGTTTGCCGACGTGAGTGAACGCGGCCATCACCGGGCTGGAACCGGGGCCGGACAGGCGATCTTCGGGACGTACGCGGGCAAGGACGCCGGCCTGTTCGACCAGCCGATCATTGGTCAGTGCTTCGATGGCGTAGGCAACTTCGAGGTCCTCGGGGTCGAGGACGTCTTCGAACAGTGCAATCGGCGGGAAGCTGCTGTTGACGATGCGATACGCCCGCGGCCATGGCACATCCACCGGCGCCGGCGCTTTCAACCGCGCACTCCGTCGAGGTAGCGGCGCACATCGGCGATATCGACCACCCGGCCCGCCAGCATGTAATCCAGCGCGGTTTTGCCATTGAACGGTGCCGCGGTGTTCGGGCTGCTGACCCAATCGTAGGCGCGCTCGCGGCTGTTGCTGAAGATGATGCTCAACGCCTTGTGAATACCCATCAGGTAAGAGATGCGCTCGAGGGTGTCATGGGGCAGGCGTATGTTTGGCAGGTGTTTGTATTTATAGAACGTGGTGTTGCCGACTCCTCCGAGCAGGGTGCGTTGTTGCTCGGCGCTACAGCCCCAATGCTCCATGAGGCTGAAGAAGAACTTCAGCGCAACCCGGCCGGCTTCGGGGGCGTCGAGTTGTTCGCATGGGGTAAGAGCTGGGGATGAGGTAGGCATAGACGCCTCCTGATTTTTGTCTTAGCTGAAGACTAGTACATAACTGTAATTTTTTAGTATTTTGATACACAAACGAACGAATCGTAACAATCAGATGCGCAGAAGCCGGAGTTAAGCCGGCTTATGTATTTCTGCGCTATTGAAACAGTTCTGAATGACTCCCTAAATCCACGAACGTGATCAGGTCGGGACGTGTGTTCTCGTAAACCATCAGAAAATCGCCACCGATATGACACTCGCGGAATCCAGACCAATCTCCAGTCAGCGCATGATCCAGATATTCTGCCGGTAACTGCTGCCCCAGGAACAACATTGCCATCACCTTCCGAACGTCGTTCATATCTCGCCTTCCGGCACGGTTGTAACGATCCCAAGACTTCTTGAATTCAGAAGTCTGTGCACACTGTTTAGTGTCGATCAGCGCGTTTTTGTGTTTTCTCCTGTTTCGCCATCGGCATTCCTCAGCATGTCGTCTATCGAGTCGAAACGCTGACGGATTTCTCGTGCTTCCATCATTGCGCGGGCCGTCTTCTCCGATGGAACTCGCACCTCGAAGGGAAGCCCCTGAGTAGCAACAACCTGTCGCAGAAAAAGTCGCATGGCGTCACTAATGCTCAGCCCGCAAGCGTTCAAGACTTCAGTGGCACGCGCTTTCAAATCCTCATCAATGCGGCAGCGCACATCGGTAGTTTTCAGTAGTGCAGCCATTTCAATTACCTCATCGTGGTTTTGTAGCTACATCAGCGCTACCTCTGCATTGTGTTCGGAGTGATCTTCGTCGGTCAACGCGAAGTTGATAGGTGGTTATCTACTACCATGGCTCGCATGCCAGACATCCATTTCAACTCCTTTGACTGTTGGGCGCTATCAGCTAAATCGTTACTTTACCCGAGACCTATCTGCGTATGACGCAGGCAAAAAGCTAGGAAGATGTAAGCTGTTTCTCTTCGAAAAGAATCTCCCCGCGCACCAAAACCACGCACTTTTTTGACCTTCATCACCCCCGCTTCACCAAAAACCCCGATCCTCTGTCAGCCTCCAGCCATCGGCGGGGAAATCAATTCGCTACTAAAGCCGCGACAACTATGCTCAGGTGCAGGAATATAGCCGGCATATGGCGCCGTTTCCGTCGTTTCGTACACAACAATACCCAGCCCACTTCAGAGGGCATTACCCATGGATAGCAGAACCTTACGCAACCTCATGCGCATCGTGCAGACCGGCTCGTTGTCGGCCGCAGCCGAGCATTCGTGCCTGACCGTGCAGGCGTTGGCCGCACAGTTGAACAAGGTCGAAGAGCAGTTCGGTTTCCGCTTGTTTCGCCGTTCCAACAAGGGCCTGACGCTGACGCCGCAAGGCACGGAGCTCACGCCTTACATCGACAAAGTGCTGATTGCCACGCGACAGATGGAAGAAAAGGTCGAGGCGCTGAAGGTCCCCGGGCAGCGGACGTTGAAGGTGGCGTTGAACAACACCCTGTCGCCTGATTTCAACCGGCGCATGATCGGGCGCCTGATCGAGGTGTTTCCCGATTACCAGATGGAGTTCAGCTACGCCGAGTCGATGGAAAATCTCAGCAAGCTGAAGAACGAAGATTTCGACCTTGCCGTACTGATCGGCCCGCAGCGGCCGGGGCTGCCGAGCATCGTCCTTCCGGAGGTGCAGGTGCAGGTGGTCGGTGCGCATTGCGGTCAGGAAAACGATCCGCTGACGTTGCTGGGCAACAAGTTTCAAGTGCGTCCTGCGGAAGATTGTCCGTATTCCCACAGCTTTTTGCGTTTTCTCGACGCCGGGCTGGGCAATCACGAGAACGGCCAGCGCATGGTCTATTCCTGCAGCGAAACCCTGACGCTGTCGTTGATCACGCAGATGGATGCGGTCGGCATGGTCTCGCGTGAAGCGGCGCAGAAGAACGGCCTGACGATTTTTCCGGGTTTCGAGGATTTCCTCGAAGTCCGGCTGGCGGTAAACAACCCGGAGTTGTCCCACCAGGCGCTGAACGACGTCGTTGATCTGCCGCTACATGAACGAGCCGAGCGCAATGTACGCAGCCGTCCCCACCGCCACACTGAGAAAGAGGTTTTTGCTGAAATACGCACATAGCAACGTCGGAATTGCAGCATAGAATTCCGGGCGATCGAGCTGGATCTGCCGGTCCTTGATCAACAAGGGCGTGAGGCTGATCGCAGCGACGATCGCCACCGGCAGATATTCCAGCGCCCGCGCCACGAAGGGCGGCCAGTGGTCGGTGTTGATCTGCAGCGGCAAGGCGCGTGGCAGGAAGGTCACGGCCATCATCAGCACCACCACCAGAATCAGGAACGTTTGGTCAGGCATACACCCACTCCGCAGCCCACGAACGTGGCGATAAATACGTTGAAGGGCGAACTGCCGATCAGGCTCAGCGCCCCCATGCAGACCACGGCGGCAGCGGCGGCGATCAGTTTGTTGCGCGTGTTGCACAGCGAGACCAGCACGTAGAGCATCATCGCCGTCAGCGCGTAGTCGAGCTGATATTTGATCAAGTGCGCCGCGTACTGCGCGCAGACCGCACCGAGCAAACCGCCGAGCACCCACGAGGTGTGGCAGAACAGATTGAAACCGATCAGGTAACGCACGTTGACCGGTGCGCCCGTGCCGAGCTTGACGCTATGAAAGGCGAAGGATTCATCCGTCAGGCCACCGGCGTAAGCCCAACGCTCCATGCGGCTCAAGCCCAATGCACGCAGGGCTTTGGCCATGTACACCGACATCAGCATGTGCCGCGCATTGATCAGAAACGTGGTCAGCACAATGGTGGTCAGCGATGCGCCGCTGGAGATCAGCGCCAGCGCGGCAAATTGCGAAGCGCCGGCATAGACAAACAAGCACATCGCCACCGGCAGCCACATCGGCAGGCCGGCGTTGACCGCCATCAACCCGAAGACAAACGACACGGTGAAATACCCGGCGACCACCGGGCTGGCTTCGGCAAACGTGCGCGACGGCTGATGAGTCGCCATCAGCGGCGCGCTGCCGGACCTTTCATTCATAGATCCCTCTCAAATGTTCGTTCGCCATGAGGCTCGCAAAAACCCTGGGCGGTCCAGAATCGCTTGCCCGCGAGGTTAGCATCGTCGACGAACAGAAACATCCGCAGCACCCCGACCCGTTTCATGTCGGACGACGCTGCTTCGACCAGACGCTGGCCAACGCCCTGGCTGCGGTAACGCGGGCTCACGGCCAGATGGTTGATCGTGCCGCGACTGCCGAGCATGCCGCCGAGCACCGCGCCGACGATCTCGCCCTCGACATCGAAAGCCAGGTACGCCGTGGTGGTTTTCTGGATCAACACGCCGCGCAGGCATTTGGCGTCCTGCCATTCGCAGAACGACACTTCGTCGAACTGGCGGAAGAAGCGCTCCATGCGTTGTGCATCCTTGGCGGTGGCGCGGCGCAGTACCACTGGCGTCGAGCACTCGACGCCGTCGATTGGGGTGATCTGATTAGCGAACAATGTCGAAAGCGGTCCCGGGCCGCGAGAAGGAAATCGCCAGAATCTGCCGGTACGCCATGGCATGGGTGTGGGTGTTGCGCGCCGGGGTCACGTAATGGCGCATGTCGCGATCGAGGAAGTAGGTGGTATCGAGAATTTCCTCGTAGGTGGTCGCCGCCAGCTGTTGCTGATGAATGTCGTACAAACGACTCTCAGCGCCCTCGACATTATTGCGCCCCCAGAAGTGCACGCCGCTGAACGGATAGCCGTCGCAATGAATGCCTTCAGGGGTGATTTCCAGCTGTTTGCCGGGTTTGATCTCGATGCGGATCTGATGGATCTGGCACTGCCAGATTTCATCGTGCAACTCTTCTGGCAGCACACTTTTGTACACTTCGAAATCGGTGTCGATCAGGCTGCGCATCACCGGCGAAGAGATCACTTCTTCGGAAAAGTCCTGAAAGTGTCGTACCACGCCGCCGACGTAAGCGTTGTTCTCTTTCGATTGCACATAGGCGCGATGCTCAAGTTGCTTGAGCTCGCGGGTTTTCGGGTTGTATTCAAAGTCGCTGTAACGACGGTAACGCATGCCGGCTTCGGCCTGACCGTAGTAGCTGTCAGGCTCCATGTTTTCCCAACTTTTGGTCAGTCTGACGAAGTCGGCAAAATGACCGTAGAGATTGAAGTCACCACCCTGGACGTTGACAAACTTGTCGCGCCGTAGCGATTCGCCCACTTCTCTGTTCAAAACGATCATTACCAAATTCTCCGCTGCGTTGAACGCCCTAATCTATTGGGTGGAGAATTTGCGTCCATGAGAAAGAATTTCAGGCATTTGAAGCACTGCTTGAAACGAAATCTGCAGCGCTTGAAAAACGACTTTTACATGACAAAAACACCGGTTATTTACGGTTTGCGCTGAAAAACCGCCGAAAAAAAACCCCGAACGAATCGGGGTTTTCTCATTTTTCTTACAGCGGATCGATCATCAGAAGATGTTGATCGGATAGTCCACGAATACACGCAGCTCGTTACCGCTGACGTTGTACTCGCTGGATTTCTGCGACACGCGCAGGATCGAACTGCGCAACTTCACGCTCAGGTCTTTGGCCGGGCCACTTTGCACGACGTACTTGAACTGGTTGAAGATCTCGCGCTCGGTGCCGCCTTCGCTGGTGGACGTGGTGATGTTGTCGCCGCGCACGTAAGCGAAGTTGTAGCTCAGACCCGGAACGCCGAACGAACCAAAGTCCAGGCCATAACCCAGCTGCCAGCTGCGTTCGTCTTCGGCGTTGAAGTCAGACCAGTAGGAGTTGGCCAGGTAGATGGAGTTGCCACCGTCGCCGACACGACCCTGGTCTTTCTGATAGCCGCCATAGGCGTAGCCCAAGTTGCTGTCGCCAGTGGAACGCTGATGCGCCACGGTGAACGAGTGCGGGCCGGTGGCGAAAGTGGCTGCCAGGCTCCAGATCTTGTTGTCGCGACCGGTGACGATGCTTTCACCCGGCACGGTGTTTTCGCGTACGTACGAGCTGTCCAGCTTGGTGCGATAGCCGTTGAAATCCAGGGTCAGGGACTGATCCTTGTTGAACGGAATCACGTAGTTGGCATTCACGTACTGTTTCTTCAAGACGTCTTCAACGTCGGACGCATACAGCGCGCCTTTAAAGTGTTCGGTGAACTGATAGCTGCCGCCCAACACGTTGATCGACTTCAGACCGCCGCTGTCACGGCCTTCATCGCTCTTGCGCGACTCGGCGGTGAATCGGCCGGCGTTCAATTCCAGGCCTTGGATCTCACGGGAGGTGATCAAAGTACCGGTATAGCTTTCCGGCAGCAGACGCACGTTGTCGTAGCTCAGCACCGGCAGGGCCGGCATCTGGTCGCCGTAGGTCAGTACGGTGTTGGATACGCGAAACTTGACCGCAGCACCGCCCTTGGCGATGTCGTGGTTCGCACGACCGTCATTTTCCTGTTTGAAGAAGTCGATGCCGCCGGCGCCGCTACGGCCCTTGCCGCCGTCCAGGCGCAATGCGTACAGACCGAAAGCGTCCACGCCGACACCGACGGTGCCTTGAGTGAAGCCCGACGAGAACGTACCGATGGCCGCTTGGCCCCATTCGGCCTTGTCCTTGTTACCGTCTTTGTAATCACGATTGATGTAGGCGTTGCGCAACAGTACTTTCAGGCTGCTGTCTTCAACGAAACCCTTGGATTCGGCCTGGTCGTTAGCCATGGCCTGTGTAGCACTCAACATCCCCAGTGCGATCAGACTGATTCGCTTGTTCAACATTTTGTTTTCCTTATTACGGGTTGAAACGCGCTGTGTCGAACGGCTGAAACGGCGCTTTCTGCACTCTTGTATTCACCCCGAAACAAAAAAGCCCGCCGACGTTAACGTCATGGCGGGCCTGCTCCTTATTTTGAGTCATGGCGGTTAGCCACAGGCGTTGGGCCGAATCGTAGCCGCGCCCTGAACTGTGTGTCAATTTCAAGAATCGTCTTTAAATAGGCGAAAAACGTCTAAGAAACGTAATTTTTTTGCTGGACGGTTGCAGAAAAAACGGATTAAACAGGGAGTTTGAACTTTGGGAGCGAGCCTGCTCGCGAAGCGCTGGATCAGTCAACAAAGTCATTGGCAGGGCTGACGCCTTCGCGGGCAGGCTCGCTCCCACTTTTGAATACCTGTGGATAAAAATCAGGCAAAAAAAAGCGCCGCCATCCCGGCAGCGCTTTTACCAATCCCTGTTGTTCTTATCCTTCCATCACATCCCACAAGGCTTCCAGCTCGGCCTCGCTGAACAGGCCAGCGGGGTAACGCTCGATCATCATCCGGCGCGGATCAGGTTGTCTGATCTGACGCGTACCATTGGACTTCAACCAGTGCGCGACAAGCTGGAGCGATTCGCCGTTGACGGCCATGGGATGCACAGTCCGCTCGCTGATTACGTTCACTTCGGCGTTCATTTCAGCGCTCTCTCCCCGTTCGTGAGCGGCTACGTTATCCAAGGTTTGTGACAGAACTGTTGAAGTTCCCCTCCTTCCCTAGTGCATCAGGAGCAATACAAGAGCTATGCCAAGGCGACCCGAATGTCGACCGGCGGATACAAACAAGCCCGCGGTCCTGACGGGCCGCGGGCTTGCTTTGATGCTGAGCGAGCTAATCATTGCTTGGCTGATTTGTGAATCAACTCAAGCTGTTACGACTCAACTCACTCTTTGTGCGGCGCTGGCTGCTGTTGGGTAAGGCAGTGAATATTGCCGCCACCCAGTAACAGTTCGCGGCCCGGCACCATCACGACTTCGTGCTGCGGAAACAGCGTCTGCAGGATTTCCCTGGCCGGGGCGTCCTTCGGGTCGTCGAAGCTCGGCGCGATGATGCCACCGTTGACGATCAGAAAGTTCACGTAGGAACCGGCCAGACGCACGGAAGGATTGCGCTCCTGCGAACCGTCCACCGCATCGACGCCGGCGCACTCTTCTTCGGTCGCATAGAGCGGCCCCGGAATCGGCATTTTGTGCACCGTGAACGGGCGGCCCTTGGCGTCGGTGCTGCTTTGCAGCACTTTCATTGCGGCCTGGCAGCGCGGGTAGTTCGGATCCTGCGGATCATCGGTCCACGCCAGCAGCACTTCGCCCGGACGCACGTAGCAGCAGAAGTTATCCACATGGCCGTCGGTTTCATCGTTGAACAAGCCATCCGGCAACCAGATGATCTTGTCCACAGACAGATTGTCGCTGAGTACGGCTTCGATTTCTCCGCGGCTCAGGTGCGGGTTGCGATTGCGGTTGAGCAGGCATTCTTCGGTGGTGATCAGCGTGCCTTCGCCGTCGACATGAATCGAACCGCCTTCGAGCACGAAACCTTCGGTGCGGTAACGCGGGCTGCGCTCGATCTCGAGGATCTTGCCGCCGACCTGCGAATCACGGTTCCACGGTGCATACAGGCCGCCATCGAAACCGCCCCAGGCGTTGAAATCCCAGTTCACACCGCGCACTTCACCATGGTTATTGATAACAAAGGTCGGGCCGCTGTCACGAACCCAGGCGTCGTCGCTGGACATTTCCACCACGCGGATATTCGGCACATCGAGGCGCGCGCGGGCGTTTTCGTATTGGCCGGCGGAGACGGCAACGGTCACCGGCTCGAAGCGGGCGATGGCTTTGGCCACTGTGGCGTGCGCGGCCTGCGCCGGTTTGCCACCCAGACGCCAGTTGTCCGGGCGCTCGGGCCAGATCATCCAGGTCTGGGTTTGTGGCGCCCACTCGGCCGGCATGTAGAAGCCATCGGCGCGTGGGGTACTTTTCAATGTGGTCATCAGGACTCCAGGGAACCGTCGAGGGTTTTCAACGCGCCGTACAGATTCGGCCGGCGGTCGCGGAATGAACCCCACGCGCTGCGAATGTGTTCCAGCTCGTCGAGGTTGAACGTGTGCACAAGAATACCTTCTTCGGTTTTATTCAGCTCCTGCACTTTTTCGCCGAACTGGTTGGCGATGAATGAAGAGCCATAGAAGGTGATGTCGTAGCCGTCCTGTTCTTCGTTGCCGATGCGGTTGCTGGCGATCAGCGGCATCAGGTTGGCGCCGGCATGGCCCTGCTGCACCCGCTGCCAGTGATCGCGCGAAGAAATGGTCTTGTCGTGCGGCTCGCTGCCGATCGCGGTCGGATAAAAGAGAATTTCCGCGCCTTGCAAGGCCATGCTGCGCGCCGCTTCCGGGAACCACTGGTCCCAGCAGATGCCGACGCCGATTTTCGCATAACGGGTGTTCCATACCTTGAAGCCGGTGTCGCCCGGGTTGAAGTAATACTTTTCGTGATAGCCCGGGCCGTCGGGGATATGGCTTTTACGATAAATCCCGAGGTTGCTGCCGTCGGCGTCGATGATCGCGATGCTGTTGAAGCGTGCACGCCCTGCCAGTTCGTAGAAGCTGATCGGCAGCACCACTTGCAGCTCTTTGGCGATTTTCCGGAAATGCTTGATGGCCACGTTTTCTTCAACCGTCGTTGCCAGTTGCAGGTAATCCGGATTGGGCTTCTGGCAAAAGTACGGCGCCTCGAACAGTTCCTGGATGAGGATGATCTGCGCGCCTTTGGCGGCGGCTTCGCGGACCAGTCTTTCAGCGGTTTCGAGGTTGGCTTCCAGGTCCCACGAACAGGCCATCTGCGTGGCGGCGACGGTAACGATACGGCTCATGAATCATCTCCGGGCTAGTGCTTTGACGGTCGAAGAATTCGACCGAAAAGAAAACGCGCGCACCGGACAAAAGATCGCCATGCCGGAGCAATGGCAACTTTATAACCGATAAATATCGGCTTTAGAAGCTGTAAAGAAGAAATCTCTCTGTTTGAACGCCAATTAAATCGATACAAATCGGACTTCAGACCGAAAACAAATGTGGGAGCGAGCCCGCTCGCGAATGCGCTGTGTCAGTCACCGCATGTGGCGACTGATACACAGCTTTCGCGAGCAGGCTCGCTCCCACAGGGGATGTGCGTTGCTTAAATGCCTTCGGTAAGCACCCGATCCAGCATATCGACAAAGAAATCCACGCTTTGGCGCGACGTCACCATCGGTGGCTTGATCTTGAGAATGTTCAAATCGTCGCCGGTCGGCTGCATGAAGATCCCCAGCTCACGCAAGCGATCACACAGGAACGCAGTTTCGGCGGTCGCCGGCTCCAGCGTCTGCCGATTGCGGATCAGTTCCAGCCCGAGATAAAACCCGGAGCCGTGCACCGCGCCGACCAGCGGATGTTTATCGATCAACGCTTCCAGGCGCGCCTTGAAGTGGCCGCCGACGACCTGAGCGTTTTCCCAGAGCTTTTCTTCCTCCATCACATCGAGCACCGCCATGCCGATCTGGCAACTGACCGGACTGCCGCCCGCCGACGAGAAGAAATAGCCCTCAGCCTCCAGCGCCTCGGCGATTTCCCGGCGAGTGATCACCGCGCCAAGTGGCTGACCGTTACCCATGCCCTTGGCCATGGTGATGATGTCCGGCACCACGCCCTGCTCTTCGAAGCCCCAGAAAAAATGACCCATGCGCCCGTAACCGACCTGCACTTCGTCAGCGATGCATACTCCACCCTGCGCGCGGACTTTTTCATACACCTGCGGCAAATAACCCGGCGGTAAAGAAATACCCCCGGCATTACCGTAGACCGGCTCGCAGATGAAACCGGCCAGTTGCCGCTTTTGCTCGGCCAGTTTTTGCAGATGATGCTCGACGCTGCGCACGTAATCCGGCGCCGAATCGGCGCCACGGAATTCGCCGCGATACGTGTTCGGCGCCAGCACCGGGTGCACCCAGTCCGGGCGACTTTCCAGGGCCTTCGGGTTGTCGGCAATCGACGTCGATACCGCATCGGCGCCGATCGTCCAGCCGTGATACGCCTCGAGCACGCTGATCATGTCGCGCCCGCCGCTGTAGGCCCAGGCCAGACGAATCGCCAGGTCATTGGCCTCACTGCCGCTGTTGACCAGGAACACGCGATCCATGCCCTCCGGCGCCAGCTTCAGCAAGCGCTCGGAAAATTCGGCGACCGCCGCGTAGTTGAAGCGCGAATTGGTATTGAGCAACGACCACTGCCGCGCCGCGACCGCCGCCATCCGAGGGTGACCGTGGCCGAGCACGGCGACGTTATTGAGCATGTCCAGATACGAGCGGCCCTGCATATCAATCAGGTGATTGCGCCAGCCGCGTTCAATGCGCGGTGGGTCAACGTAATAGTGTTTTTGCGTGCGGGCGAAACTGGCATCGCGGCGTTCGATCAGGGTTTTCGCGTCCAGCTCAGGCTCGGCGTCGCAGGCCAGCCCGAGCAGCATCGCCGGTGACGGGCACAACGCCTGCCACGCCGATGCACGGGACGGCGTGCAGAACAGCGGCGCGTCGAGCTCTGCTTCTCGGCACAACTGCACAATCAGCGGCCCAGTGACTTCACCGAGTTTCTGGCCTCTATCCACTGCCACCCCATGTTCAAGAACAGGCGTCACGCCCCACAGGCGAACGCTGAACTGTGGGCCATCGAGTTGCAGCGCACCGTTTGCCGCTTGCTTCAGCACGCCGGCGAACGGTGCTTGAACTTCGGTTCCGGTCGGCACACGCAATTCGACATGCAACGGGAACGTGTCCGGCTCAGTCGCGCTGTCTGGCCGAGTACGTGACAAGCGGTACTGACCATAACGCGTCGCCGCCAGCCCGTGCACCGCTTCGGCCTCTGTCAGCAAGCGCTGATCAATGCCCGGCTGCTCCCAATTGCCCGCTTCGAAATGCGGGCTCAACACGCCCAGATCGATGAGCGCGAATTCGCGCCCGACCAATCCGGGCAGCAATGGCGCAAATTCCGGGTTTTCGACCTTCGGCACGGTCTGGCCCACGGCGGTGAGAATCGCCGCTTCCATCAGCGCCTGTGGCACCGATGTCGCGACGTGAAAGATTTCCCACTCGTGACTGAGATTGTCGCGGCTATACGTATTGGTGGGGTCGATGCTCACCTGTTGCTCGCCACTGAGCACCAGCACCGCCGCCCGCGCCACGATCAATGGCCACAGCGCTTGCAGCTCAGCGTACTGCAACGGATTGACCGCGTGATAAGCCTTGACCGCCGGCAGGATGACAAACGGATCGCCATCGGCGTGATGCAGCAAAGCCGCACAGGTCACCGACAGATCGGTGATACGCCAGGTGCGCACCAGATCGCCGAAGTCGATCACACCCTGCAACTGCCAATGCCGCTGGGCATCACGCGCCCAGACGACGTTGTCATCGGTGATATCCATGTGAATCGCCTGCACCGGCAGTTTGTCCAGCAACGATTGCAAACGGCGCTCGGCCTGCTCGGCGGCAGCGCTGATCACCGCACCCTGCTGCGCGTCGGTGATTACCGGCAATAGATGACTGATCAAAGCGTTGGCGTGACGCGCGTCCCACTGCAAGGTGCGTTCAAGACCCGGGTGATCGAAACCTGCCAGGGCCAGATCCATCTCGCCACAGAGTCGGCCAAACCCGGCGACCACGTCTTTGCCAAGATGATCGAAATCGGTCAATGGTTGGCCGTCGATGTACTCCAGCAAGCGCACATGCACCGTTTCGCCATTGACTTGCAACGACAACAGATCGGCACCGTTATTGGCTGCGATGACGCGCGGCACCTTGATCGCCGAATGCTCGGCCAAGTATTTGAGCCCGGCGTGCTGGGCTTGCAACTCCACAAGAGCGTAGTCGCCACGACAGACTTTCAGCACGAAGCGTCCACGCTCGCTGTCGACGCGATAATTCAGATCCTGCTGGCTGCCCAGCGCCTGCAACGTGCCGCTGAACCCGTAATATTCGGCCAGCCATTGCAGCGCCTGCGCCTCTGAAACCTGCGGACCGGGCAAACTGGCGCGATGAATCAACGTGGCGAGCGGCATGAAACGACCCCTGAAATTTTATTAGGCGCTTATATCGCCATTGCCTTGGCGGTTACGCAACCCCTCAAGACGCTGGCCGGTGAAAGGAAAACGGCAAGATCATCGCGAAAGCCTCCCAGGCAAACTTTCCTACAAGACTTTCAGATTGTGTTTCAGCGCCGCGCTGTGCAATCTGCGCCCCGAATTCACAGCACGGATGCAAGCCCAAGTCATGTCCCATCGTCGCCTCGCCCTTACCGACAAAAAGGTTCGCAACATCCCTCGCCGCTTACGTGCATTGGCTTCTTGGGCCGCCGACTTCGAGGGATACTTTCCAGCCGACCTCACTCTCGAAGATAAATACTGGAACTGGAAAATTCCGATTCACATGGCGATGGTCGAAGGAAAACAGGCAACGACCGATCTGAAAAGGCAATGTGCCCAGCACTTGATCGACGCGGCGCAGCACCTACGCCTGGCTCGTCCTGAGCATGCGCTTGACTGCAGGGTGGTCGCAGCCATTTGTGTTCCCGGCATGTTTTCCAGCGAAATCTGTATCTATACGGATCTGGAATACCACCGCGGTCACATCCCTGCCTCCGACAGCGAATATGTCGAAACCGGCAAAAGCCTGGCTCAAGAATGGGGTCTTGTGTTGCCACAGGGCATGCGCGAACGAGGTTTGCGCTACGAGGTTGAAGGCTGGGATGGGCAGACTTATGAAGAGGAACACTGGTATTTTGGCGAGGTCGATTGACGCTCCGGCGTAGTCCGCACTCGCGCCCCGCAGCGCTTTGCGCAAGAATGTCGCCCATTCAAACCTGTCTATGGAAATCCTCATGAATGTCATCACCACCGATCTGCCCGGTGTTCTGATCATCGAACCCAAGGTGTTCGGCGACGAGCGCGGTTTTTTCTACGAGAGTTTCAATGCCAAGGCGTTTCAGGACGCCACCGGTCTGGAAACGCAGTTTGTACAGGACAACCATTCGCGCTCGCAAAAAGGCGTGCTGCGTGGTCTGCATTACCAGTTGCAGAACACCCAGGGCAAACTGGTTCGTGTGACCGCGGGTGAAGTGCTCGATGTGGCGGTGGACATCCGTCGCAGCTCGCCGCATTTCGGCAAATCGGTGGCGGTGCGCCTGTCGGCGGAAAACCATCGTCAGCTATGGGTACCGGAAGGTTTCGCTCACGGTTTCGTGGTGCTGAGCGAGTTCGCCGAATTCCTCTACAAGACCACCAACTATTACGACCCGTCTTCCGAGCGCAGCATTCGCTGGGACGACCCGGCGCTGGGCATCGACTGGCAACTGGACGAAGCGCCGAAGCTGTCGGCCAAGGACCAGGCGGCTGCGCTGCTCAAGGACGCTGACGTCTTCGCCTGAGGCCAGGTCTGTACAAAAACTCGCCGAGCGGTGATCAGGCAAGGCAAAAACAGGCGAGGAAGCGGAGTCTAGGTCCCTAAATGAGCATTCCGAGCCTGTTTTTAACGCAGCATGATCGACGCACAGGCAGTTTTCGTACAGAGCAAAGGCATAATGCGCCTGTCACCTCAGGCGTATCCGGCACATGAAACCACCGCTTCCCCGCAGACCCCGCTGGCGCAGCCTCGCGCTGTTGGCCCTGTGCCTGGCGCCGCTGCTGTGGCCGCTGGAGCACCTCGCCGAGCGCTATTACCGCAGCGAACTCGCCGGACAGAATCGCCAGACCCTCGACCTCTACGTCGCCAATCTGCTCGGCACCCTGCATCGCTATGAAGTGTTGCCGCAGATTCTCGGCGATCTGCCGGCCCTGCGCGCGGTGCTCGGTGCGCCGGACGACGGCGTGACCCAAGGCAACGCCAATCGCCTGCTGAAAAACATCGCCGCGCAGACCGGCGCTGAAGTCATGTACCTGATGGACACATCCGGCCAGACGCTGGCGGCGTCGAACTGGGACAAACGCGACAGCTTCGTCGGCCGCAACTTCGCTTTCCGCCCGTATTTCAGCGAAGCCATGGCCGGGCGCCTCGGACGCTTCTTCGGCCTCGGCACCACTTCGGCCAAACGCGGCTACTTCTTCGCCGCTGCTGTGCGCAACGGCGAGAAAATCATCGGAGTGCTGGTGATCAAGGTCGACCTCGACCACACCGAAAGCCTGTGGGGCAAAACCCCGGAACAATTGCTGGTGACCGACCATAACGGCGTGGTCATCCTGACGTCGCGCCCGGAATGGCGTTTCCGCTCCACTCGCGAGTTGAGCGATGCCGAGCGCGCCGCGATCACCGCGATCCAGCCCTACCCGACCCGTGAACCCCGGCCGCTGAACCTGAGCCCTGACGCCTGGCTGACGCAGACCCACGACATCGCCGAGACCGGCTGGAGCGTGAGCATCCTCGCCCCGCGCACGCTGATCGATCGTCCGGTGCGCACGGTGGTCGCGATCGGCGGCGCCACGCTGTTGGTGGTGATGCTGCTGGTGGGTTTGATGATGCAACGTCGCCGGCACTACCTGGAGCGCATCGCCTTTGAGGCCAAGGCGCGCCGCGAACTGGAAGGCCGGGTGGCTGAACGTACCAGCGATCTGGAGGGCCTCAACCGGCGTTTGAAGCAGGAAGTGCTCGAGCGTGAGCAGGCGCAGCAGGAGCTGGTGCGCGCCCAGGACGATCTGGTCCAGGCGGGCAAATTGTCGGCGCTGGGGACCATGTCGGCGAGCATCAGTCACGAACTCAATCAACCGCTGGCAGCGATTCGCAGTTATGCGGAAAACGCCGAAGTGCTGCTCGATCATCAGCGCACCGAGGACGCGCGCGGCAACCTCAAGCTGATCAGCGAACTGACCGGGCGCATGGCCTCGATCATCGCCCATCTGCGTGCCTTCGCTCGGCGCGATCGCCACGCACCGGAAAGCGTCGCCCTGCAACCGGCGCTGGACGATGCGCTGGCATTGCTGGCCAAACGTCGGCGCAGCATGGAAGTCGAATTGATCCGCGACTTGCCCGCCGCCACGCTGTGGGTGGAGGCAGGCGAAACCCGTTTGCGCCAAGTGCTGGGCAATCTGCTGGCCAACGCCCTCGATGCGCTCACCGAAAAAGGCCCGCCGCGCAAGTTGTGGCTGAGTGCCGAAGCCACCGCCGACGGCGTCAATCTGTACATTCGCGACAACGGCCCCGGGTTCTGCATGGAAGCCCTTGGCCGCGCCAGCGAGCCCTTTTACACCACCAAGACCCGCACCCAGGGTCTGGGCCTGGGGCTGGCGATTTGTGAAACGCTGATGCGCGCCTTTGGTGGCGAGCTGTCGTTCGCCAACCACAAGCAAGGCGGTGCCCTGATTACCCTGCGCCTGCGCGCCGGCGCGCCCGGAGTCAGCCTGCAACCGTCCGAGGATCGAAGTGCATGACCATCGACAATCGCATCCAGGTAGTGTTGATCGACGACGATCCGCACTTGCGCCAGGCCCTCGGCCAGACCCTGGACCTGGCCGGCCTGAAAATCCTGCCGCTGTCCGAAGCCAAAGGGCTGGCGGCACAGCTTGAGCGTGACTGGCCGGGGGTGGTGGTCAGCGACATCCGCATGCCGGGCATGGACGGCCTCGAACTGTTGAGCGAGTTGCATGCACAGGATCCCGAGTTGCCGGTGCTGCTGATCACCGGCCATGGCGACGTACCGCTGGCAGTGCAGGCGATGCGCGCCGGCGCTTACGATTTTCTGGAAAAACCCTTTGCCAGCGACGCGCTGCTCGACAGCGTCCGTCGCGCCCTCGCGCTACGGCGGCTGGTGCTGGACAACCGCAGCCTGCGTCTGGCCTTGAGCGACCGCAACGAATTGAGCGCACGACTGGTCGGCCATTCGACGCCGATGCTGCGTCTGCGTGAGCAGATCGGTGCGCTGGCGGCGACCAAGGCTGACGTGCTGATCCTCGGCGAAACCGGTGCCGGCAAAGAGGTGGTGGCCCGCGCGCTGCACGATTTGTCGAGCCGTCGCAACGGCCCGTTCGTGGCGATCAATGCCGGCGCGCTGGCGGAATCGGTGGTGGAAAGCGAGCTGTTCGGTCACGAGCCCGGTGCTTTCACCGGCGCGCAGAAACGCCGCATCGGCAAATTCGAATTCGCCAACGGCGGCACGCTGTTTCTCGACGAAATCGAAAGCATGAGCATGGACGTGCAAGTGAAGCTGCTGCGCATGCTGCAGGAGCGCGTCGTCGAACGCCTGGGCGGCAATCAGTTGATCCCGCTGGACATCCGCGTCATCGCCGCGACCAAGGAGGACCTGCGTCAGGCGGCGGATCAGGGTCGCTTCCGCGCCGACTTGTATTACCGCCTCAACGTCGCGCCGCTGCGCATCCCGCCGCTGCGCGAAAGGGGCGAAGACGCACTGGTGCTGTTCCAGCACTACGCCGATGAAGCCAGCGCCCGCCACGGCTTGCCGCCCCACGAGCTGCAACCGGCACACCGCGCCCTGCTGCTGCGCCACACCTGGCCGGGCAATGTGCGTGAACTGCAAAATGCCGCCGAACGCTTCGCCCTTGGGCTTGAGCTGGCACTGGACAACAGCGTTGATGGCAGCGGCGGCACGCCTGTGGAAGTGGTCAGCGGCGGCCTCAGCGAGCAAGTGGAAAACTTCGAGAAGTCGCTGATCGCCGCCGAGCTGGCGCGCTCGCACAGCTCGGTGCGCAGCCTCGCCGAAGCCTTGGGTATTCCGCGCAAGACCCTGCATGACAAGCTGCGCAAACACGGTCTGAATTTCGGCGACAGCAGCCACGGGGAAGACAACGAATGAGCAGCGAAAGCGAATACCTGCAAACGGTGCTGCATCACGACATTCCACTAACCGCCGAGATGGGCCTCAAAGTGCTTGAGTGGCGTGAGCAGCAATTGAGCCTGCACCTGCCACTTGCGCCCAACGTCAATCACAAGAGCACCATGTTTGGCGGCAGCCTCTACTGCGGCGCGGTGCTGGCCGGCTGGGGCTGGTTGCATCTACGTTTGCAGGAAGAAGGGATTACCGACGGACATATCGTCATTCAGGAAGGACAGATCAGCTATCCGCTGCCGGTAACGGGTGACGCCGTGGCGATCTGCCCGGCGCCGGATGCGGCAGTCTGGAAACGGTTCGTGGCGATGTATCGGCGATATGGGCGGGCGCGGCTGACGCTGGATACGCGGATCCTGAATGCGGGAAGCGAGGACGAGGCGGTGAGATTTACCGGGCAGTACGTTTTGCACCGTTGAAGATCAACAGCCCCTCACCCTAGCCCTCTCCCGAGGGAGAGGGAACCGATACGGGGATGCTACACATTTACGTCGACCTGAACTGCTTCGCCGAATCCACAATCGACTCGATTCTCCAGGACAATGCATAGCGCCAGACAACTCGGTCGGCTCCCTCTCCTGGGGGAGCGGGCTGGGTGAGGGGAATTGCGGATCAGGCAGTTAGCCTCGGGCCAACTCCAACAACCGCGCGCGCCACGCAGCCTTCGCCGGCAGCGCCAGAAAGAACTCGTTCAACAGCGATTCTCGCGGCGGATAACTGAACGCCTCGCCGCTCAGATCCAGCACCTCGCCCCCCGCGCCTTCCAGCACGCCCTGCGCTGCCGCCGTGTCCCACTGCGAAGTCGGCGCCAGTCGCGGATAGCAATCAGCAGCACCTTCGGCCAATAGACAGAACTTCAAGGAACTGCCGATATTGGCCAGTTGCAGCTCACCAAGACTGGCGCTCAACCCGGCCAGCAAACGCTCTTGCTCGGGACTTGAATGTCGGCGGCTGGCCACCACGGTAAACGCCTCGCCCGGCGCAGGCACATCGCGCACCTGAATCGCCGTCGGCGTACCGCCCTCGTCGCCACGCCAGGCTCCAAATCCGGCACCGCCGACGTAAAAACGACCGTTGGTCGGCATCGTCACCACGCCAAATACCACCCGGCCATTTTCGATCAGCGCGATGTTCACAGTGAATTCCTCGCTACCGCTGATGAACTCCTTGGTGCCGTCCAGCGGATCCACCAGCCACCAGCGCTGCCAACCGGTGCGCACGCTTTGCGGGATGTCGGCGTCCTCTTCCGAGAGCACCGGAATGCTCGGATCCAGCGCCGTCAGCCCGGCAACGATAAGGTGATGCGCAGCCAGATCGGCGGCCGTGACCGGCGAATCATCGGACTTGGCCGTGACCTCGACGCCTGCACGCCAGAACGGCAGAATCGCCTCGCCAGCCTGTAAAGCCAGCGCAACCACAGGTGCCATCAGCGGATGGGGAAAATTCATCGACGTCTCACTCATAGCTGAACACCCCGCGCTGGCTCAGCAGGTCGCGGGTCAGATACAGCGCCGCCAAGGCGCGGCCTTCGGAAAATTGCGGATTCTGCGCCAGCGCCGACAGTTCGCGCAGGTTGACCTTGTCGACCCGCATCGGCTCCGGCTCATCGCCTTCCAGCCGCTCTTCATACAGGTCGGTGGCCAGCACCACTTGGATTTTCTGGCTCATGTAACCGGGCGACAGCGACAGCTCGGTCAGATGCTCCAGTTGACGCGCGCCATAACCGGCCTCTTCCTTGAGCTCCCGCTCGGCCGCCGCCAGCACGTCCTCGCCCGGCTCGATCAGGCCTTTGGGCAGAGACAGTTCGTATTCGTCGGTGCCGCCGCAGTATTCCTCGATCAACACTGCGTGTTCGGCATCAAGCATCGCGACGATCATCACCGCGCCATAACCCGCGCCCTTGCCGACCAGACGCTCGTAAGTGCGCTCCACGCCATTGGAAAATCGCAGCTTGAGTTCTTCGACGCGAAACAGGCGACTGGTGGCGACGATCTCGCGGGCGAGTACGGTGGGTTTCTGGCGCATGCAAAGCTCCTTGGCGTGAACGCGCTACTATAACGCGGCTTTCCCGATTGTTTGCGTCGGATATCTTTTCACCGTTCGAGACGTTGCCATGCCTTCTTTACCGTGGTCCGACATCGATACCGTCCTGCTCGACATGGACGGCACGCTGCTGGATCTGCACTTCGACAACCATTTCTGGCTCGAGCACCTGCCCCAGCGCTACGCCGAGCTGCACGGCATCAGCCGGGCCATGGCCGAGCTGGAATTGCAGCCATTGTTCGAGCGCCACGCCGGCCAGTTACAGTGGTACTGCCTGGATTTCTGGAGCGCGGAACTGAAATTGTCGGTGCGTGAACTGAAACAGGAAACCGCCCACTTGATCGCCCTGCGCGCCGATGCCGATACCTTCCTCGATGCAATCAAACGCGCCGGCAAACGGGTGATCATGATCACCAATGCGCACCGCGATTCGCTGTCGTTGAAACTGGAACGGATCGAACTCGCACCATACTTCGAGCGGCTGATCAGCTCGCATGACTATGGTTATCCCAAGGAGAACCCGCAGTTCTGGGATGCCTTGCAGGCGGACATCGGTTTTGATCCGGCGCGCAGCCTGTTTATCGATGACACCTTGCCGATCTTGCGCAGTGCACGGGATTTTGGCGTGGCGCACTTGCTGGCGGTGAAAGAACCGGACAGCCGCAAAGGGCCGAAGGACACAGCGGAGTTTGCCGCAGTCGAAGACTACCGCGATCTCATTGCCGGGCTCTGATCCATGTAGGAGCTGCCGCAGGCTGCGATCTTTTGATTTGCTTTGTTTAAAGTCAAAGTCAAAAGATCGCAGCCTGCGGCAGCTCCTACATGGGCATCGCGTTATTTTGGAATGCGCAGCTTCTGCCCCGGATAAATCTTGTTCACATCCTTGAGCATCGGTTTGTTGGCTTCGAAAATCTTCTCGTACTGGTTGGCATTGCCATAGACGCGCAGGGAGATCGCACTGAGCGTGTCACCTGCCTTGACCTCGACAAACTCGGCAGCCACGACGACCGGTCCGGTAACAGTGATCTGATCATCCACGCTGCCTACTCCGGCAATGTTGCCCACCGCGAGCAGAATCTTTTCCTTCTCTTCCTGGCTCGCCACCTCACCGGTGACAGTTACCTTGTCGCCATCCACGGTCGCCTGCACGTTGGGATTGCCCAGCCCGACCTTGCTGATATGTTCCTTCAACTGCTCGCTGGCATTGGCGTTTCCGGGAGTCAACAGATCAAGCAGTTTCTCACCGGCTTCTTTGACAAAACTCAAAAGGCTCATCGCATTCACTCCATGTAATAAAGGGTCAGTCGTCCAAGCCTAGACCACCCTAGCCAAACCCGGTTCCGGTCCGACCAATGACGCTGCCGCGCCGCAGGCGGTAGAATCGCCACACCCCGCCAACCGCCCGGAGCGAAGATGGACATCAAGCAACTGAAATTCCTCATCGCCCTCGACGAAACCCGCCATTTCGGCCAGGCCGCCGCGCGCTGCCACATCACCCAGCCGACCCTGTCGATGCGCTTGCGCAGCCTCGAAGAAGAACTCGACCTGCCATTGGTCAATCGCGGCCAGCGCTTCGAAGGCTTCACCGCACCGGGCGAACGCGTGCTGGCGTGGGCGCGCACGGTGCTGGCGGCTTACGACGGCTTGCAGGCAGAAGCGGCGGCCTGTCGCGGCAACCTGATCGGTACGCTGCGCCTGGGCGTGGTGCCGCTGTCGAGCTTCGATCCGTTGCCGCTGATGCAACGTCTGCATGCGGCGCACCCGGACCTGCGCTTCGAACTGTCGTCGCTGAGCTCCGAGCAGGTGCTCGAACACTTGGCGAACAACCGCATCGACATTGGCGTGTCGTATCTGGAGCGCCTGGACAGCGAGCGCTTCGATTCGCTGGCCTTTAACGAGACGCGCATGGGCCTGCTCTATGACGAGCGCTCGTTCAACTTCGGCGAAGAACCCCTGAGCTGGGAATCGCTGATCGAACTGCCGCTGTGCATGCTCACCAGCGGCATGCACTTTCGCCAGTCCATCGACCACAACTTCCACAGCCGCGGCCTGACCCCGCAGCCGCTGCTGCAAACCGACGCCGTGCATCAACTGCTGCAAGCAGTACACGGCGGTTTTTGCTGCGCGATCATGCCGCTCGATGGCGGCGCGGAAACCCTTGCTGATCACCTGCGTCTGCAAACGATCGAAAATGCCCACACCCTCGCGCCGCTGGGCCTGATCATGCGCCGTGGCGCGCCGCGTTCAGCGCTGGCGGAAGCCTGTTTCGCGCTTTATCAGAAATCGTCAAAAGACGCTTGATCGACGGCATCTATCGGTAGATCGGTAATAGCGATTAGACGCGACAACTTGCCGCGCCTAGTCTTGACCTAGATCAAACCGTCGGTGATGCCATGAACGCCAAGCGCCCAGCCTGCGCGGCGCCAGCAATTGAAACGCCCGCGCCAGCCGCCAGCCAGACCTACAGCTACAGCGATTTACCCTTTGAGGCATCGGCCAGCACCGCGCTGGCCGAGGAAGTCGCGTTGGCGATCGCCTACAACGGCATCAGCCAGGCGGTGATGCTGGTGACCCCGACCGATCTGGAAGACTTCATTGTCGGCTTCAGCCTCGGCAGCGGCATCATCGAAGACGCCAGCGATATCTACGATCTGCAACTGACAGGCGCAGGCTCGGCGCAATACGCGCAAGTGACCATCGCCAATCGCGCATTCTGGAACCTCAAACAGCAGCGTCGGCAGTTGGCCGGCACCAGTGGCTGCGGACTGTGCGGCGTCGAAGCCGTCGAACAGGCGCTGCCTGAGCTCAAAGTGTTGCCGGGCGCAGCCTTGCCACCGATCGAATGGCTCGACGGTTTGCGCCAGCGCATCGGCGCCTTCCAGCCGCTCGGCCAGCATTGCGGCGCGGTGCATGCTGCGGTGTTCATGAATGCCAGCGGTGAATTGCTGCTCGGTCGTGAAGACATCGGCCGCCATAACGCCCTCGACAAGCTGATCGGCGGGTTGATCCGCCAGAAGATTTCTACCGAAGGCGGCCTGGCGATTGTCACCAGCCGTTGCAGCCTCGAATTGATCCAGAAAGTCTTGCGTGCCGGCATCCAGACCCTGGTCAGCCTGTCGGCACCCACCGGCCTGGCCGTGCAATGGGCCCGGCGCCACAACCTCAATCTCATCCACCTGCCGCAGAAAAGTGCGCCGCGGGTGTACAGCCCCGCGATGGAGAATCAAGCGTGAGCCAACATCATCAAGCCGACCAGAAACCTGTCCCGCGCTACAAGCCTTACAAAGGTGCCGCTGGCGGCTGGGGCGCCCTGATCAGTGTGGCCCAGGCGTGGCTGACCAGCGACAACGCCCTGAAAAACCTGCGCATGATGCTCAAGACCAACCAGAACGGCGGTTTCGACTGCCCGGGTTGCGCCTGGGGTGATTCGCCGGAAAGCGGCATGGTCAAGTTTTGCGAGAACGGCGCCAAAGCGGTGAACTGGGAAGCAACCAAGCGTCGCGTCGATGCGAAGTTCTTCGCCAAGCACAGCGTCACTTCCCTGCTGGAACAAAGCGATTACTGGCTGGAATATCAGGGTCGCCTGACCGAGCCGATGGTCTACGACGCCGAGTCCGATCGCTACAAGCCGATCAGTTGGGAAGATGCCTTCGCTCTGATCGGCAAGCACCTGCGCAATCTGCCAAGCCCGGATCAGGCCGAGTTCTACACCTCGGGTCGCGCCAGCAACGAAGCGGCGTATCTGTATCAGCTGTTCGTGCGGGCTTACGGCACCAACAATTTCCCTGACTGCTCGAACATGTGCCACGAGGCCAGCGGCGTGGCGTTGGCGCAGAGTGTCGGGGTCGGCAAAGGCACGGTGACCTTCGACGACTTCGAACACGCCGACGCGATTTTCGTCTGGGGCCAGAACCCCGGCACCAACCATCCGCGCATGCTCGAACCGTTGCGTGAAGCGGTGAAACGCGGCGCTCAGGTGGTGTGCATCAATCCGCTGAAAGAGCGCGGTCTGGAGCGTTTCCAGCATCCCCAGCACCCGATCGAAATGCTCACCAACGGCGACAAGCCGACCAACACCGCGTACTTCCGCCCGGCACTCGGCGGCGACATGGCGGTGCTGCGCGGCATGGCCAAGTTCCTCCTGCAATGGGAACGCGATGCGCAGAAGGCAGGCGAGCCGGCGGTGTTCGACCATGATTTCCTCAATGCCCACAGCGCCAACGTGCTGGAGTACCTCGCCACTGTCGACGACACCTCGTGGGAACAGATCGTCGAGCAATCGGGGCTGACCCTGGTCGAGATCGAGCAAGCCGCGCGCATGTACGCCAAAGGCAAGAACGTGATCATGTGCTGGGCCATGGGCATCACCCAGCATCGTCATTCGGTGCCGACCATTCAGGAAATCGCCAACCTGATGCTGCTGCGCGGCAATATCGGCAAACCTGGCGCCGGTCTGTGCCCGGTGCGTGGTCACAGCAACGTGCAGGGCGACCGCACCATGGGCATCAACGAGCGTCCACCGGTGGCGTTCCTCGACTCGCTGGAGCGTCGCTTCCAGTTCAAGGTGCCGCGCCACAATGGCCACAACGTGGTCGAGGCGATTCATGCGATGGCCGAAGGTCGCGCCAAGGTGTTCATCGGCTTGGGCGGCAACTTTGCCCAGGCCACGCCGGACAGCTCGCGCACCTTCGAAGCGCTGCGCAATTGTGACCTGACCGTGCAGATCAGCACCAAGCTCAACCGCAGCCACCTCGCTCACGGCAAAGACGCGTTGATCCTGCCGTGCCTGGGCCGCACCGACATCGACATCCAGACCGAAGGCCCGCAAGCGGTGACCGTGGAAGACTCGTTCAGCATGGTCCACGCGTCCAACGGCCAGTTGCAGCCGCTGTCGAACCAGATGCGCTCGGAGCCGTCGATCATCGCCGGCATCGCTGCCGCGACGTTGGGTAGCCAACCGGTGGACTGGAACTGGCTGGTAGCCGATTACGGGCGCATTCGCGAACTGATCGCCGACACCATCCCGAGTTTCAAAGACTTCAACGACAAGATCAAAAACCCGGGCGGCTTCTATCTGGGCAACTCGGCTGGCGCCCGCAAGTGGAACACGCCGTCAGGCCGCGCCAACTTCCGCGCCAATCAGTTGCCGAAAGATCTGGTCCACGAACGCACCCGCGCCACCGGCCAGGTGCCGGATCTGATCCTGCAATCGATGCGCTCCCACGATCAGTACAACACGACGATCTATGGTCTCGACGACCGCTACCGTGGCGTGAAGGGCCAGCGTGACGTGCTGTTCGCCAACGAGGCCGACATCATTCGCCTGGGCTTCCGTCCGGGACAGAAGGCCGACATCGTGTCGATCTGGGACGATGGTCGCGAGCGCCGGGTGAAAGGTTTTACATTGTTGGCGTTCGATATTCCTGCGGGGCAGGCGGCGGCGTACTATCCGGAGGTCAATCCGCTGGTGCCGCTGGAAAGTACGGGGGATGGCAGCCACACGCCGACGTCGAAGTTCATTGCGATCCGGCTGGAAGCGGCGAGTGAGACTGGGTTGATCATGGCTAAATCCGCTTAACCGCGGAGCCAGATCCGGCCCCTTCGCGAGCAGGCTCGCTCCCACAGTTGGAATGCATTTCAAATGTGGGAGCGAGCCTGCTCGCGAAAGCCATCGATCTTTCAACAGATCTGCCGTGGCAAAGATTTTCGACCGCTCACAAAAAAGGCCGTTTCTGCATGAAAACGGCCTGTCCGAAGTAGCTAAAGACCGGCGAAAATCGGTTAAGTTCCGGTGAAAAAACAGTAACTTGCATTATTGTATACAAGTCGTGTTATTCGTCGGATTTTGATTGTCACGCCCATTGCAGAGCCTCAGGATCGGCGCCGTCATCCCTTTGAGGCTCATCCTCTATGAAGTTCTCCTCGATTCTCTTGTTGTCCCTTGGCCTGGTCAGTGGCTTCGCTTCTGCCGGAGGCACCACCGAAGCAGGTGTGGGCGGCGCATTGGGCGGGGTTCTTGGCTCGGTCGTCGGTCAATCGTTAGGCGGCAATACAGGTTCCACCATCGGCGCAGCCCTGGGCGGCGCGGGTGGTAGTGCGGTCGGCGCAGACAAGCGCAGCCGTGGCGAAGCAGCCATTGGTGGTGCACTGGGTGCAGCCGGCGGTAACGTCGTCGGCCGCAGTCTCGGCGGCACCACCGGCAGCCTGATCGGCTCCGCCGCTGGTGGCGGTGCAGGTGGCGCGCTGGGTAACTATATGGGCAACAAGAGCGACGATGATGATCGTCGCTACGACCGTCGCCATGATGACGGTCGCTACTACCGCGACCGTGGTCATCCAGGTCGCGGCCATGCCTACGGCCACCGCAAGCATCACAAGTACTATCGCCACCACTAAGGCGAAGGCTTGAACAAAAAATCGCAGCTTTTTAGCTGCGATTTTTTTTGCGCGTCTAGACCACCAGCCGCTCCAGCGCCCCACGCAAACCTGCCGGAATCGGCACCGGCTGATTGCTCGCCCGATCGACGAACACATGCACGAACCGCCCCGCCGCACACGCCTCGCTTTCGCCAACCTTGAACACAGCCAGTTCGTATTGCACCGAACTGTTGCCCAGCTTGCCGACCCGCAGTCCGATCTCGATCAGATCGGGAAAAGCGATCGAGGCAAAGTAATCGCAGGCGGAACTGACCACGAATCCCACCACTTCGCCGTCATGAATATCCAGGCCACCGACCTGAATCAGATAAGTGTTCACCGCCGTATCGAAGAAGCTGTAGTAGGTAACGTTGTTGACGTGACCGTAGGCGTCGTTGTCGTGCCAGCGTGTGGTGATGGGCTGGAAGTGGGGGTAGTCGATGCGCTGAGGGGTGGACATGGTTGTGCTGGTTCTCTTGTTTTTCAGTGAGGGCGCTTGCCCTCACCCTAGCCCTCTCCCAGAGGTAGAGGGGACTGACCGATGTGTTCTCTCGAAATACACCGACCTGAACTGTCGAGTCGAGCTCACATTCGAAAATCACGAAGATCGGCTCCCTTTCCCCCTCTCCCCTTGGGGGAGAGGGCTGGGGTGAGGGGATAGATTTTCGCCGTAACACTATGCGTGAGCAAACCCCTTGCCCTGCGCCGCCAGTTCGCCAATCAGCCGCGCCGGCTTCCACTGATCGCCCTGGCGCGTCTCCAGTGCCAGCAAGCGCTGATGAATATCCGCCAGCCCTTGCTGATCCGCCCAGGCCATCGGTCCACCCTTATCCGCTGCAAAACCATAGCCGTTCAAGTACACCAGATCGATGTCATGGGCCGAGCCGGCAATGCCTTCCTGCAGAATCTTCGCGCCTTCGTTGATCAGCGCCAGCAAACAGCGCTCAAGGATTTCTTCAGGACCGATGTCGCGACGCTGGAAACCCAGCTCTTCGCTGACCCGCAGCACCAGTGCATCCACTTCGGGATCATGCTCGGCCTGGCGACTGCCCGGCTCATAGTGGTAGTAGCCGTTGCCGGACTTCTGCCCGAACCGACCCATCTCACACAGGCGGTTATCCACCTGAACCTCGGGCGCATCCTGCCCCTTGCCAGCTAGCTGCCGAGCACGCCATTCCAGATCGATGCCGACCACGTCGTACATGCGAAACGGCCCCATGGCGAAGCCGAAACCTTGCAGCGAGGCATCCACCTGCTGTGGATAAGCACCTTCGAGGAGCATCTTGCGCGCTTCGAGTACATACGGATGCAGCATGCGGTTGCCGATAAAACCGTGGCAGTTGCCCGACACTACGCTGACCTTGCCCATGCGCTTGCCGAGTGCCAGCGCGGCCTCCAGCGCCGCTGGCGAGGTCTGCGCACCGCGAACGATTTCCAGCAGTTTCATGATGTGCGCCGGGCTGAAGAAGTGCAGACCCAGCACCTGTGCCGGGCGCCGGGTCGCAGCTGCGATGGCGTCGATGTCCAGCGCCGAGGTGTTGCTCGCCAGCAGGGCCTCAGGCTTGAGCAGGCCATCCAGCTCGCGAAAAATCTTCTGCTTCAGTTCGAGGTTCTCGTACACCGCTTCGATCATCAGATCGACGTTGCGAATCGCCGCGTAATCCGCCGCCGCAGATATACGAGCAATTCGCGCATCCGCCTCGGCCTGATCAATGCGGCCCTGGCGCACGTTGTGTGCATAAGTTTCGGCGACCGTAGTCAGCGCCTGCTCAAGCATCTGTGGATTGTTATCCACCCATTGCACGTTCACCCCGGCATTGGCCAGGCACATGACGATGCCACGGCCCATGGTGCCCGCGCCGATCACGGCAGCCTGCTGAATCTCGAAGCTTGTCTGGCTCATGTTGTTCTCTTGTGAGTTGCCCGAAGACAGATTCCAACCTTAGTCAGGCCAAGACGCTTTTTGAAGTTTATTAGCGTGATGATCGACATTCAGCGGATGGATGCAGCGCCCACAGACTCTCTGCTCAATCGAGCAAGTGACTGTCCGCCCACTCGCGGACCTCTGCGTAGGGATACTCTTCCAACGCAGCAAAACCCGGTATCGCCCGCGCCTTGAGTTTGGTGAACAACGGCACGCTGATTCCGCAGAGGAACCGCGTCAGGCGCTCGGCCGTCGGAAGCATGCCTGTGTGCTGCTCATGCCTGTGGATAAGTTCACCGCACAATTGCGCGAAGTTTTTATCCACAAGCGGCGGCAACGCTGGCGGCTCAGGCAACCGCGCAACCCGGCCGTGACATACCGAACAATGGCCGCAATGTTCAGGGGCATTGTGATCACCGAAATACTCGGCCAGGCGATAACCCAGACAGCGTTCGGTGGCGAACACCTCAAGCATGGCGTGAATCCGCGCCACCTCAGTCCGTTCATGGCGAGTGAAATACTCGTGGAGCTCAGCGCTCAGGGCGTCGCTGGCAAAATCACTTTGCAGCAGGCTGTAAACCTCGGTCATTTGCTTGCTTTCAAGCTCGACCCAGCCTTTTTCCTGGAAGTAATCAAGCGCTGTCACTACGCGATTGCGCTCGGCGGAATACTGCGAATACATCGCCTCGAAATCTACTGTGGCCCAGGTGCGTGCTCGCGTGGACGTTCTGATGATCGCCGCAACGAAATCCCTGCGCTCGCCTTCGAAGCGCTGGAGCAATGCTTCAGGCTCAAGCAGATATTTGAAGCGGTATTCCGCGTAATAAGCGTAGCGCGGCGCGATCAGGCCCCGCAGTTCCAGCTGCACCAGCAAAGTCTTCAACGGCAACGAGCGAATGTTGCTCTGATCCGCCAATGGCCCGAGCAAAAACTCCCATTGTCCGTCCGGCACTGAGGCTTTGAGCTCTTCGAGCACATAATGAATCCCGTCGCGTTCGGGCGTATCACCGTAGACGAAGTTTTCCAGCACATTGAGGCTGTCGCGATTGGCCAATACCAGGCAGTCCGAGGGTTGTCCGTCGCGTCCGGCACGGCCGATTTCCTGACTGTAGTTTTCGATGGATTTGGGCAGATCGAAATGCACCACGTTGCGGATGTCGCTCTTGTCGATGCCCATCCCGAAGGCAATGGTGGCGACAATGCAGTTGGACTGCCCGGCCATGAAGCGGCGTTGAATGTCTTCACGCTGATCGTGGGGCAAACCCGCGTGGTATGCCTCGGCCTGGATTCCGTTGCGTTGAAGATGCTCGGCGATATGCTCGGCGGTCTTCTGCAACGTCACGTAGACAATGCTCGGCTGCCCAGGACGCTCGGCCATCCATTCGACCAGACGCCGGCGTTTGTCCTGACCGGGTACAGGCTCGACCAGCAGGTTGAGGTTAGGCCGGTAAAATCCGGTGGTCACCACATCTGCCGGGGCGATGGCGAATTTGGCCTGCATGTCGGCTATGACTTTTGGTGTCGCCGTGGCGGTGAGCAGCAAGGCCTGCGGGATGTTGAACTGACGTTGGTAGTCCGGCAGTTTCAGGTAGTCCGGCCGAAAGTTGTGGCCCCATTCGGAAATGCAGTGCGCCTCGTCGACTACCAGCAAGGAGATCGGCACCTGCTGCAGAAAATTGCGGAAGCGCTCATTTTTCAGGCGTTCGACGGAGATCATCAGAATCTTCAATTCCCCTGAACGCGCACGGGCCATGACGTCGTTGGCATCCTCGCGGCTCTGCGCCGAATCGATACTGCCCGCCGAAATGCCGTGGCGCTTGAGGAAGGCCAATTGATCCTGCATCAACGCCAGCAACGGCGAAACCACCAATGTCAGGTGTGGCAGTAAAAGCGCCGGTAGCTGATAGCAAAGCGATTTGCCGGAGCCGGTGGGAAAGATTGCCGCCGCGGAGCGCCCCGCCAGCACCGCGCTGACAGCGGCCTCCTGACCGGGGCGAAACTGTGGATAACCAAAAACCTGTTCCAGGGTGTGGTGCATTTACTGTCACTCCTTTGACTGCTGCCATGCCCAAAGCCTAGCGGGCGATTGCAGCGAGTCGAGAAAAGGTCGGGGTTGAATCGATACTGAATGATACATGGGAAGCGAAAACCAAGCGTGTAACAATCGAAGCGTCTCGACAAACTTTCGAAAAACCAAGCTACATATATATAACAAACTTAAAAATTACAAACGCAGACACAACAGCACCCTTTATTTATGAAAACACTTCAAACTAACTTGACCGCTCTTATTCATAAGCAAGAGCAACGAAATGACAACTTTAACAATCTTTTTCTGCGGCACCGGCTCCAACAAGTTTGACGAAAACCATAAAAGCTTCTGGGACGGCGAAATCGTTTCTACGCTCGCTGCACACCACAGCGGACGCGAATTTGCCGAGTGGATCGTCGTCGACGGCCCTGGCAGCGGCAATCTGCAAGCCGACGACCTGTTCACCAAGACGTCTGAATACGGCTTGTCCGGCACGCTGTTCGGCAAAGGCTGGGATGAAAACGTGCAGCACGCGTTGAATATCATCAAAGGCAAATGCGATTGGCAGCGTAAACAACTTACCGAGGCAGAATATAACCGTCTGAAAGCGGCAGGTATTCCTATTGAAGATGTAAAAGAGGAAGGCTCCTGGTTCTGGCGCCAGTATAACTATGGCGACCGAAGTATCACGCAACAGAAGTTGCAGGAACAGATCATCAAGACTTTCCGCAAGGACGGCATTATTCCGACGCGTGTCAATCTGCTCGGCTGGAGCCGGGGTGGTATCAGTTGCCATATGCTTGCCAATGCAATGTCCAGGGACGCTGCGCTCAAACATATTCCGGTGAATATCTTTGCGATTGATCCAGTCCCGGGAATTGGCAACTTCCAGGAAAACCGCGTCAAACTCGAATCCAACGTCAAGGAATACATCGCCTTCTATGCCCGCGACGAGCGCTCAAAAGGCTTCAGCTGCGTGATCCCGCAAACCGCTACCGGCACCAGGACTTCGATCTATCCAATGGCTGGTCGCCACGCCACCCTTGCTGGCAACGCCACGGCGCTCGGCGGCGAGCCGAGTAGCAGCAGCGACCTCAACGCGCTGATCGAGCCCGGCCGCATCGTTCGCCATCTCGCCGAGACCTGCCTCAAGCGCTGGGGCGCGCCACTGAGCAAAACTCTCAACCTGAACGATACCGACCTGCGCCGCCTCACCGGCGCCATCGTCAGCGACGAAGCCCGCTACAAGAAGATGCACAGCCAGTCCTACACCTATTTCACCGAACTGGACAAAGGCGAGCGCTATGTCTCGCTGGGCAGCAAAGGCTTGCCGTTTTCAGCAGTCAAAGGCACGATCTACCGCCCTGCAACCGGACTGACCACAAGCCTGCTGGATATTTCCGGTTACCAGCATCTGCGTTGAAAGGCGTTGAAGAATCGGTAGCAACGTCTGGCGCTTTGTTCGTCCCATTCCTACTTCACGCGATGCCTTGTCGGCTATCGCGAGGCGGTGGTGCGAACCTATAGTCGTGGGTGTCGCTGCTTTGGTCAGTGACACCCACATCACCTACGCTCTGTATCCGCTGACACAGGACGGCTGCGACCTGCTGCAAGTCCGAAAGCCCCGGCCCAGCAACAAACGAAACATCATCGCTGCACACGGCGTATCCAGCATCAGGAGTCAAATTTTGCAAACTACTATTGATTGCGTACGATGGGAGCCATTACTCAGCGAAGGGCTCGCATTTATGGCCAGCACTGAAAACATCGACCACAGCGCCCTCCTTCGCTTGGTCGAAAACGGTTCTGTGAGCGGCACAATCATCGTCGCGAAACCGGGAGGCTGGTCGGTCGAGATTCGGCAAGGTAGCCGCAAATGCGCGCTGACAGCACAACGCAGTGGTCAGGTGCGCCTGTTCAAGAGGCTGGAGACGCTGGTGGCCTACCTGCAGGGCTTGGGCATCAGCCAATTTAACGTGGATGCCTCCGGTTATGACCCGCTGCAACTGAAAACCTACGCCAGGCCTGATCGCTCTGAAGCGTTGAAACAAGCCCATGAAGCGGCCGCTTATGAGGAATGGTTCAAGCGACAGGTGCAGATCAGCATCGATGATCCAAGGCCAAGTATCAGCGATGAAGAAGCTCGCCGAATATTCGCCGCCAAGCGTGATGCCCTGCGTCAACGAGGGCGCTGATGAGGTTGGTCTGGCGCCCGGAAGCGCTTGCTGACCGAGACCGGATAATGGATCGAATCGGTCAGGACAACCCAGACGCTGCTGCGGATCTCGATGAAATGTTCGAATCAAAAGGGGAAATAGCAAGACAGCGCCCAACCTTGTACCGAAAGGGCAGGGTCCACGGAACACGTGAAATCGTTGCGGCCGCCAACTACGTCATCGTCTACGCAATCAAAAAAGACCGGGTGGAAGTGCTGCGTGTCATGCATGCACGGCGGCAATGGCCTTAGCTAGAGGATCATTTTGCAGGAATGTTAAGTGGCATTACTCTGGCCGTATCACGCCAAAAATGAACGATTACTGCTACACGGCAAGTGACGAACCGCCGTTGAGATGAGCTTACCCAAATCTTCGCCCATGAAAAAACCGCCCCAAAGGGCGGTTTTTTATTCACTGCAAACCACTACTTACAATTTCGGCCCAGCCGCCTTGATCGCGTCGCTCACTTCGAACTTCTTGAAGTTCTCGATGAACAGACCGGCCAGTGCTTTCGCGGCTTCGTCGTACGCCGCCTTGTCAGCCCAGGTGTTGCGTGGGTTTAGCAGGTTGGTGTCGACGCCCGGGACCGCCAGAGGCACGTCGAGGTTGATGGTGTCGAGGTGTTCGGTGGCTGCACCGATCAGCGCGCCGCTCTGGATCGCTGCGATCACCGCGCGGGTGGTCGGGATGTTGAAGCGTTGGCCGACGCCGTAGCCGCCGCCGGTCCAGCCGGTATTGACCAGGTAGACCTTGGAGCCGAAGCCGCGGATGCGCTTGATCAGCAGTTCTGCGTACTCACCAGCCGGACGCGGGAAGAACGGTGCGCCGAAGCAGGTGGAGAAGGTCGACTTGATGCCGCTGCCCGAACCCATTTCAGTCGAGCCCACCAGTGCGGTGTAGCCGGACAGGAAGTGGTAGGCCGCTTGTTCTTCGTTGAGGATCGACACTGGCGGCAGTACGCCGGTCAGGTCGCAGGTCAGGAAGATCACCGCGTTTGGCTCGCCACCCAGGTTCTTCTCGGAACGCTTGGCAACGTGCTCCAGCGGGTAGGCGGCGCGGCTGTTCTGGGTCAGGCTGACATCGGCGTAGTCGGCGTGCTTGGCGTCGTCGATAACGACGTTCTCCAGCACCGCACCGTGCTTGATGGCTTTCCAGATGACCGGCTCGTTCTTCTCGGAGAGGTCGATGCACTTGGCATAGCAACCGCCTTCGATGTTGAACACCACGCCTTCGCCCCAGCCGTGTTCGTCGTCACCGATCAGGTAACGGCTTTCGTCAGCCGACAGGGTGGTTTTACCGGTGCCCGACAGACCGAAGAACAGGGTCACGTCGCCGTCTTCGCCGATGTTGGCAGCGCAGTGCATTGGCAGCACGTCAGCGGCCGGCAGCAGGAAGTTCTGCACCGAGAACATGGCTTTCTTCATCTCGCCGGCGTAACGCATGCCGGCGATCAGCACTTTCTTCTGCGCGAAGTTGATGATCACGCAACCATCGGAGTTGGTGCCGTCACGCTCAGGCACGCACTCGAAGTTGGCGACGTTGAGCACTTGCCATTCTTCACGGCCAGCCGGGTTGTACTGGGCCGGGTTGATGAACAGGCAACGACCGAACAGGTTCTGCCAGGCAGTCTGCGTGGTCATTTTCACGGCCAGGTAGTGATCTTCCGCCGCGCCTACATGCACGTGGGAAACGAAGTGCTCTTGCGCGTTGTTGAAGGCCTCGACGCGAGCCCACAGGGCATCGAACTTGTCGGCCGGGAACTTGCGGTTGATCGGGCCCCAGGCGATAGCAGCCTGGGTGGAAGGCTCTTCAACGATGAAACGGTCGACTGGCGAACGGCCGGTGCGGTGACCGGTGCGAACAACCAGAGCGCCGGTATCGGCAAGCTCGCCTTCACCGCGATTCAGGGCTTCTTTTACCAGATCATCAACACTCAGATCGGTGTACACGGCGTTATTGGCTTGCGTCATGAGGTTCCCCGTCGGCCAGTGGCCGAGTGTGCTCCAAACGTTTTGTAGTAGAAAGTCGCGCACTACTACCGCGAAAAAAGTGGGCCGGATTATGCCAGAAAAGCCCAAAAAGAGTAGGGTCCTCCCGTCGCAACGGCGATATTCCGTCATTCCGCAGTGAATTTACCTGCGCTGAACCGTTTTAGTGACGGGTATCTGACGGCGTATCGACGCCCGCGCCAGCGAACAATTGAGCAATATCGGCCGCGTCGAACAGGTACTGCTGATTGCAGAACTGGCAATCGATCTCGACTTTGCCGCCCTGCTCGGCGGCCAGCGCCAGCGCATCTTCCAGCCCAAGACTGACCAGCGCATTGCCGGAGCGTTCCCGCGAGCAGCTGCAACTGAAGCGCAGATGCTGCACATCAAACAGGCGCACTTGTTCTTCGTGGTACAGGCGATGCAGGACGGTTTCGTTGTCCAGGCTCAGCAGCTCATCGGCGCTCAAAGTGCTGGCCAACGCGGTGAGATGCTGCCAGCTGGCGGCGCGATCCTCTTCGTCTTTCAAGCGATCGGCGGGGAGTTGTTGCAGCAGCATGCCGCGGGCACGACGACCGTCGGCGAACAGTTTGAAGCGCGTGCCAACCTGCTGCGACATGACGAAATAGTTGGTGAAACAGTCCGACAGTGTTTCGCCGTCGAGATCGACAATGCCCTGATAGCGCTGGCCAACAGTCGGGTCGACGGTGAGGGCCAGAACGCCGTCCGGCATCAGATCGCTGAGGGTGGCGTCTGCGGCGATCTGCTCGGCGTTGTAACGCGCCAGACCACGGATCTCACGCTCGCTGGAGCACTCGATCATCAGCAGCGAAATCGGCCCTTCCGAGCGTGCCTGCAAAATCAGCAAGCCATCGAACTTGAGCGTGCCGACCAGCAACGAAGCGGCCGCCATCAGTTCGCCGAGCAACTGCGCGACAGGTTCCGGGTACGGGTGTTTGGCGAGGACTTCAGCGTAGCTGCGCTCCAGCGCTACCAGTTCGCCGCGAGTGTCGCTGTCATCGAAGATGAAGCGTTGAGTGAAATCGGTATCCGCTAGGTCGGTCATAGGTCTGGGTATCTGAATGTGATGACAAAATGATTACAAAACGTGAAAATTTGCGCTTGCTGGCACTTTTTTTGGTGCCGGCGCTTTTTCGCCATGGGAGGCATTTTATGAACAATCCGGGTTTGTTCCAATCAAGGTGGAACCTCGGCCGGCTGGTTCTGTGTAACGTAGTGCCGTTGGCGCTGCTGGCTTTCTGGTTATGGCCTACCGGCCAGATGCTGTGTGTGATTTTCGACGAGTGGCTGTTCCGCTCGCTGAATGCACCGCTGGCCAGCAACCCGATATGGCTCCACATTTGGGCAATTGCAAGTCTGCGCCCGTTCGACATCGTCGTCGGACTGATTCTGCTGACGCTGCTGATCAAGGGCGACTGGGTCTTCAGGGCGATCGACGTGCGTCGCGCGTTCTTCGGTTTTTTCTCGATCCTGCTGCTGATGGTGGTGATCCGCGCGCTGTTTTCCAAATTCGCCGATCACATGGGCTGGCAGCACAGCAGCCCGTCAATGGTGCTTGAGGGCGCCGTGCACATCAGCGATTACTTTCCGCATCTGGAAAAAACCTGGGAGCTGAAGGACCGTTCCGGCCAGAGTTTCCCCGGTGATCATGCCTCAGTGTTGTTGATCTGGGCGTTGTTCATGGGCGTGTTCAGCCGCACCGTCGGACAATTTCTAACAGTATGGGGTCTGGCCGTGTTGTTCATGCTGCCGCGTCTGGTGGCCGGCGCGCATTGGGGTCAGGACGATTACATCGGCGGCGTGCTGCTGGCGGTGTGGGCGTTGGGCTGGGGTTACTACACACCGTTTGCCTATCACGCGTCGAACTTCTGGTTGAAGCTGACCGCGCCGGTTTTCGCGCTGTTGGGCAAGCTGCCGATGCTGTCGCGGATGAGTGTGGTGCGTAGCGCCTGATACCGCGTCGTACTCGATTCGCGAGCAGGCTCGCTGCCACAGACGACCTCGATCAAATGTGGCAGCGAGCCTGCTCGCGAAGAGGCCGGCACAATGTTTCAATCTTCGTTGCTGCTACCGCGAAACTTGAACAGATCCCGCCGCTGCTTCTTGCTCGGTTTGCCATCGGTGCTCACGCCCAACGAGCCCGCCTTGCGCATCGCCGCAGCCGCCTCACGCTTGGCGACACTCGCTTCGGTCTCCGCGTACAAGGTCTGCGCCTCGGGTGCGCCACGACGCACGATCGACAATGCTTCGACCCTCACCGTGCGCACTTCGAAGCCGGTACGAATCTCGAACTCATCACCGATGCGCGGCTCCTTGCCCGGTTTGCAGCGCTCGCCACGGCAATGCACCTTGCCACTTTCAATGGCGGCTTTGGCCAATGCACGGGTCTTGTAGAAACGCGCTGCCCATAGCCATTTATCGAGACGGACCTTGTCGTCCTCCTCCTGCTTCTGTCCCATATGAATTCCTCGCTCAGCCAGTAGTCGGAACTGTACTACCGTTTCTGTCGGGCGCAAGAACTCGGCCCTCCAGATAGACTGTGATCTTCGCCGCCTGACCGGCCTGGAGTGACCGCGTGACTAAATTTCCAACTTCGTTGACCTCACCCAAGGGCGGTTGCCAGGGCTGCCAGCAGAGCGAGCCGCTGGACTTCGATTTTGCCTTCGCCTACCAGCCGATTGTCGACCTGCGCGATGAATCGGTGTTTGCCCACGAAGCGCTGGTAAGAGGCGTGGCCGGGGAAGGTGCACTGTCGGTGTTAAATCAGGTTACAGAAGACAACCGCTACCGTTTCGACCAGCTCTGCCGGACCCGCGCCATCGAAGGCGCGGCGAGCCTTAATATGCAGACACACTTGTCGATCAACTTTTTGCCCAACGCCGTCTACCGTCCAGAGCTATGCATTCGCAGCACACTGGAGGCCGCACGCAAACACAACTTTCCGATCGACCGACTGATTTTCGAAACCCTGGAAATCGAGCACGTAGATAATTATCGCCATTTGACCAATATTCTGCGTGAATACCGCGAATTCGGCTTCAAGACCGCCATCGACGATTTCGGTGCCGGTTATTCGGGGCTCAATCTGCTGGCTGATTTCCAACCGGACCTGATCAAACTCGACATGGCGCTGATCCGCGATGTTGACCAGGACCGTGTCCGTCAGGTGATCGTGCGGGGGATTGTCACAATGTGTGCGGAGTTGGACGTTACAGTCATTGCCGAAGGCATAGAAAGCGCCGGGGAACGGGATTTCCTCGCGGACTGTGGAATATTTCTGATGCAGGGCTACTGGTTCGCCAGACCCGCATTCAAAGCGTTGGCCCAGGTGCCGGACGAGGCCTGGAAGCGTTAACCCTTGGTTTTTTTCTTTGAAGACATTTGATCATTTGACCGTTGTCGGTCTGCGCGAGTGGGTGGCGCTCCCGGGCCTGGGAGTCGCGGGCCTGCGCGCAAAAATCGACACCGGCGCCAGCACCTCCAGCCTGCACGCCACCGATATCGAACCGTTCGAACGCGACGGCGAGAAATGGGTGCGCTTCACTGCGCATCTCGGCACGGTGGTGCAGTTGCGTCACCGGCGCTGCGAAGCGCCGCTGGTCACGCGCAAAACCATCAAGAGCTCCAACGGCCATGCGCAAGTGCGCTATGTGATCAGCACCACGCTGGCCCTGGGCGATCGGGTCTGGCCGGTGGAGTTCACCCTGGCCTGCCGCAAGTCCATGCGCTATCGCCTGTTGCTCGGTTCCAAAGCCCTGATCGATGGCCAGTTGGTGGTCAATCCGGGCATCAAGTATGTACAAGACAAGCCGGTGTTCCCGGTATCTACCTCCTCCACAGGTGTTGCATGAAGATCGCTGTGCTGTCGCGTAATCCGCGTCTGTATTCCACCCGCCGTCTGGTCGAAGCCGGAATCGAGCGCGGGCATGAAATGGTGGTGATCGACACCTTGCGCGCCTACATGAACATTGCCAGCCACAAGCCGCAGATCCATTACCGCGGCAAACCGCTGGAAGGTTTCGACGCGGTGATCCCGCGGATCGGCGCGTCGGTGACGTTCTACGGCTGCGCGGTGTTGCGTCAGTTCGAAATGATGGGCGTGTTCCCGCTCAACGAGTCGGTGGCCATTGCCCGCTCGCGGGACAAATTGCGTTCCCTGCAGCTGCTGTCGCGGCGCGGCATCGGTCTGCCGGTCACCGGTTTTGCACACTCGCCGGACGACATCCCCGACCTGATCGCCATGGTCAACGGCGCACCGCTGGTGATCAAGGTGCTCGAAGGCACTCAGGGCATCGGCGTGGTGCTGTGCGAAACCGCGACGGCGGCAGAGTCTGTGATCGAAGCGTTCATGGGCCTGAAGCAGAACATCATGGTTCAGGAATACATCAAGGAAGCCGGCGGTGCGGATATCCGCTGCTTTGTGGTCGGCGACAAGGTGATCGCGGCAATGAAGCGCCAGGCCAAACCGGGCGAGTTTCGCTCCAACCTGCATCGCGGCGGCAGCGCCAGCCTGATCAAGATCACTCCGGAAGAACGCATGACCGCATTGCGCGCGGCCAAGGTCATGGGGCTGGCGGTGGCAGGTGTGGATATCCTGCGCTCGAATCACGGACCGCTGGTGATGGAAGTGAACTCGTCGCCGGGACTGGAAGGCATCGAAACCACCACTGGCAAGAATGTCGCCGGGATCATCATCGAGCATCTGGAAAAGAATGGCGGGCCGAATATGACCCGCACCAAGGGCAAGGGCTAGAGAAGCAGCTGCTAGCGGCAAGCTTCAAGCGGCAAGTGAAAAGCGCTCTTGCTTGTAGCTTGTAGCTTGTAGCTTGTAGCTTGTAGCTTGTAGCTTGTAGCTGCTTCTAAACCGCATCTCTCGGCAACATCAACCCCAGCGGCAATCTCACGCGGGCCTCAAGTCCACCCCCGGACCGGTTGCGCAATTCGACGTTGCCGCCATGCATCGCCGCAATCCTTTTCACGATCGCCAGCCCCAGCCCGGTGCCTTTGCCACCGCGAGCCCGATCCCCTCGGGTGAACGGGTTGAAGATTGCCTCAAGCTCGGACGGATCAATCCCCGCGCCACGGTCCATCACGCTCAGGACCACATACGGCGCGCTGGTATCTCCGGACACATAAGCCGCGACCTCAACTCCCGTGCCGGCATGGTTCAAGGCGTTGCCGATCAGGTTGTTGAGCAGGCGTTTCATCGACACTCGACGCAGCGGAAACGGCTGGATCGGTTCCAGGCGCAGGCGCACTTTCTCTTCGTTCTGGTTGTACGGCGCGGCGACTTCACGCACCAGATCGCTGAGGTCCACCTCCTCCACTGACTCATCACGACCATCGCGGATGAACGCGAGGAACTGGTCGAGAATCGCGTCCATGTCTTCGATATCGCGGACCATGTCGTCGGTGAGATCGGTGTGATCGCCCATCAATTCCAGCGACAGGCGCAAGCGCGTCAGCGGTGTGCGCAAGTCGTGGGAAACCCCCGCCAGCATCAGCTCGCGCTCGCGTCCGGCCTGTTCAACGTCCTCGGCCATCTGGTTGAAGGCGCGATAAACCTCGGTCATTTCGCTCGGCGTGTCGCTGATCGGCAGGCGCACGCTGCGGCCTTGGCCGAGTTGCCGCGCGGCATACACCAGGCGCTTCAAAGGCTGGTTGAGCTGGCTGACGAAAATCCATGCCGACGCCGTCGATAGCAGGCCGATGGCGAGGAACCAGCCGAGCACGTTCCAGATTTTCTGGCCGCGCAGCGGATGTGGATACAACGGCACTTTCAGCCAGCCATCGCCCAGGCTCGGTGCCCTCACCCACAGCGCCGGTGGCGAGTGCATGCGCAAACGCACCTCGGTGTCGGCACCCAGTTCCGCCTGCATCTGCCGCTGATAGATTTCGCTGTACGGCCAGTGCTGCTCGCCTTCCGGCACACCGGCGCCGACCACACGAATCAGGGTCGCGGCATCGGCAATTTTTGCGCGGTTTTCTTCGTCGGCGGCCCAATAGGCGCGCAGCGTCAGAGCGACACCATGGCTGTATTGGCGGTCCACCAGCACGTCCTCGTTCATCAACAGATAAACCAGGGTCAGCGCCTTGGAAAACAGCACGACGATCAGCACCAGCCAGAGGGTGCGGGAGAAAAAACTTTGGGGGAACCAGACGGGGGTTTTCATCTTTAACCGCTACACACTTGCAGGAGCGAGCAATGCTCGCATATTGCGGATTGCGAGTCTGTGGCAATGGCCGTGCGACCAGAGCCTTGCAGACCCGCTCCTACAAATCACCGATCACTTGGTGGCGGTGCCATCCGGTACGAACACGTAACCCACGCCCCAGACGGTCTGGATGTAGCGCGGTTTCGACGGATCGGGTTCGATCATCCGGCGCAGACGCGAGATCTGCACGTCGATGGAACGCTCCAGCGCATCCCATTCACGGCCACGGGCGAGGTTCATCAGCTTGTCGCGAGTCAGCGGCTGACGCGCGTTCATCACCAGCGCCTTGAGTACCGCGAACTCACCGGTGGTGAGCATGTGCACTTCATCGCCACGCTTGAGCTCGCGGGTCGCCAGCGACAACACGTAATCACCGAAGGTGACGTTTTCGTCCTCACTGCCCGGTGCGCCCGGTACCGGTGCGGCCTGACGGCGCAATACCGCTTTGACCCGCGCCATCAGCTCGTCGGGGTTGAACGGCTTGGCCAGGTAATCGTCGGCGCCCAGTTCAAGGCCCTTGATACGGCTCAGCTCATCGCCCTTGGCGGTGAGCATGATGATCGGAATCTGGTTGTTCGCGCTGCGCAGACGGCGGCACGCGGTCAGGCCGTCTTCGCCCGGCAGCATCAGGTCGAGAACGACCAGATTGAACACTTCACGCGCCAGCAGACGGTCCATCTGCTCGGTGTTCGGAACGGTACGGGCACGGTAGCCCTTGCTGACGAAGAAACGCTCCAGCAGGCTGCTCAGCCCCGGATCGTCATCAACGATAAGAATTTTTTCGCCTTCAGCCGTTTGTGCAGTGCTGCTCATTGGATGCTCCTTTTAGCTCGGCGCGCATTATGGCGTAGCTGTCGTTATACGCACCGTGTGCATTGTTAGCAGATTTTTCCTTCACTGCCAGAAAACCGGGGTTTATGCCTACAGCCTGCAACGCCCCCGAATGACAGAACGCTGGTTATAATGCGCGGCGTTTTGCGCCAGGCAACGTCTGAATCGTTACCGTAAGTGGCCGGTATTTTTTCCGGCCCTGTGCAGTAACTGTTCGATTTCACGGGTCAATGGGCAGCTTCTTGATCCAGGCAGCGGCAATTTTCCAGCCGCTCAATCAGCCTCCAGGCCATTATCTGCGTGCCTGCGAGCCTGCTTTCATACTATGTCAGGTGGTTTTATGGACAGCATCAACAGCCGCATCGCCGAGGAACTCGGCGTACGCCCACAACAGGTCGAAGCGGCCGTCGCGCTACTCGATGAAGGTTCTACCGTTCCCTTTATCGCCCGTTACCGGAAAGAAGTCACCGGCAGCCTCGATGACACCCAGTTGCGTCATCTGGAAGAGCGCCTGCGCTACCTGCGAGAACTCGACGAACGGCGCATCAGCATCCTCGCCAGCATCGAGGAGCAAGGCAAACTCACCCCTGCCCTTGAGCGCGACATCAAGCTCGCCGACACCAAGACCCGTCTCGAAGACTTGTACCTGCCGTACAAGCAGAAGCGCCGCACCAAGGGCCAGATCGCCCTCGAAGCCGGCCTCGGCGAACTGGCCGACGGCTTGTTCAACGACCCGAACCTGTCGCCGGAAACCGAAGCCGCGCGCTTCGTCGACGCCGAAAAGGGCGTGGCCGACATCAAGGCTGCGCTGGAAGGCGCCAAATACATTCTCATGGAGCGCTTCGCCGAAGACGCCAGCCTGCTGGAAAAGCTGCGTAATTTCCTCAAACAGGAAGCGATCCTCAGTGCCCGCGTCATCGCTGGCAAGGAAGAGGAAGGCGCCAAGTTCCGTGATTATTTCGAACACGACGAGCCGCTGAAAAGCATGCCCTCGCACCGCGCCCTGGCGATTTTCCGTGGCCGCAACGAAGGCATTCTCAGCTCCGCGCTGAAAGTCGGCGATGAGCTGCCCGGCACGATGCATCCGTGCGAAGGCATGATCGCTCAGCAGTTCGGCATCCAGAACCAGAACCGCCCGGCGGACAAATGGCTCGGTGAAGTGGTGCGCTGGACCTGGAAGGTCAAGCTCTACACCCACCTGGAAACCGACCTGCTTGGCGAGCTGCGCGACGGTGCCGAAACCGAAGCGATCAACGTGTTCGCGCACAACCTGCACGACCTGCTGCTGGCCGCTCCGGCCGGCCCGCGCGCGACCCTGGGCCTCGACCCGGGCCTGCGTACCGGCTGCAAGGTGGCCGTGGTCGACTCCACCGGCAAGCTGCTCGACCACGCCACGGTTTACCCGCACGTGCCGCACAACAAATGGGATCAAACCATCGCCATTCTCGCCGCGCTGTGCGCCAAACACTCGGTGGACCTGATCGCCATCGGTAACGGCACTGCCAGCCGCGAGACCGACAAGCTGGCGATCGAGCTGATCAAAAAATATCCAGCGATGAAAATGACCAAGGTCATGGTGTCTGAAGCCGGCGCCTCGGTGTACTCGGCGTCGGAACTGGCGGCCAAGGAATTCCCGGACCTCGATGTGTCGATCCGTGGCGCCGTGTCGATCGCCCGGCGCTTGCAGGATCCGCTGGCCGAACTGGTGAAAATCGATCCGAAATCCATCGGTGTCGGCCAGTACCAGCACGATGTCTCGCAGCTGAAACTGGCGCGCGGTCTGGATGCCGTGGTCGAGGATTGCGTGAACGCCGTGGGCGTGGATGTGAACACCGCCTCCGTGGCTTTGCTGGCACGGATTTCCGGCCTCAATGCGACGCTGGCGCAGAACATCGTTGCTCACCGTGACGAACACGGCGCGTTCAAGACCCGTGCAGCGCTGAAGAAAGTCGCGCGTCTGGGCGAAAAAACCTTCGAACAGGCCGCCGGTTTCTTGCGCGTGATGAACGGCGACAACCCGCTGGATTCGTCGGCGGTTCACCCGGAAGCCTATCCGCTGGTGCAGCGCATTGCCGCTGAAACCGACCGCGACATTCGCTCGCTGATCGGCGATGCCGCGTTCCTCAAGCGTCTGGATCCGAAGAAATTCACCGACGAAACCTTCGGTCTGCCGACCGTCACCGACATCCTGCAAGAACTGGAAAAACCCGGTCGCGACCCACGTCCGGAGTTCAAGACCGCCGAGTTCCAGGAAGGCGTCGAGGACCTCAAGGACCTGCAACTGGGGATGATCCTCGAAGGCGTGGTGACCAACGTGACCGCGTTCGGTGCGTTCGTCGACATCGGCGTGCACCAGGACGGTCTGGTGCACATTTCGGCGCTGTCGGAGAAGTTCATCAAGGACCCACGCGAAGCAGTCAAGGCCGGTGACGTGGTGAAAGTGAAGGTCATGGAAGTCGATATCCCGCGCAAACGCGTCGGCCTGTCGATGCGCATGAGCGACACCCCGGGCGAGAAAATCGATGGCGCCCGTGGCTCGCGCCCGGGCTCGGCACCGCGCCAGTCTTCGGGCAACGCGCCGCGCAAGGAAACCGCCACCGCCGCGCCGGTGAACAATGCGATGGCCTCGCTGTTCGCCAACGCCAAGCAGTTGAAGAAACGCTGATGGACATGCCGGCCGGGCTCGTCGAGAGCGCGTTTTTCAAGCTGTTGGGCTGTCGCCTGCACAGTCTCGAAACCGGGGTGGCGCAAGTCGCCCTGGCGCTTGAGCCCGAACTGCGCAACCGCGGCGGCAAACTGCACGGCGGTGCGCTGTTCAGTCTGGTCGATATTGCTATGGGCCTGGCGTGTTCCAGCAGCCATGGCTTCGATCAGCAGAGTGCGACCATCGAATGCAAGATCAACTACATCCGCGCCGTTTCCGATGGCGAGGTGCTGTGCACGGCGCGGGTGATCCACCCGGGCCGGCGCACGCTGGTGGTCGAAGCCGAGGTGGTGCAGGGCGACAAACTGGTCGCAAAAGCGCAAGGCACCTTCGCTGTCCTGTAGATGTTGCTCATCATTTTGAGTTAATTTCGGCGCAATGAATCCTGTGGAAGCGAGCCTGCTCGCGAAGACGGTGTGTCAGTCGACGATGAAATTGACTGCAAAACCCTCTTCGCGAGCAGGCTCGCTCCCACAGGGATTGTGCAGTTCTTGACTGACCGGCAAATGGCCTGCCGCTACAAACCAGGCGATAACGCCAGTTTCAACTTCACCCTTGTAGACCGTCCTGCCCACCCCCATATTGGGGCGACTGACGCGTGAAGGAATCCAAATTGAGCGAACTTCTCAACCGCCGCCTGGCTCTGCTTGGCGAGCGCGCTAACCTCTCTCTGCTCAAGCAGTGCCTGCACGGTATCGAACGTGAATGCCTGCGCGTGACCAGTGAAGGTCGCCTGGCGCAAACGCCGCACCCCGAAGCCCTGGGTTCCGCGCTGACCAACGAACAGATCACCACCGACTACTCCGAGTCGCTGTTGGAATTCATCACGCCTGCCCTGCCGGATCCTGCCGACACGCTGGCTAGCCTGGACAAGATTCATCGTTTTGCCTACAGCAAACTCGGCAACGAGTATCTGTGGAGTCCATCGATGCCGTGCCCGTTGCCGGCCGAGGAAGACATCCCGATTGCCTATTACGGCACCTCCAATATCGGTCAGCTCAAATACGTCTATCGCAAGGGCCTGGCCCTGCGTTACGGCAAGACCATGCAGTGCATTGCCGGTATTCACTACAACTTTTCCCTGCCGGAACAACTCTGGCCATTGCTGCGCGAGGCCGAAGGTTTCGTCGGCACCGATCGCGATTTCCAGTCGGTGTCCTACATCGCGCTGATCCGCAACTTCCGTCGCTACAGCTGGCTGCTGATGTACCTGTTCGGTGCCTCGCCGGCGCTGGACGCCGGCTTCCTGCGCGGGCGTTCGCATCAGCTCGAGCAGCTCGACCCGGACACGCTGTATCTGCCGTACGCGACCAGCCTGCGCATGAGCGATCTCGGTTATCAGAGCAACGCCCAGGCCGGCCTGACACCGTGCTACAACGATCTGGCGAGCTACACCGACAGCCTGCGCGAAGCCGTGGCCACGCCGTATGCGCCGTATGTTGAAGTCGGTACGCACAAGGATGGTGAGTGGGTGCAGCTCAACACCAACATCCTGCAGATCGAAAACGAGTACTACTCCAACATCCGCCCGAAACGCGTGACCTACACCGGCGAGCGGCCGATCCAGGCGCTGATGGCGCGCGGCATCCAGTACGTCGAAGTGCGCTGCCTGGACATCAACCCGTTCCTGCCAATGGGCATCGACCTCACCGAATCGCGCTTCATCGACGCCTTCCTGCTGTACTGCGCGCTGACCGACAGCCCGCTGCTGACCAACACTTCGTGCGGCAACGCCACCTCGAACTTCCTCAGCGTGGTCAAGGAAGGTCGCCGTCCGGGCCTGCAATTGCAGCGTGATGGTGAGTCGGTCGAGATGAAGCAATGGGCCGCTGAACTGCTGGAACAGATTGCTCCGCTGGCGGCGATGCTCGACCAGAGCCTCGGCGGCGATGCCCACAGCAAGGCACTGGATGCGCAACTGGCCAAGGTCAACGATCCGTCCCTGACCCCATCGGCGCAGGTGCTGGCGGCCATGGCCGAGCACAAGGAAAGCTTTGCGCAGTTCTCCCTGCGCCAGAGCCAGACCCACGCCGAGTTCTTCCGTAGCGAGCCGTTGGCGGCAGACGAGCAAGCGAAGTTTGAAGAGCTGGCGCGCGCGTCGCTGGCACAGCAGACCGAGCTTGAGCAGAACGAAGTCGGCGATTTCGATGTGTTTGTCGGCGCGTATCAGGCGAGTATTCTCGCCATCAGCAATTAAAGCCGCCCCGGCCTTGATCGTTCCCACGCTCTGCGTGGGAATGCAGCCTGTGACGCTCCGCGTCACTTCGGACGCAGAGCGTCCCTTGAGGCGTTACCACGCAGAGCGTGGGAACGATCAGTCAAAGGCTCACATCCTCTGCTGCCTTAGATTTTTCCGCTCATAAGCTCATTCGAAAAAGTTATTTATTTCGCGATTCTTAGATCATTTAGTCTCCACTCATGCCGACATTCGGTCGCCTGATCTGGAGCTCTCAATTGAAACTGAATTTCCCGCTTCGCCTGCTCGCCGCCGCCTCACTGGCCGCTGCAAGCTTCCTGGCCCAGGCGGCCGACCTCACTGTCGCCTACCAGACTACCGTCGACCCGGCCAAGGTCGCTCAGGCCGACGGCGCCTACGAGAAAGCTACCAAGGCCGATATCAGCTGGCGCAAGTTCGATAACGGCGCCGACATCATCGCCGCCATCGCGTCCGGCGATGTGCAGATCGGCTACCTCGGTTCGAGTCCGTTGACCGCCGCGATCACCCGCAAGGTACCGGTAGAAACCTTCCTGATTGCCACGCAGATCGGCGCCGCTGAAGCACTGGTCGCGCGCGACGGTTCCGGCATCAAGACTCCGCAGGATCTGATCGGCAAGAAAATCGCCGTGCCGTTCGTGTCCACCGGGCACTACAGCCTGCTCGCCGCGCTCAAGCACTGGCACATCGATCCGTCGAAAGTCACCGTGCTCAACCTCGCGCCGCCAGCGATCATCGCGGCGTGGAAACGCGGCGACATCGACGCCACTTACGTGTGGGATCCGGCACTGGGCGTGGCCAAGGAAAACGGCAAAGTGCTGATCACCTCCGGCGAGCTGGCCAAGTTCGGCGCGCCAACCTTCGATGCTTGGATCGTGCGCAAAGACTTCGCCGAAAAGCACCCGGAAATCGTCACTGCGTTCGCCAAGGTCACCCTCGACGCCTACGCCGCTTACCGCAAGGATCCGCAGGCCTGGCTGGCCAACCAGAGCAACGTCGACAAACTGGTGAAGCTGTCTGGCGCCAAAGCCAGCGACATCCCATTGCTGCTGCAGGGCAACGTCTACCCGCTGGCGGCGGATCAGGTCAGTGATCTCGGCGCGCCGACCACCAAAGCCATCACTGACACTGCCGCGTTCCTCAAGGAGCAAGGCAAGGTCGAAGCCGTCCTGCCGGACTACGCGCCTTACGTCAGCGCCAAATACATCACCAACTGATCGGGAGATAACAGCGATGGCCTTGCTACAGCTGGAGCGCATCAGCGCACAGTACCCGGGCAGCCCCGAGCCGGTGCTGGCGGATATTTCTCTGACCCTGGGGCCGCAGCAATTGCTGGTCGCCCTCGGCCCGTCCGGCAGTGGCAAGACTTCGCTGTTGAACCTGATTGCCGGTTTCGTCGAACCGAGTGCTGGGCGCATCACCCTCGACGGCGTGCCGGTCAAAGGCCCGAGCGCCGAACGTGGCGTGGTGTTTCAGGACGACGCCTTGCTGCCCTGGCAGGACGTATTGGCCAACGTCGCCTTCGGCCTTGAACTGGCCGGTGTCGCTAGGGACAAACGCGAAAAAATCGCCCGGGAAATGCTCGCGCTGGTTGATCTTTCCGGTTTCGAAAGCCGTCGTATCTGGCAACTCTCCGGCGGCCAGAAACAACGCGTCGGCCTCGCCCGCGCCCTCGCCGCCGACCCGCGCGTGTTGCTGATGGACGAGCCGTTCGGTGCGCTTGATGCATTCACTCGCGAGCAGATGCAGGAGCTGTTGCTGCAAGTCTGGCAACGCACGGCCAAGCCGGTTTTTCTGATTACCCACGACATTGAAGAAGCGGTGTTCCTCGCCACGGACCTGATTCTGCTGGCGCCGAATCCGGGGCAGATCGTTGAGCGCCTGCAATTGGATTTTGGTCAGCGTTATGCCGCTGGCGAGTCGGCCCGTGCGATCAAATCCGATCCGCGTTTTATCGAAACCCGCGAGCACGTGCTGAGCAAAGTCTTCTCGCAACGCAGCGCCGTACCCCGGCAGGAGCGCGCATGAGCAGTTACGACGTTTCCGCTGCGGCGGTGAAAACACCTTCGGTGAGCATCCCGGTGCGCCGCAGCCTCAGCACTCGCTGGATCAGCCTGCTGACCCTGTTCGGCCTGCTGGCGATCTGGTGGACGGTGACCGCGACCGGACTGATCGAACCGCTGTTCCTGCCGCCGCCCTCCGCCGTGCTGCAAAAGGGCTGGTTGCTGGCGACTTCCGGATACATGGATTCGACTTTGTGGCAGCACCTCGGCGCCAGCCTCAGCCGCATTGGCCTTGGACTCTTTTTCGCCATCCTGACCGCCGTGCCGGTGGGCATTGCCATCGGCGCCAACCGCATCGCCCGTGGTGTGCTCGATCCGCTGATCGAGTTCTACCGCCCGATCCCGCCGCTGGCGTATCTGCCGCTGATCGTGATCTGGTGCGGCATCGGTGAGTTGTCGAAAGTGCTGCTGATCTATCTGGCGATTTTCGCGCCGATTGCCATCGCCACCGCGACCGGCGTGCGCACGGTTGACCCGGCGAAATTGCGCGCCGCGCAGTCGCTGGGTGCGACTCGTGCACAACTGATTCGCCATGTGATTTTACCCAGCGCCCTGCCGGACATTCTCACTGGGGTGCGCATTGGTTTGGGTGTCGGCTGGTCGACCCTGGTCGCCGCTGAATTGATCGCGGCCACCAGTGGCCTGGGTTTCATGGTGCAGTCGGCCGCGCAATTCCTGGTCACCGATGTGGTGGTGCTGGGGATTCTGGTCATCGCCCTGATCGCCTTCGCCATGGAAATGGGCCTGCGCGCATTGCAGCGCAGACTGGTGCCATGGCACGGCCAGGCGCACTAAATCGCTTTGTGAAAATTCCCCTGTGGGAGCGAGCCTGCTCGCGAAAGCGTTAGATCAGTCACTGCACTGTCGCCTGACACTCTGCATTCGCGAGCAGGCTCGCTCCCACAAAAGCATGACACTCCGAATTCGAAGAGAACGACCATGAGCACCCTCAGCATCACCCCATTAAGCTCGGCCCTCGGCGCGCAGATCAGTGGCGTCGACATCAGCCAGCCGCTGAGCCTGGAACACCGCGACGCCATCGAACAGGCGCTGCTCAAATATCAGGTGCTGTTCTTCCGCAACCAACCGATCGAGCCAGCGCAACAGGCACGTTTCGCGCATTATTTCGGCGACCTGCACATTCACCCGATCTACCCGAATGTGCCGGAACAACCGGAAGTACTGATCCTCGACACCGCAGTCACCGACGTGCGCGATAACGCGATCTGGCATACCGACGTGACCTTCCTGCCGACGCCGGCAATGGGCGCAGTGCTCAGCGCCAAGTTGCTGCCGGAGTTCGGTGGCGACACGTTGTGGGCCAGCGGGATCGCGGCATATGAAGCGTTGTCGGCGCCGATGAAAAGCCTGCTCGAAGGTCTGAGCGCCACCCACGATTTCACCCGATCGTTTCCGCTGGAGCGCTACGGCAACACGCCTGAAGCGCTGGCGCAGTGGGAAGAAGCGCGGCGCAAGAATCCGCCGCTGTCGCACCCGATGATTCGCACCCATCCGGTCAGTGGGCGGCGCTCGCTGTTCGTCAATGAAGGGTTCACTTCGAAGATCAACGAACTGACGGAAACCGAGAGCGAGGCGATTCTGAAGTTTCTGTTCGCCCATGCGACGCGACCGGAATTCACCATTCGCTGGCGCTGGCAGAAAGACGATATTGCCTTCTGGGACAACCGCGTGACCCAGCATTACGCGGTGGACGATTACCGACCGGCGCGGCGGGTGATGCAGCGGGCGACGGTGTTGGGGGATGTGCCGTTCTTCAAGTGATCGCTGATGATCGTTCCCTCGCTCCGCGTGGGAATGCATCAACGGACGCTCCGCGTTCGGCTTTAGATGGGACGCGGAGCGTCCCGGGCGGCATTCCCACGCAGAGCGTGGGAACGATCCTCTAAGCGGCTTATTCGGCCGTCGAAGGCTTCTCCCACAGATTGATCCCGCCCTCCTGGGCAAACCGGTCAATCTCCGCCAGCTCTTCAGCGCTGAAATTCAGATTCTTCAGCGCGCCGACGTTCTCGATGATCTGCTCCGGCCGGCTCGCGCCGATCAGTGCCGAGGTCACTCGTGGATCACGCAGTGTCCACGCCAATGCCAGTTGCGCCAGACTCTGGCCGCGACGCTGGGCGATCTCGTTCAACGCTCGCACGTGAGCGATGTTTGCTTCGGACAAGTGCGAAGCCTGCAACGAGCCGCCGCCCGGGCGATTGACCCGCGCATCGGCCGGTACGCCGTTGAGATATTTGTCGGTGAGCAAACCCTGCGCCAGCGGCGTGAAGGCGATGACGCCCGTGCCGAGTTCATCGGTGGTATCGAGCAAATCCTTTTCCACCCAGCGATTGAGCAGGTTGTACGCCGGCTGATGAATCAGCAGCGGCACTTTCCACTCTTTCAGCAGCCCGGCCATCTCGCGGGTTTTCACCCCGGAATAGGACGAGATGCCGATGTACAAAGCCTTGCCCTGCTGCACAGCGGTGGCGAGGGCGCTGGCGGTTTCTTCCAGCGGGGTGTCCGGGTCGAAGCGGTGCGAATAGAAGATGTCCACATAATCCAGACCCAAGCGTTGCAGGCTCTGGTCGAGGCTGGCCAGCACGTATTTGCGCGAACCGCCGCCCTGGCCGTACGGGCCGGGCCACATGTCCCAACCGGCCTTGCTGGAGATGATCAACTCGTCGCGATATTGCTTGAAGTCTTCGCGCAGCAGGCGACCGAAATTGATCTCGGCGCTGCCGTATGGCGGGCCGTAGTTGTTGGCCAGATCGAAATGGTTGATGCCCAGATCGAACGCGGTGCGCAGCAAGGCACGCTGGGTCTCGATCGGCGTGCTGTCGCCAAAGTTGTGCCACAGGCCCAGCGACAATGCCGGCAGCACCAGACCGCTGCGACCGACGCGGCGGTAAGGAATGGAGTCGTAGCGGTTTTCGGCAGCGGTGTAAGTCATCGAATCCTCTCTTGTTTGATTAACAGCGGATTGAGGGTGAAACCAAACTATGTGGCGAGGGGATTTATCCCCGATGGGTGGCGAAGCCGCCCCAAAACCTGAAACCTCGGTGAATCAGCTGTACCGGGCGCGCTGGTTTTACGACTGCTTCGCAGCCGAACGGGGATGAATCCCCTCGCCACAAAAGCCCCATCAATCAGGCAAAGCGATTTGCAGGTCGAACCAGCTCCAGGTTCTGCCGCAACGTCCGGCCTTCATATCCAATTCTGAACAACCCGCCCAGCATACGCCCAAGCAGCGCGGCGCCGACCTCCGGTTCGACCAATTGCTGAAACGTTTCACATTTTTTCCTGCGCTTCAGACTCGCTGGAGATTGGCGTGCTGGCGGCAACGCGGGTGCTGGAAAGCCTTGGGGTATTGCCGAGCGACGAAGTGCAGCGGCTGAATCTGCTGCGATGCCAAGTGATCGAGCGGGAAAGCACCTGACTGCGGGAGCGAGCAGGCTCGTTCCCGCAGAATCTGCGTCATACCGACAATTCGCGCAGCGCAGCGGCCGCCAGAAATCCGGACCGGGAACGGTAGCGCCGGTCTCGACGGACAGTCTGGTCAATACGTTCCAGCAACTGCTCGGGCAATGTGGCATTGAAGCGCACTGATTTGCCGAAGTAAGGCGTGATGTCAAAGTCGACCACGCCCCAGATCCCGCCCGCGTAATCCGGGTTATCAAGGTGGGCATCGATGTCGCGCACCTGTGGCAACGGCGCGCCATCGGCTACCAGCCCTTCGTAATGCAGCGCCAGTGCTTCCTGCGTGTTTTCAAAAGCTTCGGCTACCGTGGCGCCTGCGGAATAACACCCCGGTACGTCCGGAATGACCACGCCGTAGTCCGAGTCGGCATCCTTGTGCAGAACGACCGGGAATTTCATAAAGGTTTCCTTCGCCCTTTCCGACGTCAAGAATTACAACTCTAGGGCACAAAGCGCGCAGCGATACACACCATACACACTTGGATAAATAATAGTCCGTTTCGTGATCATCACAGATGGACGGATCAACGGCGGGGCCCAAGATTGCGATGGGCAGTGCGATATTCGGTGTGCCGGCGGCGGCGGTGGTGCTGTTCATAGTGCTGAACGCCGAGGCGTAAAAAACTCTCGGCGCTCAGCCGTTGGATCAACGCACCAGATGCAGGAACTGCATGTGCCGTTCGTACTGGTCGAGGATGTCGTTGATGATCTGCTCTTTGGTGTAACCGACCAGATCGTAGTCCTGACTGCCCTCGCTCAAGTGCACTTCGGCGCGGTAGTAGCGGCGATTGTTGAGTTGCTTGGAACCCATGCCGCCGCGCGCGAACGATGGCGTGAAGTAGCCGCGCATCTGCACCTGATAGATGAACGGATGCTGCTCGCCATGACCGATTTCCAGGCTGACGTTGTCATGCGCCGGATCCGGCTGAGTGACGACGTGCAGACCTTTTTCGACGAACACGGCGGTCACTTCCTCGATTGCCGGGCGCACTGTGCTTTCCATGAAGCGGTACACCTCGTCGCGGGACGGGAAGTGCACGGCCTGGCTCAGACGCTGACGCCATCCACCGGTGCCACGCCGCGAACCGGAGACCGGCGCCAGCGAATGCAACTGCGCGATCTGCTTCTGCGATTCCAGATAGAACGCCTTGTGCAGGCCCCACATCATCAGCAGCAGAATCAACGAGAACGGCAACGAGGTCAGCACCACCGCCGACTTCAGCGCATCGATGCTGCCGGAGAACAGCAGCGCACTGGTGATCAGCGCGGTCATCGCGCCCCAGAACACCCGCAGCCATTTCGGCCCGTCTTCATCCGGGTTGCCGCCCTTCGCCGACAGGGTCGAGAGCACCACGGTGCCAGAGTCCGCAGACGTCACGAAGAACACGAAGCTGATGAACACCGTCACGGCGATGACGGTCTTGCTCCATGGGTAGGTTTCCAGCAGCAGATAAATGCTCATCGACGGATTGTCGATGGCCGACATGCCCAGCGCACTCATGCCGTGATTGAGCACCTGGTCCAAGGCGCTGTTGCCGAAGATCGACATCCACGCCAGGGTGAAACCGAGCGGGATCAACAGCACGCCGAAGACGAATTCACGGATAGTGCGGCCACGGGAGATCCGCGCGATGAACAGGCCCACGAACGGCGACCATGCAATCCACCAGGCCCAGTAGAACACGGTCCAGCCACCCAGCCAGTCACTCGGTTTGTCGTAGGCGTAGAGGTCGAAACTCTTCATCGGCAGGGCGCCGAGGTAGTCGCCGACGTTCTGGATCAGCGTGTTGAGCAGGTGCTGTGTCGGCCCGGCAAACAACACGAACAGCAGCAGCCCGCAGGCCAGCAGCATGTTGATGTCGGACATCACCCGCACGCCTTTATCGACACCGGAGACCGCAACGATGATCGCCGCGCCCATCATCAGCGTGATCAGGCCGACCTGAATCCACTGGGTGTGGGCGATGCCGAACAGATAATCCAGGCCCGAGTTGAGGTGCAACACGCCGAAGCCCATGTCGGCACCAAGACCGAACACCGTGGCGATGATGCCGAAGCCGTCCACCGCATAGCCGATCGGGCCGTTGATGCGTTTGCCGATCAGCGGATACAGCGCCGAACGCAGGGCCAGCGGCAGATTGTGCCGATAAGCGAAATAGGCCAGTGCCATGCCGACGAAGGCGAACACGCCCCAACCATGCAGGCCCCAGTGCAGAAACAGAATCTGCATCGCCTGGCGCGCCGCATCCGCCGTGCCCGCGTCGCCTTGCGGTGGCTGGAGCATATGGGTCAGCGGTTCGGAGACGCAGAAGAAGAACAGCGTGATGCTGATCCCGGCGGCGAACAGCATGCCGGCCCAGGACAGGTAACTGAATTCGGGCTCGTCGTGGTCGGCACCGAGTTTTATCTTGCCGTAGCCGGATAAGGCGGTGACCACCACGAAGACCAGATACAGGGTCATCGCGAGCATGTAGTACCAGCCGACCGTGTTGGCCGCCCAGTTTTGCGCTTCCAGCAACCAGGCGCCGGCCTGCTCAGGGATGGCGATGACGACAAGACCAAACAGCAGAATGACCGTCGCGGCGAAGTAGAACACCGGCGGATTCATGCGTACCAGACCGCTGGCGGGGGTAGACGATGCACTCATGAAAGGTGCACCTCGAAGGTTTGAAGCGTGGCTGAAATGATCGGACTCAGCAAAGGCAAGCCTCCTGTTGTGAGCGGGCAGCGAACCACCGGTTTAACTTGAATGAACGTTCAAGTTAAACATGAATGGGGTGGTAAGGACTAATCGCAGGGCTGGGCGGTAGGTTTCCTACAGCGCCCAAAGAGGGGTATGACGCGGGTTTGGAGAGATTCGTTCACTGATGAATTGGCTTAAGGCCACTACCTTGATCCGGCCTACTCGCGAAGAGGCCCGATACAACAACACAGATTCAAGACTTACTTCTGCGTCCCGTCATCATGCTGCAGATTCGCCTGCGTCAGATTCGCCCCCGCCGGCACGCTACGTGTCAGCCAGACGTTGCCGCCAATGGTCGAGCCCTTGCCGATGGTGATCCGTCCGAGAATCGTCGCCCCGGCATATATCACTACGTCATCCTCAACGATGGGATGACGCGGATGGCCCTTCTGCAACTGGCCGTCCTCATCTGCCGGGAAGCGCTTGGCCCCCAGGGTCACCGCCTGATAAATGCGCACTCGCTCACCAATGATCGCGGTTTCGCCAATCACCACACCGGTGCCGTGATCGATGAAGAAGCTGCGGCCGATCTGCGCGCCCGGGTGGATATCGATGCCCGTCGCCGAATGGGCGATCTCCGCGCTGATCCGCGCCAGCAGCGGCAGCCCGGCACGGTATAAATGGTGCGCGAGGCGATGGTGAATCACCGCAAGAATGCCCGGATAGCACAGCAGCACTTCATCAACGCTGCGTGCCGCCGGGTCGCCGTGATAGGCCGCGAGCACATCGGTGTCGAGCAGCGTGCGCAGGCCCGGCAAGGCCAAGGCGAAATCCTGCACGATCTGGATGGCGCGGGTTTCGACTTCACTGTCGTCCTGCGCGCTGTGGCGGGCAACGTAACGCAACTCCAGGCGCGTCTGCGCCAGCAAGGCATTCAGCGCTACATCAAGCGTGTGGCCGACGTAGAAATCTTCACTTTCTTCACGCAGATCGACCGGCCCCAGACGCATCGGGAACAGCGCGCCACACAGCGCCTCGAGGATTTCCGCCATCGCCGCTCGCGATGGCAATTCGCGGCCGCCCTGCTCCCCTGAAGCCCGGCCATTCAGTGCGCGCCACTGATCCCGCGCGCTGCGCAGCTGGCTGACGATGGTCTGCAATTGCCAATGGCTGGAACGCTCGCTCACGGTAAAGACTCCTCACGGGCGGCCGGACTGTCTGGCCGCGTCATCGGCGCCTACTTTACGGCATGCCTTTGCCGACGAATTAAGAACCGATAGTGCTGGCCTCAGTCCATTTGGCTATAAGCGATTGGCGGTTGCCCGGGCAAAAACGCGTGCCTATAGTCCTTTCATTCTTCTGCGCCAGTACGGACCCATGATCAAACAACAGCTGCAACGCTTCCCCCGTCTCGAACTGCTGAGCCACCCCACGCCGCTGGAAAAACTCGAACGCCTGTCCACCTGGCTCGGTCGCGAGGTGTACATCAAACGCGATGACCTGACGCCGCTGGCGATGGGCGGCAACAAGCTGCGCAAACTCGAATACCTCGCCGCCGACGCGCTCGCGCAAGGTGCTGACACGCTGATCACGGCCGGTGCGCTGCAATCGAACCACGTGCGCCAGACCGCCGCACTGGCGGCGAAACTCGGCCTCGGTTGTGTGGCGCTGCTGGAGAATCCGCTGGGCACCGATGACGGAAATTACACCGGCAACGGCAACCGCTTGCTGCTGGATCTGTTCGACACCAAGGTCGAGTTGGTCGACAACCTCGACAACGCCGACGAACAACTGACTGCCCTCGCCGCCCGCCTGCGCAGCAACGGCAAGAAGCCGTATCTGGTGCCGATCGGCGGCTCCAACGCCCTTGGTGCTCTGGGTTATGTGCGCGCCGGGCTGGAGCTGGCCGAGCAGATCAAGGACACCGGACTTGAATTCGCCGCGGTGGTTTTGGCCTCGGGCAGTGCCGGTACTCACAGTGGTCTCGGACTGGCGCTGAGTGAGGCGCTGCCGCAACTGCCGGTGATCGGCGTGACCGTTTCGCGCAGTGAAGAAGATCAGCGCCCGAAGGTGCAGGGTTTGGCCGAACGCACGGCAGAGCTGCTGGGCGTCGAGTTGCCGGCCAGCTTCAAGGTCGAGCTGTGGGACGAATATTTCGGCCCACGTTATGGCGAACCAAATGCCGGTACTTTGGCGGCGGTGAAACTGTTGGCGGCTCAGGAAGGTCTGTTGCTTGACCCGGTCTACACCGGCAAGGCCATGGCCGGTCTGCTCGACGGGATTGGCCGGCAGCGCTTCGATGACGGCCCGATCATCTTCCTGCACACCGGCGGCGCGCCGGCGTTGTTTGCCTACAAGGATTTTCTGACAAGATGATCACTGCAGATTGCAGTTACCTGTGGCGAGGGGATTTATCCCCGTTGGGTCGCGGAGCGGCCCCTTGCTTTCGCAAGTGAGTACACGTCGCAGGACTTTGCAACTGTAGTGCAGCCGAACGGGGATAAATCCCCTCGCCACAACTGAACGGGCACATATTCCAAAAAACCCTAAAAGATACACAATCTAGTATTTTCAAGTCTAAAACAGACATCTTATAGTCTCGCCGCAGGCGAATTTCGGGCGAGACGCTTAAGCTGCTTTAAGGCAGGATAGCGCTGTCGTTCAAATCACCAATTTGCCTTCATTCCTTAAGCGTCTTCCATAAGAAAACACAGGGGCTTGTCATGAATTTTTCCGCACTACGTCGCACTCTGCTGGTCGGTTCGCTGGGTCTGGCACTGAGCGCTGGCCTGATCGGTCAGGCAGTGGCCGGTGAGCAGTTGCAACAGATCAAGGACAAGGGCGTGCTCAACGTCGGCCTGGAAGGCACTTACCCACCGTTCAGCTTTGTTGACGAAAACGGCAAGCTGTCCGGTTTCGAAGTCGAGCTGTCCGAAGCGCTGGCGCAAAAGCTCGGCGTCAAAGCCAAGATCCAGCCGACCAAATGGGATGGCATCCTCGCCGCACTGGAATCCAAGCGTCTGGATCTGGTGGTCAACCAAGTGACCATCTCCGACGAGCGCAAGAAGAAGTATGACTTCTCCGAACCGTACACCGTGTCCGGCATCCAGGCCCTCGTGCTGAAAAGCAAAGAGTCGGCGCTGAACATCAAGACTGCCGCTGACCTGTCCGGCAAGAAAGTCGGTGTCGGCCTGGGCACCAACTACGAGCAGTGGGTTCGCGCCAACGTGCCGGGTGCTGACGTGCGCACCTACGATGATGATCCGACCAAGTTCGCCGACCTCAACAACGGTCGTACCGATGCCATCCTGATCGACCGTCTGGCCGCCCTCGAATACGCCAAGAAAGCCCCGAAAACCGTCGCAGCCGGTGAGGCCTTCTCGCGTCAGGAATCCGGTATCGCCCTGCGCAAAGGCGAGCCTGAACTGCTGGCTGCGGTGAACAAGGCGCTCGACGAACTGCGTGCTGACGGCACTCTCGAGAAACTGTCGAAGAAATACTTCAACGCAGACGTCACTAAATAATGGAAGAGGCTTTCCAACTCGCGCTGGATTCCGCGCCCTTTCTGTTGAAGGGCGCGTACTACACGGTAGTCCTCAGCCTCGGCGGGATGTTCTTCGGTCTGCTGCTGGGCTTCGGCCTCGCGCTGATGCGTCTGTCACGCTTCAAATCGGTCAGTTGGCTGGCCCGCATCTACGTGTCGTTCTTTCGCGGTACGCCGTTGCTGGTGCAGCTGTTCGTGATCTATTACGGCTTGCCGCAACTGGGCATGGAGCTTGATCCGCTGCCGGCAGCACTGATCGGTTTCTCGCTGAACATGGCCGCCTATGCCTGTGAAATCCTGCGTGCCGCGATCGGTTCGATCGAACGCGGTCAGTGGGAAGCTGCCGCGAGTATCGGCATGACCCGCGCGCAGACCCTGCGCCGGGCCATCCTGCCGCAAGCGATGCGCACGGCATTGCCGCCGCTGGGCAACAGCTTCATTTCGCTGGTCAAGGACACGGCGCTGGCCGCGACAATTCAGGTGCCGGAGCTGTTCCGTCAGGCGCAGCTGATTACCGCCCGGACTTTCGAAGTCTTCACCATGTATCTTGCCGCCGCGCTGATCTACTGGATTCTGGCCACGGTGCTTTCGCACTTGCAGAACAAGTTGGAAGAGCGGGTCAATCGGCACGACCAGGAGTCCTGACGCGATGATTGTCGTGGAAAAACTGACCAAGCAATTCAAGGGTCAGGTCGTGCTCAACGGCATCGACCTTGAGGTAAAGGAAGGCGAAGTCGTCGCGATCATCGGCCCCAGTGGCTCGGGGAAAACGACGTTCCTGCGTTGCCTGAATTTCCTCGAAGAACCCACCAGCGGCCGGATCAAGGTCGGCGATATCGAAATCGATACCAGCCGCCCGCTGAACCAGCAGCAGAGTCTGGTGCGCAACCTGCGCCAGCACGTCGGCTTCGTGTTCCAGAACTTCAACCTGTTCCCCCATCGCACCGCCCTGGAAAACGTCATCGAAGGCCCGATCGTGGTCAAGAAGATGCCGCGCGACCAGGCAGTTGCCCTGGGTAAAAAGCTGCTGACCAAAGTGGGGCTTGCCGGCAAGGAGGACGCCTATCCGCGCCGTCTGTCCGGTGGCCAGCAACAGCGCGTGGCGATTGCCCGGGCGCTGGCGATGGAGCCGGAAGTGATTCTGTTCGACGAACCGACTTCAGCGCTCGACCCGGAACTGGTCGGTGAAGTGCTGGCAACCATTCGCGGTCTTGCCGAAGAAAATCGCACCATGGTGATTGTCACCCACGAAATGGGCTTCGCCCGTGACGTGGCCAATCGCGTGGTGTTTTTCGACAAGGGCGTAATTGTTGAACAGGGTGAAGCCAAGGCACTGTTTGCCAACCCGAAAGAAGAACGCACCAAACAGTTTCTCAGCAAGTTTCTGAATCACGCCTGAGAACTTTCTCTGCCACAGCCCTCAACTTCCACGGACGGAAGTTATCCCTGCCCCGGTATTTCATTCTTCTAAACATTTATTACTTGTGCGCGCAAATATACATTGCGCAACGATGACGCACATTCTCGATTCGTCATATTTCCATACGTTTGCCGGTGAACGAACCCGCACAAAACGTCGCGAAACCGCTGTTTATCTGTAGCTGATTTCGCGCTTACACCTAGGCTTAGTGCCTCGATGACGTAGGAGCTTTCTGATTAACTTGTAATTTACGCATTAACTAACCCCCTCTATTGACACCCCTCTCCGCAGACTTTTATCTAGTCGGCAACCGGCGCCCCTTAGTTCAAATAACCCGCACTAATACCGAGCAGATACTTGTCGCTTTTATTGCCAGTTGATTCGCGCCTTTTTTGTTTTCCAGAAACGGATTTCGCTGCAAGACTTCAAGGAGAGAAACCGATGACCCGCACTTCGCATACACCCGAACTTGCAGCGCCAACGCTGGCATGCGCACAAAAAACCGGCATCAACCTGGCAACAGCAGCTCACCTGCTCATCGACGTGCCGCCCTACTGCGACATGGACGTTGGCGATCTGATCGAACTGTTCTGGGACAAATGCTATGTCGCGTCAAAAGTCCTCAGCGCGGCCGATGTGGGCGAGTCGGTCAGCCTGCGGGTGCCGGAGAGCTTCATCACCAATGGCACCGCGCGCATTCACTACCGCGTGATGCAGGTCGGCCAGGGTCCGGCACTGTCGGCGGCGACTCGGGTGCAGGTCAAACTCGATTGCCCCGGTGGCCAGCCCACTGGGCAGTGCGAAGACGAAAATCAGCAACTGGCACCAGTGATCATCCCCGAAGCGATTCGCCGTCAGGGCGTGAATCCCAGCCAGATCAAACGCGGCGTGCCGCTGACCATCGAGCCTTATCTGAACATGGCCGAAGACGACGCCATCACCCTGCGCTGGGGCGATGTGCGCATGGATCTGGTGCCAGTCACGGCAGCGGATGTCGGCCTGCCGATTCAGGTCTGGATACCACCGACTGTCATCGTCGAAGCAGGCGAGGATCTGCGGCTGGACGTGACGTACTGCATCCTCGATCGGGTCGGTAACAACTCGCGCTGGGCACCGCCGCGCACGTTGAAAATCGGTTGCGTGAATCCGTACGTAAAAGTCCCGTGGAAACCCGAATTCAAGGCCGCTGAATCACGTACCAAGTGAGACCTGCTCAGGGGTGGGAGATCATTTATCTCTCACCTGACCCTCGTTAACCAAGCCGAACATCCCCCCCTTCTATATATATTCCTAAAAGTTAGTTTATTTTATTTTTATACACGCTTAGGGTATATGCACCGGACCACCGGACATTCTTTCAATCGTCGCCATCGCGACGTTTTTCATGAGATGTGAGGTAGGTATGGTCCGGAACACAATCACCCCAGTGCAGATCGCCAGGGCATTGCGTGCAGCCAGGAAGCGGCACTGATGTCCAGTCTTGCAGATGCCAACGTGCAGTCCGATCTGGACATCGCCCCGCTGTTGTTGCCCGCGCAAGTACTGCGCAACGACGCTCAAGCCATCAAGGCCGCCCACGAGCTGGCGCAAGCCGCCCGAGTGCAGGCGGCCAAACGCGACCGCCAGCGCAAGCTCCCGTGGTCGGAAATCGAACAGTTCACCCGCAGCGGTCTGGGCAGCATTGCCATCCCGCGCGAATACGGTGGCCCGCAGGTTTCCTTCGTCACATTGGCCGAAGTATTCGCGATCATTTCTGCCGCCGACCCGGCGCTCGGGCAGATCCCGCAGAACCAGTTCGGCATCATCCATCTGGTGCTCGGCACCGCCACCCAAGCGCAGAAAAAGCAGCTGTTCCAGAGTGTTCTGGAAGGCTGGCGCATCGGCAATGCCGGCCCGGAACGTGGCACGAAAAACACCTTGGAACTGAAGGCGCGAATCAGTGCAGATGGCGACGACTACGTGATCAACGGCCAAAAGTTCTATTCCACCGGCGCGCTGTTTGCGCATTGGGTCGCGGTGAAAGCGCTCAATGATGACGGTAAACAGGTGCTGGCCTTCGTTCGTCGCGGTACGCCGGGGTTGCGCATCGTCGATGACTGGTCGGGCTTCGGTCAGCGCACCACCGCCAGCGGCACGATTCTGCTGAACAACGTGCGCGTCGAGTCGAGCCTGGTCATCGACAACTGGAAGATCAACGACAAGCCGAACACCCAGGGCGCAGTGTCGCAGCTGATTCAAGCGGCCATTGACGCCGGCATCGCCCGTGGCGCCATCGACGACGCCATCGACTTCGTCAAAACCCGCGCACGGCCATGGATCGACGCCAAGGTCGAGCGCGCCAGCGATGACCTCTACGTGATCGCCGATATCGGCAAACTGAAAATCGAACTGCACGCCGCCGAAGCGCTGCTGCGCAAGGCCGGCAAAGTGCTCGATGACGTCCACGCCGCGCCGCTGACTGCCGAATCCGCCGCACGCGCTTCGATTGCCGTGGCCGAAGCAAAAGTGCTGACCACCGAGATTTCGCTGCTGGCCAGCGAAAAGCTGTTCGAACTGGCCGGCAGCCGCGCGACCCTCGCCGAATTCAATCTCGACCGCCACTGGCGCAACGCCCGCGTGCACACCCTGCACGACCCGGTGCGCTGGAAATATCACGCGGTCGGCGCCTATCGCCTGAACGGCACTTTGCCGGCTCGCCATTCCTGGATCTGAGACGACCAGTCATCTGGAGAACCCCCTATGACGCTTTCCCATCACGTCGCGCTCATCACCAGCGATGAGCAAGCCCTGATCGTCGCCAGCGACCTGGCCGAAGATTTCAAACGCGACAGCGCCCTGCGCGACCGCGAACGCCGCCTGCCATTGGCCGAGCTGGAAGTGTTTTCCCGCTCCGGCCTGTGGGGCATCAGCGTGCCGAAAGAATATGGCGGCGCAGGTGTTTCCAACGTCACCCTGGCCAAAGTCATCGCCCTGATCGCGCAGGCGGACGGCTCGCTCGGGCAGATTCCGCAGAACCATTTCTACGCACTGGAAGTGCTGCGCGTGAATGGCAGCGATGAACAGAAACAGCGTCTGTACGCCGAGGTCCTCGCCGGCCAGCGATTCGGCAATGCTCTGGCAGAACTCGGCACCAGAACCGCTCACGACCGCGTCACCCGTCTCACCCGCGATGGTGATGGTTATCGCATCAACGGTCGCAAGTTCTACTCGACCGGGGCGATTTACGCGCAGCGCATCCCGACGTCGGTGGTCGATGAAAACGGCGTACAGCAACTGGCCTTCGTCCCGCGCGAGAGCAAGGGCCTGACGGTGATCGACGACTGGAGCGGCTTCGGCCAGCGCACCACCGGTAGCGGCTCGGTGGTGTTCGAAGATGTGTATGTAGCGGCGGAAGAGGTGCTGCCGTTTCAGAGCGCTTTCGAGCGCCCGACCACGGTCGGCCCGCTGGCGCAGATTCTCCACGCCGCCATCGACACCGGCATTGCCCGCGCCGCTTACGAAGATGCCTTGCATTTCGTGCGCAGCAAAACCCGTCCGTGGATCGAATCCGGCAACGACAAGGCCACCGAAGATCCGCTGACATTGAAGAGCTTCGGCCACTTGAGCATTCGGCTGCACGCCACCGAAGCCTTGCTCGAACGTGCCGGCGAAATCCTCGATGCCGCGCAAGCCGAAACCAACGCGGAAACCGTCGCCGCCGCGTCAATCGCGGTTGCCGAGGCGCGGGCGATCAGCACGGAAATTTCCCTCGCCGCCGGCAGCACGCTGTTCGAACTGGCCGGCAGCCAGGCGACGCTGAGCGAACACGGCCTCGACCGGCACTGGCGCAACGCGCGCGTGCACACCCTGCACGACCCGGTGCGCTGGAAATATCACGCCGTGGGCAATTACTACCTCAACGATGAAAACCCTCCGCTGCGAGGGACGATCTGATGACTGCTGCGAAAAAGAAGATTCTGCTCAACGCGTTCAACATGAACTGCATCGGCCACATCAATCACGGCCTGTGGACGCACCCGCGCGACACCTCGACCCGCTACAACACGATCGAGTACTGGACCGAACTGGCGCAGTTGCTTGAGCGTGGATTGTTCGATGGCTTGTTCATTGCTGACATCGTCGGCGTCTACGACGTCTACCAGAACTCGGTGGACGTCACGCTGAAAGAGTCGATCCAGTTGCCGGTCAACGATCCGCTGCTGCTGGTTTCAGCGATGGCCGCCGTCACCAGAAACCTCGGCTTTGGCCTCACCGCCAATCTCACTTACGAGCCGCCGTATCTGTTCGCCCGACGCATGTCGACGCTCGATCATTTGAGTCGCGGCCGGGTTGGCTGGAACATCGTCACCGGTTACCTGGACAGCGCCGCCAAAGCCATGGGTCTCAACGAGCAGGTCGAACATGACCGCCGCTACGACCAGGCCGAAGAATATCTGCAGGTCTTGTACAAGCTCTGGGAAGGCAGCTGGGAGAACGGCGCGGTGCGCAACGACCGCGAGCAGCGCATCTACGCCAACCCGTACAAAGTGCACAAGGTCGAGCACCGGGGCGAGTTCTATCAGGTCGAGGGTTATCACCTCTGCGAGCCGTCACCGCAGCGCACGCCGGTGCTGTTTCAGGCCGGTAGCTCCGACCGCGGCTTGCTGTTTGCCGGGCGTCATGCCGAGTGCGTGTTCATCAGCGGCCAGAACAAACCATCGACCAAAGTGCAGGTCGACAAGGTCCGCGCCAGCGCCGTCGAAGCCGGACGCAATCCTCAAGACATCAAGGTGTTCATGGGCCTCAACGTGATCGTCGGCGCCACCGCAGAAGCAGCGTGGGCCAAGCATGCCGAATACCTGAGCTATGCCAGCGCCGAGGCCGGCGTGGCGCATTTTTCCGCGTCTACCGGCATCGACTTTGCCCAGTACGAAATCGACGAACCGATCCAGTACGTGAAGAGCAACGCCATTCAATCGGCAACAAAAAACCTGCAGAACAATGACTGGACCCGGCGCAAATTGCTCGACCAGCACGCCCTCGGCGGCCGTTACATCACCGTGGTCGGTTCGCCCGAGCAAGTGGCGGATGAACTCGAATCGTGGATCGCCGAAACCGGTCTGGACGGCTTCAACCTGACCCGCATCGTCACCCCGGAAAGCTATGTCGATTTCATCGAACTGGTGATTCCCGAGTTGCAGCGGCGCGGCTCGTACAAGACTGCGTATGACAGCGGCACCTTGCGCGAGAAGTTGTTTCACGGCGAGACGCAGTTGCCTGAGCAACATACCGGCTCTTCGTACCGGCATCAGAAGCTTCGCGAGCAGGCTCGCTCCCACATTTGAAATGCGTGCCTCTGTGGGAGCGAGCCTGCTCGCGAAGAGGCCCTCCCCGGCACAACAAATTCATGCACTGACTGGAAAAACAACCATGACCAAAAAAACCCTGTCCCACCCAGTCAAAGCACTGGCCCTGGCGTTCGGCCTGTTCAGCTCGGCGCTATTCGCTGCCGACGCCCCGTTGAAAATCGGCACCACCGCCGCTTTCGCCATTCCGCTGGAAGCCGCCGTCGAGGAAGCTTCCAAACAAGGCCTGAAAGTCGAGCTGGTGGAATTCACCGACTGGATCGCGCCCAACGTCAGCCTCGCCGCTGGCGACATCGACGTGAATTACTTCCAGCACATCCCGTTCCTGGAAAATGCCAAAGCCGCGTCCGGTTTCGATCTGGTGCCATTCGCTCCTGGGATCATCAACAACGTCGGCCTGTATTCGAAGAAATACAAAAGCTTCGATGAACTGCCCGAAGGCGCCAGCGTCGCCATCGCCAACGACCCGATCAACAGCGGTCGCGGTCTGCAATTGCTCGCCAAGGCCGGTTTGATCACCCTGAAACCGGGCGTCGGTTACAAGGCCACCGAGGACGACATCGTCGCCAATCCGAAGAAGATCAGGATCCTTCAGGTCGAAGCCGTGCAGCTGGTGCGCGCCTATGACGACGCCGACCTGGTCCAGGGTTATCCAGCCTACATCCGTCTGGCGAAGACCTTTGATGCCGGCTCGGCGCTGCTGTTCGACGGTCTCGATCACAAGGAATACGTGATCCAGTTCGTCATCCAGCCGAAGAGCAAAACCGACCCGCGCCTGATCAAGTTCGTCGACATCTATCAGCATTCGCCGGCCGTTCGCGCGGCACTGGACAAGGCCCACGGCAAGCTCTATCAGGCCGGTTGGGAAAGCTGAACATGACCGCAGCGATCCAACGGCGACTGGAGCTTCCAGAGCCACACAATGCTGAAAAAACCGAGCTGCATCCCGAGTTGAATCGCGCCCACGTACGCTTTATTGGCGTGGGCAAAACCTACAACGGCCGACAAGGTCCGGTCGCGGCCTTGCAGGGCATCGACCTGGCGATTCAACGCGGCGAAGTGTTCGGCATCATCGGCCGTAGCGGCGCCGGCAAGTCGTCGCTGATTCGCACGATCAATCGTCTCGAACAGCCGACTTCAGGACGGGTGTTGATCGATCAGGTCGATATCGGCGAGTTCGATGAAGACCGCCTCGTCGCCCTGCGCCGGCGCATCGGCATGATCTTCCAGCACTTCAATCTGATGTCGGCCAAGACCGTCTGGCAGAACGTCGAGTTGCCGCTGAAAGTCGCCGGCGTGCCGAAGGAGCAGCGCGACAACAAGGTTCGCGAACTGCTCGAACTGGTCGGCCTGCACAGCAAGCACAAGGCGTACCCGGCGCAACTCTCAGGCGGGCAGAAACAGCGTGTCGGCATCGCCCGTGCGCTGGTGCATGACCCGGACATTCTGCTCTGCGATGAGGCGACATCGGCGCTGGATCCGGAGACCACGCAGTCGATCCTCGGCCTGCTGCGCGAGATCAACAAACGCCTGGGCCTGACCATTGTGCTGATCACTCATGAGATGGCGGTGATTCGCGAGATATGCGACCGCGTTGTCGTGCTCGAGCACGGCCATGTGGTCGAACAAGGCCCGGTGTGGCAAGTGTTCGGCAATCCGCAACACGCAGTCAGCCAGACCTTGCTCGCACCGCTGCAACACGCCTTGCCGGAAGAACTGCAGAGTCGTTTGCTGACGCAATCAACGGCTTCAAATGCAGCGGTGGTGTTGCGTTTGCAGTTCACCGGCAGTGCCGCTGATGAGCCGGATCTGGCCGCGTTGTTTGCGGCATTGGGTGGCCGAGTGAAGCTGCTTCAGGGCGGCGTCGAACGAATTCAGGGACACGCGCTGGGGCAGCTTTTACTGGCCGTCAGCGGTTCGGCGTTCAGCGCCGAGCAATTGCGCGAACGCGCCGGGCAATGGGCGCAACGAGTGGAGGTATTGGGCTATGTGGTTTGATCGCTTGCTGCAGGGTTTCATCGACACCTTTTTGATGGTCGGCGTGTCGTCGCTGATCGCGCTGCTGGTGGGGATTCCCATGGCGGTGATTCTGGTCACCAGCGACAAGGGCGGGATCTATGAGGCGCCACTGTTGAACCGTGCGCTGGGCGCCTTCGTCAATCTGTTCCGCTCGATCCCGTTCCTGATCCTGATGGTCGCGCTGATTCCATTCACCCGCCTGATCGTCGGCACCACCTATGGCGTGTGGGCCGCTGTGGTGCCGCTGACAATCGCCGCAACGCCGTTCTTCGCGCGGATCGCCGAAGTGAGTCTGCGCGAGGTCGATCATGGTCTGATCGAAGCCGCGCAGGCCATGGGTTGCCGGCGCTGGCACATCGTCTGGCATGTGCTGCTGCCCGAGGCGCTGCCGGGGATTGTCGGCGGTTTCACCATCACCCTGGTGACGATGATCAACTCATCGGCCATGGCTGGCGCGATTGGTGCGGGCGGGCTGGGGGATATCGCCTATCGTTACGGCTATCAGCGCTTCGATAGCCAGATCATGTTGACGGTGATCGTCTTGCTGGTGGCGCTGGTGGCGGTGATTCAGTTGGGTGGCGACAGGCTGGCGCGGGGGCTGAATAAGCGCTAAGGTCGATGGCGGCAGGTGGCCATCAACCAGGCCCATGTGATCGCAGTATTTTGGGCAACGCCCTTCGCAAAAATCAGATGCTTCCTACACCACTTTTGTCGTTTCGCCAGCCCGAAGCACGCGGGTTTGCAGGACGATTCCTAGAATAATTTGCCCGCTTGTACCCGAAATATCCTGTAGCTAATCTCCGGTCGTCACTGTTTTGCGGTGACTGGATTCAGTTGTCCGGCCGGCAACTGATCCGCGTGCAGCCGCCGTCCTGCTCGTTTAGTCGCGAAATGGTTGGCTCCCACTTGAAGTCAGGAGTTTACCCATGGAAAAGAAACTTGCCGATCCGCCACTCAGCCTTACCTCAAGCAAGCGGTTCACCGAGGATTTGCTCAAGGATCGCTCTGCACTGTGCCGCGCCGTCGACTCACATCTGGCCGGCAATCAGGTCACGTTGGCTGGACAGAAACGCGTCTACAGCATCAGCGAAGATGTGACGCTGGAGGACGCCCAACTGTATGTTGCCGATCTGCTGCGCTGCGCTTCGGTGACCGTCCATCAATGCGGTGACCAGCTCGGGGGCGCGGATCGGGCCATGGTGTTCTCGGTCTGGCATCTGCTGGAAATGGCCAAGGCGATGATGGACCGCTCGATCGATTGTCTGGGAGCCAAGCAGCACTGAAGCCTGGCACCCATTGCCGCCTGCACTGGACCCAGCGCAGGCGGCGTCTTTTTGCCGGTGAAAAAGCTTATAGTCCGCCCTCACACCGCCAATACAGCATCGATCATGAAGCAAACGCCCAGCGACCTCGAACAGATCACCGCCACTACCCTCGGTCACTACAACTCGGTGGCTGAGGATTTCCGCGAAGGCACGCGCGACCACGATGTCAGCCAGAACATCGAGGCCTTGCTGCGCCACATTCAAGGTGAAGCACCCTTCTCGATTCTCGATTTCGGCTGCGGTCCGGGCCGGGATTTGCAAACCTTCACGCGCATGGGCCACGTCGCGATCGGCCTTGATGGCTCACAGGAATTCGCGCGCATGGCCCGCCAGGACAGCGGTTGCGAAGTCTGGCAGCAGGACTTTCTCAAGCTTGATCTGCCGGCCGAGCGCTTCGACGGCATCTTCGCCAATGCTGTGCTGTTTCATGTGCCGTTGCAGGTGTTGCCGCAAGTGCTACGGCAACTGCACGGCACCTTGAAACCGGGTGGCGCGCTGTTCAGTTCCAATCCGCGTGGCGACAACCAAGAGGGCTGGAACGGGCCGCGCTATGGCTCGTATCACGATCTCGAAGCCTGGCGCGGGTTGCTGACGGCGGCGGGGTTTGTCGAGCTGGAGCATTATTACCGGCCTGCGGGCTTGCCGCGCGAACAGCAGCCGTGGCTGGCGAGCGTGTGGCGCAAAGTCTGAATCAGGGCGCCGCTTGTACCTGATACTGGCTGTCGCTGCCGTCCGCTAACAGTGCAGTCATGCTGTGTCCCGGTAACGTCCGGCCCTGCCAGTTGCGTGGAGCGGCGTCGAAATTGGCCAGCAGTCGCGTGCCGTCGGCAAACGTCGTCTGCTGGACCAGGCGATCCTCGCTCAACCAGTCAAAAGCGGTCAGCGCTTGCGTCGCCAGACGTTCGTGCAGCGGACGAAAGAATCGATCCTGACGCACGATCAACGGCAAGCGCTGATCAAGGCTGGCCGCACTCAGGTGGTACAGCGGCGGTAAGTTGTAGAGCAACTGAGTGAGCTCGTTTTCCACCCGCACGTCGCTCAGTTTCAGGTTATCGAACAACCAGTGATGACTGGTGATGACAGAGCCGTGGAACACCGCCTGATACAACGGTAAACGGCTGGCGGGGGCGAAATGAACGCGTCGGTAGTCAGCCTTCAACCGGGTCGGTTTGAAGAACACCGCCGGCTGCTCCGGTGGGTACCATTGGCCGACGAAAAAGTCCGCTGTGCCCGGCTGCTGCATGTCGCGATCGCCCCAGCCGATCACTGGCGTCTGCATGCCATGTGCGAACAAGACCCCCTGAGCGGTGGCGGCATTGCCATCCTCGGAGCCGCTCGGCAGCTGCAACACCTCGTTGATCCAGCGCGATGCTGCAACATTGCCCGCGGCATTCTGCGCCTGGGTCATCGGTGCGCCGGGACGATAACTGTCGAAGAGCATGCCAGCGGCGTAGGCATCGAGAAACCAGCTGTTGAACCCGACAACCTTCTGGATTGCATGGATGCGCCGCTCAAGCAACGGTCGCACACATCGCGGATCGGTATAGTGACCGGACTGCTGAAACCCGCTTTTCAGCGCACCGTTTTCCTCCACGATCGCGCACTCGGTATTGGCCCGATCGCCGAGGTGCGCGGTGGTCCAGTCCGGATTTTCGTCCTCGCGCAGCGCGGTTTCATAGGAGTCATAGGGGGCAATCAGATACCCCGCAGAGACGGCGGCGCGCACCGCCTCCGGGTGCCAGAGTCCACCTTCCCAGCCCTCGCCGAGCCCAAGCCATAAACGCGAAAGTCCAGCGCTCTGCAAGCGTTCAATGGTTCGCCGCGACAAGGTGCGCCCCCAGCGCGAAGGATCAGGCGCCAGCGTACCCTTCAGAACATCGGCCAGCTGCTCGCGCACCTCAGCGTACCCGTTGACCAGCGCCTGCATGTCCGGCACCGCACGCGCCTGCCAGGTTTTGCGCGCCTGAACGTTCAGCGCGCGATTGAGACTGCGCAGCATCACAGTCTGCTGATAGCGATTGAGTACGGTCTCGCTGGCGAGCAACCGCAGCGCTTCAGGATCCATCGCTGCCCGAAGTTCACTGACCAGCACACCCGAGCCGCGCAACCGGGCAATCAGCAGCGGCCAGTTGCGCACATTGTCAGGGCCGAGCAGGTCGTTGCCCCATAGATAGACATGCGCGGCACCGATCAGCTTGGCGGTTTCGGGGTCTTGATCAGCTTGTTCGCCAAGGTTTCAAATTGATCGCTATCGATGAGCCACTGCTTGTAGCGCTTGGCCCCAGCCAAGGAATCGAGAGTCCCGAGAAACAGGCTGAAGGTCAGCGGTTTTGCGGGTTCAAGCGATGTGAATCGATGCCGGGCCGACAGCCCCAGCGCATCGCCATTGGCCTTGAAGCGCAGTTGGTTGTTGTAAGGATTGGTCAGCAACCAGTGCAGGCTGAACTTCTCGTACTCCATCCCCCAAAGCGGCAGGCTCAAGTCCTGGGTGGTATCGAGCGCGCCCTGCGCGAGCAGGAACTTCTGCCACACCCGGTCACCGCGCGGCACGTAGCGCCCTTCGGCAAGCGGCCAGATCAGCGCCTGGCCCATTGCACTGGCGGGCTGATGAATAAACTCGATCTGCGAGGGCGAGTTAGCCGTAATCGAAAACGTCAGGTCACGCTGATTCAGGTCAACACTGAGCAACCAGCGCCCATCATCCCATTGCCAATCGATGCGATTGCCGCGCCTGACCATGTCGCTGACCTTGTGCCGCAGCACACCGGCCGAGGCCTGCACCGGCGCAGCGCCGGCGGCTTCAACGCGCACCGCCAGCGTCGCAGGATCGACCTGCACCCGCCAAAGCTGGTTTTCCAGCAGCACTTCGGCCAGTACTGCCGGCGACAGGCTCAAGCCAGCGAGCAGCAACCATCCGCGTAACCAGCCGGAAACAGTCGACATGGCACGTCCCTCTTCGAATGAAGAAGGGACGTTAGCGCAGTCCGCTCACCCTGTAAGTCAGACCTTTCCCAAAGATCGCAGGGGCTATCTCACTGCGCCGGCTTTTCATCCTTCTGCGGTTCGCGAATCTTGTACCAGGCCACATACAGCGCCGGCAGAAACAACAGCGTCAGCAGCGTCGCCACGACGATGCCACCAATCATTGCGTAAGCCATCGGCCCCCAGAACACTTCGCGGGCGATCGGGATCATGCCCATGCTCGCTGCCGCTGCGGTCAGCAGGATCGGCCGGCGCCGGTGTTCGGTGGCTTCGACCACGGCGTCCCACGGCGCATAGCCTTTCTGCTCGAACTCATCGATCTGCGTCACCAGAATCACCGAGTTGCGGATGATGATGCCGATCAGCGCGAGAATCCCGAGGATCGCCACGAAGCCCATCGGCGTGCCGGTCGGCACCAGCGCCAGGACCACACCAATCAACCCCAGCGGCGCGACACTGGCGACCAGGAACATCTTCTGCACGCTGTGCAATTGGATCATCAGGAACGTCGCCATGAGGAACAGCATCAGCGGCAGCACCTTGGCAATCGGTCCCTGGGCCTTGCCGCTTTCCTCGACCGTACCGCCGGTGGCGACCTTGTAGCCGACCGGCAGCTTCGAGGCAAAAGCGTCGATCGACGGCTTGAGCAATTTCACCAGATCGGTCGGCTGAATCTCGTCGCGCACCGAGGCCTTGATGGTGATGGTCGGCAAGCGGTCGCGACGCCAGACTAGCGGTTGTTCCAGTTCATAGCGCACGGTGGCGAACGCCAGCAGCGGAATCGAGGTGCCGCTCGGCGTGACGATCTGCAGGTTCCGCAGGGTTTCCGGCGTGCCGCGTTCGGAATCCACAGCGCGACCGACCACGTTGATCAGGTAGATGTCGTCATTGACCTGGGTCAACGGCGAGCCGCTGACAATGCTGTTCATCAAGTTGGCCACATCTTCTGAGGACAGCCCGAGTTGCCGCGCCTTGTCCTGGGCGATGTCGATGCGCAGGACTTTGCCCGGCTCGTTCCAGTCGTAGATGATCTCGCCGATGTGCGGGTTCTTGTCCAGTTCAGTGGCCAGGTCGATGGCATGTTTGCGCACCTGATCGACATCTTTGCCGCTGACTCGATACTGAATCGGACGCCCCACCGGCGGGCCCATTTCCAGAGCCTGCACGTAGCTGCCGATGCCGACGAAGTCTTTGTGCAGCCGCTCACGCAAGCGCTGGCTGAGTGCCTCGCGGGCTTCGAAGTCCTTGCTGACGATCACCAGCTGCGCGTAGTACGGGTTCTGCAATTGCTGATCAAGGGGCAGGTAGAAACGGATCGCGCCCTGACCGATGTAAGTGCTCCAGCGCACGATGTCCGGGTCGCCCTTGAGCGTCGCTTCGAGCTTGTCCACCGCTTTGCGGGTTTCGTCGATCGAGGCGTTTTGCGGCAGGTTCAGGTCGACGAGAATTTCCGGGCGGTCGGAAGCGGGGAAGAACTGGTTCTGCACGAAACGCATGCAGAACACCGCCAGCACGAACAACAGCACGGTGACGCCGATCGCCCACCAACGATTGCGCATGGCCCACAACAGACCACCGTTGAAGGCGCGACCGACGCGACCCGGCTCGGCATCGTGGGCTTTCACCTTGTCGCTGAGGATGTGCACGCCGATCACTGGTGCGAAGAACACCGCGACCACCCACGAGACGATCATCGCCACCGCGATCACCGCGAACAGCGTGAACGTATATTCACCCGCCGAACTGGCGTTGAGGCCGATGGGCACAAAACCGGCGACAGTCACCAGCGTACCGGTAAGCATCGGGAATGCCGTCGAGGTGTAGGCGAACGTCGCCGCCTGCTCCTTGCTCTCGCCCATTTCCAGGCGCGTAACCATCATTTCCACGGTGATCATCGCGTCGTCCACCAGCAGGCCGAGGGCAATGATCAGCGCGCCGAGGGAAATCCGCTGCATAGTGATGCCGCTGTATTCCATGAACACGAAGACCATGGCCAGCACCAGCGGAATCGAGCAGGCCACCACCAGACCGGCGCGCACGCCGAGGCTGATGAAACTCACCACCAGCACGATGATGACCGCTTCGAACAGCGCGCTGGTGAAACCGCCGACGGCCTCTTCCACCACCACCGCCTGATCGGAAACGGTGTGCACGCCGACGCCGACAGGCAAGTCAGCGGTGAGCTGGTCGATGCGCTCGTGCAGCGCCTTTCCGAATTCCTGAACGTTGCCGCCCTTCTGCATGGCAATCGCCAGGCCGATCGCCGGTTTGCCGTCGAAGCGGAATTCCGGTGTCGCCGGATCGACGTAGCCACGGCTGATCTCGGCGATGTCGGCCAGACGATAGAAGCGATCGTTGAGTTTGAGATTGACCTCGGCCAGATCCTTCTCCGACTCGAACTGGCCCGAGGTGCGCACGGAGATCCGCTCCGGCCCCGCCTCGATCACCCCGGCCGGAGTCACTGTGTTCTGCGATTGCAGGCTCTGCACCACTTGGCGCTGGTCGATACCCAGTGCGGCGAGTTTGCGCGTGGAGAAGTTCAGGTAGATCGTTTCGTCCTGCTGGCCGACCATTTCGATCTTGCCCAGCCCCGGCACGCTGCGTATTTCTGCGCGCGCCTGTTCCACGTAATCGCGCAACTGACGCATGGTCAGGCCATCGGCGGTGAAGGCGTAGACCGAGCCGTACACGTCACCGAACTCGTCGTTGAATCCCGGCCCCTGAATGCCCTGGGGAAACTGGCCGCGAATATCGTCGATCTTCTTGCGCACTTGGTACCAGATTTGCGGAATGTCCTCAGCGCTGGTGGTGTCGCGCAGGTACACGTACACCGTCGATTCGCCGGGGCGGGTGTAGCTTTTCACGTAGTCGAGGGAATCGAGCTCTTCGAGTTTTTTCTCGATGCGGTCGGTGACCTGCTTGAGGGTTTCTTCCTGGGTCGCGCCCGGCCATTTGGTCTGGATCACCATGGTCTTGATGGTGAACGACGGGTCTTCTTCGCGGCCGAGATTGAAGTACGAAAACACCCCCATCAGCAGCCCGACGAACATCAGGTACCACACGAAAGACTGGTGCTTGAGGGCCCATTCGGAGAGGTTGAAAGAGCCTTTCATTGACTGTCCTCGTCAAGTTTTACCGATTGTCCGGGTTTGAGACTGTTGACGCCGGCGCTGACCACGCGCTCGCCATTCTGCACGCCACCGGCCAGCACCACGCTGTTGTCGCCACGGCTGACCACGCTGACGTCGCGCGGGTTGACGGTTTTGTTTTGCGTATCGATCACCCAGATGCGGGTTTTGCCGTCGATTTCCTGCAACGCCGTCAGCGGCAGTTCGATGCGCGGCTTGATCGCCGAGCTGAGGGTCACGCTGATCGCGGTGCCGAGGCGGAAACCGTCCGGCGTTTCCGACAGGGTCAGGCGTGCGCGGCGGGTGCGCGTGGCGCTTTGTGCCTGGGGCTCGATCTCGCGGATGATCGCCGTGGTGTTGATGCTCGGGTCGAGCTGCGCAGCCACCGAGAACACCACGTCGCTGGGCAACTGATCGACCAGGGTATCGGGCAGATCGATCACCGCTTCCTTGATGTCCGGTTGCGCCAGCGTCACCACTTGTTGCCCGGCAGTTACCACTTGCCCGGCTTCGGCGTTCCACGCGGTGACCACAGCTTTGTGATCGGAGCGCAGCTCGGTGTAGCTCAGTTGATCCTTGCTCTGGCTGACCGCCGCCCGAGCCTGATCAAGCGAGGCCTGAGTGGTTTTCAGATCGGTATTGGCGACGTCCAGTTGCGCCTGCGCACCGACGCCGCGATCGAACAGCGCTTGCTGACGACGTGCATTGGCCTGGGCGTTGATCAGTTGCGCCTGGATTCTCGCCAGATCGCCCTGCGCCGAACGTAACTGGTTCTGCTGGTCGGATGGGTCGAGAGTGGCGAGCAAGGTGCCCTTCTGCACCTCGGCGCCGACATCGACGTTGCGGCTGGCGATGCGCCCACCGACGCGGAAACCGGTGTTGCTCTCATAACGCGCCTGAATGCTGCCGGCAAAGCGTCCGAGGCTTTCTTCGTTGAGGGCTTTGACCGTGACCGACAGCACCGGACGTACCGGTTCCGGCGGGGTTTCCTTTTCCGAGCAGGCGCCCAGCAGCAACGCCATGCACAACAGGCCGAAGCGCTTCATGGCTGCGCTCCCGGTTGCAGATCCTTGTAGGTGTTTTCGGCAATCTCGACTTTCATGCCGGGGTGCAACAGTTGCCCGCCGGCGACAATGACTTTCTCGCCGCCCTTGAGGCCTTCGCTGATGATCACTTTGCCGGTCAGGTAACGGCCGACCGTGACCGTGTGCAGTTGCGCTTCACCCTTGTCATCGACCAGCCATACCGCCGGGTCGCTGATGTTTTTCGTCAGCGCCGACCAGGGCAGTTCCACCGCCGATTTGCCGGTGCCCTTGGCGGTGGCACTGACCACCGAACCGAGCTGCATGCCCGGCGGCAGCTTGTCGAGGCTGACCTTGACCTGCACGGTGCCCGATTGCGCCGACACCGATGGCGTGATCTCACGCACGGTACCGGTGGTTTTGATCTCGGGGTTGTCGAGCAGGCTGACCACGATCGAGCGATCGGACGGCCGCTCGGCCAGCAGCGATTCGTAGACATTGAACACCGCGTCGCGGTCGCCATCGCGGGCGAGGCTGAAAATCGGCGCGGTGGCCTGCACCACTTGGCCGACTTCGGCCTGGCGCTCGGTGATCACCCCGGGTGCATCGGCGATCAGTGCGGTGTAGCTGAGCTGGTCCTTGGCGTTGGCCAGCTGCGCCTGCGCCGCGCTCAATGCGCTCTGACTGCTGCGCAGCGCGGCTTGTGCCGAATCGTATTCGCTCTGGCTGGTGTAGCCCTTGGGCAGGAGTTTTTGCTGACGCACGAAAGCGGCTGCCGCTTGCTTCACGCGGGCCTGTTCGGCGACGACCTGGGCCTGAGCGGAATCGACGTTGGTCTGCAGATCTTTCGGATCAAGTTTGGCCAGCACCTGCTTGGCCGTGACGCGGTCGCCGACATCGACCATGCGCTGGATGATCTTGCCGCCGACGCGGAATGACAACTGGGTCTGCACCCGCGCCTGCACATCACCGGTGAGGGTCACCGCGGCGGCGTAGTTGGCCGGTTCGACCTCTTGCACAAAGACCCGTGGCAAGTATTCCTGAGCAGGTTTCTTGTCGCCGCATGCGGTGAGCAACGCCATGGCGCTCACGGCCATCAGCACTTTCAATCCGGGACCCGCCATGCACACTCCTTGGCCTTAAATGCTGCTGTCGAGACGATACGACTTCAGAGCTTAGAACAGGGTTCCACGGTTGCGGGCGCCAACACCAGATTTATCTCATTAAAGGTATGCTGCCCGCGTATCGCAGTGACCCGGAGAAGGATTTCATGCTCAACACCCTGGCGGTGGCCAATTACCGCTCGATCAACAAACTGGTGATTCCGCTCGGGCGCCTGAACCTGATTACCGGGCCCAACGGCAGCGGCAAGTCCAACCTCTATCGCGCCTTGCGCCTGCTGGCGGAAACCGCCCAGGGCGGCGTGGTCAATGCGCTGGCGCGTGAAGGCGGGCTGGACTCGACGTTCTGGGCCGGACCGGAAACCATCAGTCGACGCATGCGCAACGGTGAGGTAGCGATCGAGCCGACGGTGCGCCACGGCGTGAAAAGGTTGCGACTGGGATTCGCCGGCGAGGATTTCAGCTACGCCATCGGCCTGGGCCTGCCGGAGCCAAGCACTTCATGCTTTGCCCTCGACCCGGAGATCAAGCGTGAGTGCATCTGGGCCGGCCCGGTGTTTCGCCCGGCGAGCCTGCTGGTCGATCGCAACGGTCCGATGATCCGCGCCCGCGAAGGTCGCGCCTGGGATGTGCTGGCGCAACACACGCCGAACTTCGACAGCCTGTTCGACCAGGTCGGCAATCTGCGCAGCTCGCCAGAAGTATTCCAGATGCGCGAATTCATCCGCCGCTGGCGCTTTTATGATCACTTTCGCAGCGATGCCGACGCGCCGGTGCGTCAGCCGCAACTGGGCACTCGCACGCCGGTGCTGCACCACGACGGCCGCGATCTGGCGGCGGCCTTGCAGACGATTATCGAGATTGGCGATCCGCAGGCGTTAACAGCGGCGATCAGCGATGCGTTTCCCGGCGCGCGACTGAAAATCGCGCCGTTGGCCGGTGGACGCTTCGCTATCGAGTTTTATCAGGAAGGCTTGTTGCGGCCATTGTCGGCGGCGGAATTGTCAGACGGAACCTTGCGCTATCTGCTGCTGGTTGCGGCGTTGCTGACACCGCGACCGCCGACACTAATGGTGCTCAACGAACCGGAAACCAGCCTGCACCCGGACCTGCTGCCGGCGCTGGCAAGGCTGATCATTCGCGCTTCGGAGCAGTGTCAGGTGTGGGTGGTGTCACATGCACGGCGACTGATCTCGGCGTTGCAGGAAGACCCGGAATGCAATTGCATCGTGCTGGAGAAGACGCTGGGACAGACCGGGATTGTCGGGCAGCGGGTGCTGGATGAGCCGGCGTGGCATTGGCCAGACTAGCCCATTCGATCGTTCCCACGCTCTGCGTGGGAATGCAGCCCGTGACGCTCTGCGTCACTGGACGCGGAGCGTCCCTGGAGGCATTCCCACGCAGAGCGTTGGAACGATCAACAGGCAATCACCCCTGCCACTTGCCCCCTTCAACAATCACACTCTCGGGCCGGGTGTCATCACTCAGTTCTTTGCGCACATATTGGTCATACAGCTTGAGCAGGTACTTCTCCTCGCCCAATTTGGCCAATTCGCTGTTGACCCAATCACGCAACTCGAGATTGCCCTTTTTCACTGCCGGCGCAATCGGCGCCTCGGCTCCGAGCTTTTCCTCGAGCACGCGATACCCCGGGTTCTGCTTGGCCCAGCTGAACAGCACCAGATTGTCCTGCGCATAGGCATCGCCACGACCATTGGCCAGGGCTTGCAGCGACTCGGAGTTTTTCTCGAACTTGAGCAGTTTCCAGTCCGGGTGGTTCTTGGTCAGCCAGATATCCGCGGTGGTGCCGGTGGTGACAATCGTGGTGCGCGTCGCCAGATCATCCAGTTTTTTCACTGAACTGCCCTGCGGCACCAGCGCCTGCACGGCGACCTTGAGGTTCGGGTTGGTGAATTCCACCGCCTCCTTGCGCTCCGGGGTGACGGTCATGTTGGCGAGGATCAGGTCGACCTTGTCGCTCTGCAAAAACGGAATGCGACTGGCCGGCTCGACGGCGACGAACTCGACCTTGTTTTCGTCGCCGAGCAGATCTTTGGCGAAGCGCCGGCCAATGTCGGTGTCGAAGCCGACGTAACGCCCGGCCTCATCGACGAAACCGAACGGGGGCTTGTCGGTAAATACACCAACGATCAATTTGTCGCGGGCCTTGATCTTGTCCAGATAACCGGCCGGCGCGGCGCTTTCGCTGGCGACTTTCGGCTTTGGTGGCTCTTCGGTCTTACCGCAACCGGCAAGCAAGGCGAGGCTGAGCAGGGGCAGTAACAAAGCGGCAGTTTTCATAGCAGTTCCAGTTCCTTTTTCGGATTCGATTCTGGCGATGTGGCAACGAAGGAGAACTTCTCAAGAAACTGCTGCGCGCGTGCGGTTTGCGGGTTCGTAAAGAAAATCTCGGGTGCGGATTGTTCGAGGATGCGCCCGGCATCCATGAACACGATGCGGTCGGCCACCGCGCGGGCGAAGGCCATTTCGTGGGTGACGATCAACAGGGTCATGCCTTCGCGGGCCAGGCCCTGAATGACTTGAAGTACTTCCTTGACCATTTCCGGGTCGAGGGCGGCGGTGACTTCGTCGAAGAGCATGACCCGTGGATTCATGCACAGCGAGCGAACAATGGCGATGCGTTGCTGCTGGCCGCCGGAGAGCTGACGCGGGAAAGCATCGCGCTTGTCCAGCAGGCCAACACGCTCAAGCAGGGCTTCAGCCTGCTGTTGCGCTTCGCGGCGCTGACGCTTCTGCACCTTGAGCGGGCCGAGCAGCAGATTGTCGAGCACGCTCATGTGCGGGAACAGGTGATAACTCTGGAACACCATGCCGATCTGCTGGCGAATTTCGCGCCAGTCAGTGGCCTTGTCCAACAGCTCTCGGTCGAGGAATTTCAGGCTGCCGCTGTGGGCCTCTTCCAGACCATTGAGGCAACGCAGCAAAGTACTTTTGCCGCAACCGCTGGGACCAAGAATGACGAGCACTTCGCCGCTCTGCACTTGCAGGTCGATGCCATCGAGCACCTGCTGCGCGCCATAGAATTTGTTGAACCCGTGAAACTCGATCAGTGCGCTCATGCTTGCGTCCAGCGCCGCTCCAGCACGCGCGAAGCGGCCGAAAGCGGGTAGCAGATGAAAAAGAAAAACAGGAACAGCGCACCGTAAATCAGTACCGATTCGTAGGTGCGCTCGATGATCTGCTGGCCGACCTTGATCACATCCACCACGCCAATCAGCACCGCCAGGGAACTGGTCTTGATGATCCGCGTATAGACATTGATGGTCGGCGGCGTCATGCGCTTGAGCGCTTGCGGCAGCAGCACGTAGCCATAGAGTTGGGCCGCATTGAGGCCGATCGACAGCCCCGCTTCACGCTGTCCGCGCGGCAACGAATGCAGCGCACCGCGCGCTACCTCGCCAACTTCGCTGGCGCCCCACAGCGACAGCACCAGCACCGCGCACCAGAAGCTCGGCAGGCTCAGGCCGAAGAAAATCGGCAGACCGAAGAACAGCAGATACAACCAGACCAGCACCGGAATTGCCCGGAACAGCTCCAGATAGATGCGCAGAATCGCGTTCAGCCACGTGACGTTCAACGTGCGCAACACACCGTAGAACACACCGCCGATCGTGCTGATGGCGATGCTCAGAAACGAGATCGACAACGTTTGCCCGGCGCCTTTTGCCAGTTGCGGCAACGACACCCACAGCAGTTCAATACCCGAACTGGCCATGCTGGAGCCTCCTTTCCAGACGGCTGAGCAACAGCGACAGCGGCAAGAACAGCAGCACGCAGATCAGCGTCAGCACGGCGAGCATTTCGTAGGTTTTGTAGTAGAGCGCGATGTAGCTTTTGGTGGTGTAGAGGATTTCCGGCACCGCTACCGCCGAGACCACGGTGGTTTCCTTGAGCAGGAAGATGAAATTGGCGAACAGCGACGGCAAGCTGAGGATCCCCGCCTGCGGCAGGATCACATAGCGCAGCAACTGGCCGTGGGACAGGCCAATCGACCGCCCGGATTCCAGTTGCGCCTGGGGCACCGCATCGATGCCGGCGCGCAGCACTTCGGTGAGGTAGGCGCCACCAAGGAAGGTCATGGTGATGATTGCCGCAGTGAAACCGGAAACCTGGATCCCCACCGCCGGCAACGCGAAGTAGACGAAGAACAGCTGAATCAGCAACGGCGTGTTGCGCGCCAGCTCTACGTAGAGGCCGACCAGTTTTTGCAGGTATGGCGTGCGAAACACCAGAATCGTCGCGTTGAGCAGCGCCACCAACAGCGAAGTGGCGATCGCAATCAAACCGACCTGCAGAGTCACGCCGACGGCTTTGAGAAAAGCCGGCAGAGTGCTGAGGATAAAGGCGTAGTCGAAAGTCATGAAGCGTCCTGACGCTGCTTGGTAAGCGGCGATGATGCAATCCATGGACGGCGGATGGCCGTCCGGCAGGCACTGACTTTATAGGTATAAAAACCATAATTTAAATACCTTTAAAGCATATTGATATCACCCAAAAAACTATCCTGTGGGTTTGCCGGGAAGGAATAAGACGGCTATTTTTCTTTGCGCTGTAGGACGGATCTTTTTTCCACGAAAGACCTCCAAGGAACCACAGCTTTTGGCCAGACTCTCCGGCCCATTCACCACAAGGAAGAACAACATGGACGTAAAAGTGCCGCAGCGGCTGGATCCGCAGGACATCGTGAAATTGCTGAGGGCGTTGCGCCGGGCGTTGAAGACTACAGCGTAAGTCAAAAGCCCCTCACCCCAGCCCTCTCCCGGAGGGAGAGGGGGCCGACCGAGGTGTCTCGCGTTGTACATCGACCTGGAAGATCTTGGCGATTATGGCTTGGCTGGGCTTCAGCGATGCTGGATTCAGAGCGATACGTTCAGGTCGGCGTATCTCTCGAATATCCCCGTATCGGTTCCCTCTCCCTCTGGGAGAGGGTTAGGGTGAGGGGCTTTTTAACGCACACACAAAAACGCCGATGACCATCAAGGCCATCGGCGTTTTTGCATCTGAAGCAGATTCACTCAAGTCAGATCAGAACGCCGGCAACACCGCGCCGCTGTACTTCTTCTCGATGAAGGCTTTGACTTCCGGGCTGGTCAGGGCCTTGGCCAGTTTCTGGATCGCGTCGCTGTTCTTGTTGTCCTCACGGGCAACCAGGAAGTTCACGTACGGCGAGTCAGCACCTTCGATCACCAGCGCGTCTTTCTGCGGATTCAGCTTGGCTTCCAGCGCGTAGTTGGTGTTGATCATGTCCAGATCAACTTCCTTCAGCACGCGCGGCAGCAGGGCCGATTCCAGTTCCTTGAACTTGAAGTTGTGCGGGTTCTTGGCGATGTCTTTCGGCGTTGCCAGAGCGTTTTTCGGATCTTTCAGTTCAATCAGGCCGGCCTTTTGCAGCAGGATCAGGGCGCGGCCGCTGTTGCTGCCTTCGTTGGGGATGGCGATGGTCGCGCCGTCCGGCAACTCAGCCAGAGTCTTGTACTTGCTCGAGTAACCACCGAACGGTTCAACGTGAACGCCCTGCACGGTCACCAGGTACTTGGATTTGTCATCCTTGTATTTACCCTGGTTGAAGCTGTTCAGGTACGGCAGGGTCTGGAAGTAGTTGGCGTCCAGACGCTTCTCGCCGACCTGTACGTTCGGTTGTACATAGTCGGTGAAAACCTTGATTTCCAGATCCACGCCCTCTTTGGCCAGGGTCGGTTTGATCAGCTCAAGGATTTCAGCGTGGGGCACCGGCGTTGCGGCAACTACCAGTTTCTCGCCGGCGTTGGCGAAAGAAGCCGTCAGAGCAGCCGCCAATGCGGTAAACAACAGAACCTTTTTCATGCAGTGTCCTTATCGAAAATCACGGTCGTCATCGACGACGGCATTTAATACGTGTGCCAGTGAAGTGATATCGCTGGCGTGAGGCGGACAATACCCGGATTTTTTATTCCCGGACAATAACGTTTATTCAGCTTCATATTCCATTTTGTTCATGTTGAAGAAAACGCTCACACCGCCTCGCTCAAGCGAATCAGCCAGTCTTTCAAGGCCTTACGCTCTGCACTGCTACCACCTATATGGGTCTGCCTGACCAGACGTTCGATCTGAACCTGCGGCGCAGACGCGTCAGGCAGGTTCAGATGTTCCGGCAGGATTTCGTCGCCGGTGCTGACCAGCAGGGCAAAGTGGATGACGTTTTCCAGTTCGCGAGTGTTGCCCGGCCAGCTGTGTTGTTCGAGCACATGTTGCGCGGCTTCGCTGATCAGCGGCACGGGCAAGTCGAGACGCTGGCTGTAGATGCCAAGGAAATACTCGGCCAGCGAGAGGATGTCGCCGGTGCGCGCGCGCAACGCCGGCAGCTCCAGATGACCCTCGCTGAGGTAGTGATAGAGCCGCTCGTGGAATTTTCCGGCGTCCACGGCCTGGGCCAGATCGATGCTGGTCGCCGCAACCAGGCGCACATCCACCGGGCTCGGCTGATGCGCACCGACGCGGGTGACTTCGTGGTTTTCCAATGCCGCGAGCAACTTGATCTGGATTGGCAGCGGCAGATCGCCGATTTCATCCAGGTACAAGGTGCCGCCGTTGGCCGAACCGAACCAGCCGGCGCGGCTGCTGGCCGAACCGCTGTAGCTGCCGGCGGCGTAGCCGAACAGTTCGGCGTCGGCGTAGGTCGGGCTGATCGCGCCGCAGTTCACCGAAACGAACAGCCCGCTGCGATCACTGGCGCGGTGGATATGCCGGGCGAGCAGCTCTTTACCGGTGCCAGTCTCACCGCGAATCAACACTGAAATCGCACGTGGAGCCAACTGCTCCAACTCCTCGCGCAATTGCCGCGAGCGTGGGTCGACGAACACCAACGCCTTGGCGCGAATGCTCAGGGGGCTTTTTTCCGCATCGGGAAAGGTCAACAAGGGCTGACCGAAGGTTTCGAGACTCATGGCAGGCTCCCGCCCAAAACCGCCAGCCGACGGGGGCGTTGAATAGTAAGGTCAGGCGCGACGGCGGGCGTGATGTTCCAGACGGTTTTGCAGGCGATAGAGATAGGCAAATCCCTGCTCCCAACGCTGATGCCCGGACTTGACGTTGATGTGCCCGGCCCCGGCGAGAATCCCCGCCTCCGCGCCCCAATTGCGCGCCAGTTCCAATGCGCGCGGCGCACTGACGGCGGCGTCGTTGTCGGAGCTGACGACCTGACTGGGGAATGGCAACAGGTCCGTCGGAATCGGTGCGAAGTTGCGCAGTGCCGGCGCACAGGCAGGACGCTCGACGTCGGCCGGCGCAACCAGCAATGCCCCACGCACCTGACGCAGGTATTGCAAGGGCGCTGTCGCCGCCCAGTGGGCAACGGTGATGCAACCGAGGCTGTGAGCGATGAGAATGACCGGCGTGCTGTCGGCGGCAATCGCTTCGGCCAGCGCGGCGACCCAGTCCTCACGGCGCGGCGTCAGCCAATCGGCCTGCTCGACCCGCGCGCTGTTTGGCAGGCTGTTCTGCCAATGGCTTTGCCAATGATCTTCTGGCGATCCTTGCCAGCCCGGCACAATCAGGTAGCGGATTGATTCGTTGCGCATGGGGAGCTCTCCTGCGTCGTGTCTGTTCCGGGTCGAGTATAGGGAGCGGAGTTATATTGGTTAAGGAATAAGAAGCTATTTATTAAGACCTGTATCGAATATGTGATTTGTGTAGGGCATAAGATTCCTCCCCCTCACCCCAACCCTCTCCCCCAAGGGGGCGAGGGGGGAAAGGGAGCCGATCTTCAGGTTCTTCAAATCTTGAGTTCGATTGGATTTCTCATATCGATGTATAGCCGCCAGACACCCCGGTCAGTCCCCTCTCCCTCCGGGAGAGGGCTAGGGTGAGGGGCTTTTTCAAAAACCGAACGCAAAAAAAGGGCCGCACCCTGCCAAGGAGACGGCCCCGGAAAAACGAAAATCTGTTACCGCGCAGTAATCACCGACAACTTGGTAATCCCCGCCCGTTCGATCGAAGCCATGGCTCGCGCCACTTCGCCGTAATTCACCCCATCATCGGCCTGCAATTGCACGCGCACCTCCGGGTCCTTGGCTTTGGCCGACTTGAGGTTGAATTCGAGTAAGTCGGGCTGAATCTCGTCCTTGTTGATAAACAGCTTGCCGGCGCCGTCGATGCTCACCACCAGCGGATCCTTCTGCTCGACCGGTGCCACCGCTTCGGTCTTCGGCAGGTTGATCGGGATCGCGTTGGTCAGCAGCGGCGCGGTGACGATAAACACCACCAGCAGCACCAGCATCACGTCTACCAGCGGCGTCACGTTGATTTCGCTGAGCACCTCATCCGTGTCTTGCGTGGAGAAGGCCATATCAGGACGCCTCCTTCACTTTTGCCGCGTTGCCCGACGTTGCCACCTTGTGTGCGGTCGGGTGGATCAGCACGCGGAACGCGCTCTTCTGCGCCAGGCTGTAGAAGTCGTGGGCGAAGTCATCGAGATCCGCCGCGGTCAATTTCAGACGACGCAGAAAGTAGTTGTAAACCAGCACCGCCGGCACCGCGACGGCGATCCCCACGCCAGTCGCGACGAGTGCCGCACCGATCGGCCCGGCCACCGTTTCCAGGCTCGCCGAACCGGCGGCGCTGATGCCTTTCAAGGCCTCCATGATTCCCCACACCGTGCCGAACAAACCAATGAACGGCGAGGTGCTGCCAATACTCGCGACCACCGCCAGACCGGTTTCCAGCGAACGCCGTTCGCGGACGATCTGCTGGCGCAAGGCACGCTCGAGGCGATCCTGATGGTTGATCGCCTGGCTCAGATCATTCGCCTGCGGCGCCTCGCCCACCTGGATCGCTGCATAGCCAGCCTGCGCCACTCGCGCTGCGGCGCCGGGCTGGGTTTCGCTCAACTCTGCCGCGACATCCAGACTCGAAGCTGCCCAGAAGCGTTTATGAAAGCGCCGATCCTGCGCTTTCAGACGACCGAACTGCACAGCCTTGAGCAACGCCAGGCCCCAAGTGGCAACGGAAAAAACCACCAGCAGCCAGATCACCGCGCTTTCGATGGATTCCAGTGGAGATGCCAGTAACGTCATGATGTGTTCCCTCGTATAAACATTTCGCGCGAATTTGGTTTCGGTTTAATGAATCTTGAAATCGATGGGCACGCTGACCCAGCCGTCCTGGGCGACATCACCCTGCTTGGCCGGGACGAAACTCCAGCGCTTGACGGCATTCAGCGCCGCATCGTCGAGCTGTTGCCGACCACTGCTTTTGGCAATCTGAATCTCGCCCGGTTTGCCGCTGGCCAACACATGCACCCGTAACAACACCGTGCCTTCCCAACCGCGCCGCTGGGCCAGCGACGGGTATTCCGGCGCCGGGTTTTTCAGGTATGCCGCATTGGCTGAAGCCGGGGTAACGGGCGCAGGTGCCGGTGGCGCGGGGGGCGCTGGCGCTGCGACCGGGGCTGCCGGTTTCGTTGGCGCCGGCGGCTGCTCTACCGGCTTCGGCGCGGGTTTGGGCGGCAGTTTCACCACCGGTTTGGGTTTGGCGATCGGCTTGGGCGGCGGCGGTTTCACCGCCAACTCGTCCTCCACTGGCGGTGGTGGCTCGACCACGGGCGCCGGTGGTGGCGGCGCAACAACCGGCGGCGCGGGCGGAGCCGGGCGTGAAAACTCGATGGTCATCGGCGGAATTTCCGGCGGTACCACCGGCAGCACCGGCGTCGGTTTCTGGCTGACCCAATAAATCACTGCACCGTGCACGATCAACGCGAGCACACCGAGCAGAAGGGTTTCGCGCCGACTCAAAATGCCCTTGGGCGCACGCTGCAAACGCAACTGTCCCAACGGCACACGGTGCGGCCGGCCAAGATCGACCAGTTCGCCACTCGGCGTGTGCCGCCACAACAATTCCCCTGCGCTGGCGGCGGTCTGGACATTGCCCATTGTTCAACTCCCTGCGGTCTCTTTCGTTCTACGAGCCAAAGTGATCGACCCGCCATTCTTGAAGCCCCCACGGCGTAGTCGATGGGGCAATCATTGGCTGTGGACGCTTATCACCGAAAGCAATCTTTAACGTTATGCATAGGCCCTCAAGGAATATACAAATCATCCGTTTTTACCGAAGCCGCGCACTACAAGGGCTGCAGCGATCTGCCATAAACGCCATGCTTTTACGGCATGAAAAGTATTCGGCTACGGCATCCGTTAACGCCTTGAAAGGCTGTTTTTGGTTCGCTGATTGCCGACGTCATGCGCCATTGCCGTCGTCGCTGTCGATCAGCTGCGTCTGCTTGCCGGCGCCGCTGAGGACTGGTTGAACGGCCATGTCCAGATCAGCGCCTTGATAGCCCGATCAGAAGTCGTAGCGTCCTGTAACACCCAGGGTCCGTGGCGTGCCGAGCAGGCCTTCATAGCCGCCGTTACCGCCGGTCCACAGGGTCGTGTAGTAGGTTTTGTCGAAGGCGTTTTTCAGCCACAGCGAGACATCCCACTGGCCCTGATTGAAATCGCCGCGCAGGCCGGTGGAAAGGTTGACCACCGCGTAACTGGGGATCTGCCCGTAATCGGAATCCTCGACCGTGCCCACCGCTTTGGAGCGGAACGCGTAGCTGCCGGTGACGTAGGGTTCGAAGCCGTTAGCCAGATTCCATTTGTATTCGCCGTTGGCGTTGCCGATCCATTTCGACGCGCCCACGACTTGATGGCCGCTGAGATCGCAGGAGGCCGGTGCACCCGGGGCCTGGCTGACTTCCGGCGGGCACGGTGCATCCTTGTACGAGAGGTAGCTGACGTCGTTGTACGAGCCGTTGAAATTCAGGGTCAGGCCACGCAGCGGCACCAAGGTGCTTTCGAACTCGATGCCACGCGAGCGCACCGAGCCTGCGTTGGTCAGGTATTGCACGCGGTTGGCGGCGTCATAGGCGTTGGTCTGGTAGGCGTTGACCTGGGTCCAGAATACGTTGGCGTTGAGTTGCAGGCGGCGATCCCACAGGGTGCTTTTGAAGCCGAGTTCGGCGTTGTTGGCGCGCTCGGTGCCGATCAGTAACGAGTCGGCGCCAGCGGTAGGTGCGGAGCCGACCGCGAGGTTGACCCCGCCGGATTTCTCGCCGTGGGACAGCGTCGCGTAACCGAGCACGTCGTCGGTAATGCGATAGCTCAGGTTGAGCAGTCCCGAGGGGCTGGAGCTGTACTGATTCAAATCACCGGAATCGTAGACGCCGGCACGCCCCCGACGCGCATTGGCTGCCGCACCCGCCACCGCCACACCGCCGACCGGCGCGTTGCGGCTGACCGAAGCGTTTTTCTCTTCGTAGGTGCCACGCACCCCGGCGGTGAAATCGAGACGTTCGCTCAGGTGCCAGGTGCCTTGGGCAAACAGGGCGAAACTGTCGGTCTGGATATGGCCGTTGCCGACGCTGGTGACGTTGGCCAGGCTGCCCGCCGGTGTGCCATTCCAGATGTCGGCCTGCGGGCCGTAATAGGAGAAGGATTTGTTGTCCAGATCCGAGCCGAAATAGTAGGCGCCGACCACATAATCGAAGAACTCACCCTTGGGCGAGGCCAGGCGAAATTCCTGCGAATACTGTTTGTCTTCCACCGACACGCCGGCGTTGTAACTGGCCGGCACGTTGAGGCCATCGTCGTTGCGCGGGGTGAAATTCCAGAAACGATAAGAGCTGACCGACGTCAGGGTGAAGTCGCTCGGCAACGTCCAGTTGGCTTCCACCGACGTGCCGCCCTGATGCACGGTGACGTGCTGGTCGTTATCGAGATTGACCTTGCGATGCCGGCCGTTGACCAGCGTTGCCCCGGCTGCACTGGCCCGCGATTCATACAGGTTGACGCCGTTGATGGTCGGCCCTGTGTTGTACAACACGCGAGTGCCGGCGCTGGAATCTTCTTCGTTGTAATCGCCGATCCAGCGCAGATTGAAATCTTCATTGGGCTTGAACAACAGCTGCGCGCGGAAGCCCTCGCGGGAGCCGCCGTTGAGGTCGTGGCCGTCGTATTCGTTCTTGATGTCGCCGTCACTGCGCGTGCGATACGCCGAGAAGCGCCCGGCCAGCTGGTCGTTGAGCGGTCCGGAAATCGTGCCCTTGGTCTGGAAATAACCGTCCTCGCCGACCGAGGTTTCGATACTGCGTTCCGGTGTGAAACTGGGCGCGCGGGTGCTGATGTTGATAACCCCGGCGGTGGTGTTCTTGCCGAACAGCGTGCCTTGCGGACCGCGCAAGACTTCGAGCTGCTCGATGTCCATCAGATCGAACACCGCCATCCCCGGACGGCCCAGATAAACGTTGTCGATGTACAGGCCAACGCTGCCTTCCAGGCCATCACTGGCCGGGTTGTTACCGAGGCCACGGATCGACACGCTGGACTGCCGCGCATGCATGTAAGCGACGTTGACGCTGGGCACCAGTTGCTGCAAGTCCTGAATCCGGTAAACCCGTTGCGTCTCCAGATTCTGCCCACTGACCACGCTCATTGGCGTCGGCACGTCTTGCGAACTTTCTTCGCGGCGGCGCGTGGTGACGGTCACGGTTTCCAGCTGCGAACCGCTGGCCGCCGCTGTGCCTGCGGGGACGGGCGGAGGGGTTTCGGCTTCGGCGGCATAGCCGTGAGTCCAGGTGGCGCTGCCTGCCAGCAACAGCGCCAAAGGCAGGCGTTTGAGCCGTCGGGGAGATGGGGGTAACGCGAGATTCAACGGACTCATGGCGCGGCTCCTGGTCAAAAAACACACAGACATCTTCAGTGCTGCATATTCTTTTCAGTTATTTATTTATGGATTTACAAATATTTACTGCATAAGAGATTGCCTTTATAAGGAGTCGACCTAATGCATATCCAATGCATTTCCCGGATATTTTTTATGTGAAAAATGCATATCGACTTGCGCCAATTGCGTCACTTCATCGCTCTGGTTGAGCAACGCAGCTTTGTCGCTGGCGCGCAGGCGGTGAACCTGTCGCAGTCGGCATTCAGCCGCAGCATCCAAGCACTGGAACACAGCGTCGGCTGCCAGTTGGTCGACCGTGGGCGCAAGGAATTGCCGCCGACCAAACAGGGCCATGTGCTGCTCGAACATGCGCGGCGACTGGTCAGCGGTGCGCAGCAGATGGCCAATGAGATCAGCCAGTTCAATGGCCTCGAGGCCGGGGAATTGCGCTTTGGTTGCGGGCCGGCGCCAGCCGCCGGATTGATCCCGCGCGCGATCGGCGCATTCATCGGCCGCTACCCGAAGGCGCGCGTACAGTTTCTGGTCGATGACTGGCAGAGCCTGAGCAAACGCCTGCTCAGCGAAGAGTTCGAATTCTTCGTCGCCGATACCCGGCAATTCGAGGCCGATCCGGATTACCAGACCTACCGCTTGCGGGCACGCAAATGGCATTTCTGCTGCCGCGCCGGGCATCCACTGACGGCGTTTGAACGCATCACTGCCGAGCAATTGCTGAGTTATCCACTGGCGGTCAGCATCCGCCCGCCGAACCTGCGCAAGGTCATCGTCGACCTCAGCGGTCGTCCGGATTTCACCCCGAATGTGGAATGCGAAAACGGTTCGACGCTGTTGAGCGTGGTGCTGCGTTCGGAGGCGATCGGAATTGTCGGCGCGTATTCCGATGCGCTGCATCTGGCCAAGGGTGAGCTGGTCTGTTTGAAGATCGAAGGCCTGGCCGATGATCTGGAGGAGCTGTACACCCGCTACGGCATCGTCAGCCGCGCCGGGTATCGGCTGTCACCGTTGGCCGAAGCGATGATTGAGCAGATCAAAGTGGTTGATGCGGAGGATGAGGAGGTGTGTTCGCTGGAGAATTTTGCTGTCTGAGCTGGCCCCTTCGCGAGCAGGCTCGCTCCACAGGAATACGCATTTCAAATGTGGGAGCGAGCCTGCTCGTGAAGAGGCTGATGCAATCGCTGCATAAAAACCATTCCCCAAATGCACTTGCCGAAAACCTCTACCGACAGCGAAAACCCTCACCTGTCCCACTGACCGGTGAACCCCATGCCCACCCAATCCAACTCCGTGCGCAACGTGCTGTACATCATGTGCGATCAACTGCGCCGCGATTACCTGTCCTGCTACGGCCACCCGCATCTGCACACACCGAACATCGATCGCCTCGCAGCTCAAGGGGTGCGTTTCAGCCGCGCCTACACCCAAGGCACGATCTGCGGCCCGTCGCGGATGTCGGCCTACACCGGGCGCTATGTCAGCAGCCATCAAGTGGCCTGGAACGCGGTGCCGTTGCCGCTGGATGAATTGACGATCGGCGATTACCTGCGACCTCACGGCATCCGCACCGCGCTGGTCGGCAAGACCCATGCGACGGCCAATGTCGACGCCTTGCAGCGTCTGGCGATCAACCCGCAAAGCGCGCAAGCCGAGTTGCTCAATGAGGTCGGCTTCGAACCGTATCTGCGCCACGACGGCATCTACCCCGACGATGCTTCATTCGACGACAAGCGCGAATCCGCGCCCTATACCCAATACCTGCGCGCGCAGGGCTTCGATGGCAAGAATCCCTGGCACGACTGGGCGAACGCCGCCGAAGGCGAGAACGGCGAAATCCTCAGCGGCTGGAAAATGCGTCATGCGAATTTGCCAGCACGAATTCCCGAGCAACACTCAGAGACTGTCTACACTACAAATCGCGCCATCGACTTCATCACCGAGCAAGGCGAGAAATCCTGGTGTTTACACCTCTCGTACATCAAACCGCATTGGCCCTACATCGTACCGGCACCGTACCACGCCTTGTACAGTACGAAATCGATTCTCGAAGCGGTCCGCGCGACGCCCTCCGCAGCCAGCAAACACCCCGTATACATTGCCTTTCGCCAACATGAGGAAAGCCTCAACTTCTCCCGCGATTCAGTACGATTGAATGTAATCCCCACCTACATGGGCCTGATCAAGCAAGTGGATGATCAGTTGGGGCGGCTGTTCGATTTTCTGCAGAGCTACGGGCGTTGGGATGACACGTTGATCGTGTTCACCAGCGATCACGGCGATTTCCTTGGCGATCATTGGCTCGGTGAGAAGGAGTTTTTGCTTGAGCAGGCGGTGGGCGTGCCGTTGATCGTGCGCGACCCTCGGGCGGCGGCGGATGTCACTCGCGGCACTGTCGATGAGCGGCTGGCGGAAACCATTGATGCGTTGCCGACGTTTCTTCAAGCGTTGGGATTAGCGGGCGCGGAACACCGGCTGGAAGGGCGTTCATTGATCCCGTGGCTGCACGGGGAAAATCCCGATTGGCGCCGCTATGCAATCAGCGAATACGACTACGCCTTTCAGGCCCCGGCACGCGAGCGACTCGGCCAGCCGATCGACCGTTGCCGCATGACCATGGTGCGCAGCGAGCGCTGGAAATACTTGGCGTACGACGGGTTTAGACCGCAGTTGTTTGATCTGTTGAATGATCCGCAGGAGCTGAATGATCTGGGTGAGGACCCGGCGTACGCGGCGGTGCGCGAGGAGCATGCGGGGTATCTGTTTGAGTGGATGCGCGGGCTGAAGCGACGGACGACGATCAGCCATCCGGAGATCGATTTGCGCGGGCAGCGGTTTCGTTATGGTGAGCCGGAAACCGAGAAGGTTGTTCAGATTGGTGTGTGGTAGCTGTGATCAAATGATCATTCCCACGCTCCGCGTGGGAACGCAGCCCGGGACGCTCCGCGTCCCAAAACCGGACGCAGAGCGTCCGTTGAGGCATTCCCACGCAGAGCGTGGGAACGATCAATGTGGGAGCGAGCCTGCTCGCGAAGAGGCCAATCAGACGCCGACGATATCCGGACCTTTGATGGTCTGACTTCGCTGCCCACTCACCCCCACTGGCACCTCGCCCTTGAGCGTCACCCGGCGCACCACGCGATCCTGGGTGCCGTAATCATCAATCGCGTAATGCTGCGTCGAGCGGTTGTCCCAGATCGCCACATCTCCAGCCTGCCAGCGCCAGCGCACGGTGTTTTCCTGGCGGATCACATGGCTCTGCAGCAAACCGAACAGGTGTGCCGAATCTGCCTGTGAATAACCTTTGATGCGTTTGACGAAATGCCCCAGCAGCAAGCTCTTCTCGCCGCTGATCGGGTGCACGCGCACCACCGGGTGCTCGGTTTCGTAGACAGTCGAGGTGAAGACTTTGCGATAGCGCTCCAGCTTCTCTGCCGAGACGTCCGGCTTCGCACCGGCGTAGTCGTACTCGTTGCTGTGCACAGCGGTCAGTTTGTCGGCCAGCTCACGCAGCTCGCTCGGCAAGCCGCTGTATGCCGTTGCGGTGTTGGCCCACAGCGTATCGCCGCCGAAGGCCGGGGCGACCACCGAGCGCAGGATCGAGGCTTTCGGGTAAGCGTCGACGAAAGTCACGTCGGTGTGCCAGGAGTTGGCGCGCTGACCTTCGGCGCCGTCCAGCTCGAGCAGGTAACGGGTGCCTTCGCGCGATGGCACGGTCGGGTGTGCCACCGGTTCGCCAAGCAGATGGGCGAAGGCTTCCTGACGCTGATCGTCGAGTTGCGTCTGCTCGCGGAAGAACAGCACTTTGTATTCGACCAAGGCTTGCTGGATGGCTTCGACAGTGGCGGCGTCCAGCTCACCGGACAGATGCACGCCGCGGATTTCGGCACCGATACGACCGGCTACCGGGTGAATTTCCAGCGCGTGAGAAACGGGTTTTACGGCGAGTGCAGCATTGCTCATGGGAAGACCCTCATCGACGGTTTGCGGTTTTGGCGGCAGCGAAACAACGCTCTATCTATATTCCATTTATATCTAATAGATATTCACATGCTTCGTTGACGGAATAAGAGCTTGCATTTAAAACCTCAAGCAACCCTCGTCGCAAATGCCTTCGAGCTATTTTTAGGATGCCGGAAAAGCATATGGATCTTCGCCAGTTGCGCTACTTCATCGCCCTCAACGAACACCGCAGTTTTGTCCGTGCGGCCGACGCCATGGGCATCACTCAACCGGCGTTCAGCCGCAGCATTCAGGGGCTGGAGCAGGAGTTCGGTTGCGTGCTGGTCGATCGCGGCAACAAGGATCTGCGCCCCACGCCCGAGGGCCAGGTGGTGCTGCAACATGCCTTGAGCCTGGTGCAGGGCGCAGCGTTGCTCAGCGCTGAAGTGACGCAAATGACCAAGCTCGACGCCGGCGAAGTGCATTTTGGTTGCGGGCCGGCGCCGGCGGTGAAACTGGTGCCGGATGCGGTGGCGCAGTTCATCAATGCGCATCCGAAAGTGCGCACCTGTTTTCAGGTGGATAACTGGGAAAAACTCAGCCGCGCGCTGAGCCGCGAAGAGATCGAATTCTTCATCGCCGATATCCGCCATTTCGAGTCCGACCCTAATTTCCAGACGCAACCGCTGACGCCCAAGCGCGGGGTGTTTTTCTGCCGGCCGGGGCATCCGTTGCTGGCCAAGGAAAGCCTGTCGACCAACGACATGTTCGACTACCCGCTGGCCGCCACCCTGATCCCGCCGGGCATTCGCAAGCTGCTGGCGAATCTCAGCGGGCGCATCGATTTCTCGCCGACCATCGAGACCGAGCACTTTCCGGCACTGGTCAAAGTGGTGCTGCAATCCAATGCAATCGGCGTCGGCACGGAGGAGGCGTTTATTGAGGATGTCGCCAAGGGTTCGCTGGTGCTGTTGCACTGGCGCAACCTGCCGCAGAACCTCGAAAGCATGAACGCCCGCTGCGGCATCGTCAGCCGCACCGGATTCCGGTTGTCGCCGGCGGCGAGGGCAATGATCGAGACGTTGGTCGCGGTGGATCGGCAGGACGTCAGCGTCGCCGTCTGAAAAACCTTCGTGGCACACGCCGATCGTTCCCACGCTCTGCGTGGGAATGAAACCCGTGACGCTCTGCGTCACAAAGGACGCGGAGCGTCCTCGGCTGCATTCCCACGCGGAGCGTGGGAACGATCTGGAAAGACGCTGGAGATCTAAAGCCTGGCTGCAGAAAGCTCTGGCGCCACCCAATCGCTGACCTTGAACGGCTTGCGGATCAGCTTCTGCTGCGCCGCCAGGTCGACCTTGTCCTGCAGGCCGCTCAAGAACACCGGATCCAGTGTCGACGGGAAAATCTCGCTGAGATTCTGATCCTTCAGATCCTGAGCCAGAATCACCGGCGGATAACTGGCCAGCCCTGATACCAGCTGCACATACGCATCCTTGTTGCTGTCCTGCGTCAGCCACTCGACCGCTTGCTGCTGCGCCTTGAGCAGTTTCGCAATGACCTCAGGATGGGCGTCGACAAACTTGCCATTACCCAGCAACACCGCCTGCACGCTGCCAGCGCCGCCAAGGTCCTTGGTATTGAGCGGCAATTCCGCCAGGCCTTTGGCTTGCAAGGCACTCAGCGCGGAGCTGCCCCACGAGGCATCGATCTGCTTGGCCGCGAGCGCCGAGACCGCCGCGTTGAAATCCAGATTGATGACCTTCAGATCCTTCTCGCTCAGGCCCTGACTGGCCAGCGCCGCATCGAACGACAGTTGCGTTGCCGTTCCGCGAAAGATCGCCACGCGTTTGCCCTTGAGATCCTGCAGGGTCTTGATTCCCGAGCCGGGCACCACGCCGAGGTATTGCTTGACCCCACGCGCCGTGGCGCTGAGCAGGCGCGTGTCCAGACCATTGGATTTGCCGATGATCGCGGCGAGATCGCCGAGATAGGCCAGATCAACCTGGCCATTGGCAAACGCCTCATTGATCACCGGCCCGGCGCCCTTGAAGAAACTCCACTGGATCTTGATGCCCTGCTCGGCGAAGGCCTTTTCGAAGATCCGCTGATCGCGCAGCACATCGACGATGCCGCCGCCGCTGTGTTGAGTGCCGGCGCTGAGGTCGGGCACGGCGATGCGGATTTCCTTGAGTTCTTCGGCTTGGGCGCCAAGCGCAAGAAAGCCTGCAAGCGCCGGGGCGGCCAGCAGGCTGATGATTCGTTTGAAGGGAAGGTTCATGGGTGCGGCTCCTTGATCGCTGAGGAGCCGAAAGTAGGCTGGATGCATACCTTCACTTAAATACTATAAATGCACATTTTTATATCCATATGACCTAAGTGAGGGCGTGTGCGGCTTGCAGCGCGATATGCATTAACAGCATCGAAAATATTCTTCGAATGCATTGGATGCGCGCAAGCAGGCAAGCCTTAAATGGATTCGCTTATCTCCCGATAGCATCTAACGCAAGTTTGTTAGATCAGTTTCATATATGACGAAACCCAGCGTGGGAGCGAGCCTGCTCGCGAAGAGGCAATGCCAGCCGCCATCAATGCTGTCTTAAACAGCCATTTCGCGAGCAGGCTCGCTGCCACATGAAAAGCGGTTCGCCATGCAACCCGACAACGGAGGTCACCCATGGCCCGTCAATCTCTGCTCAGCCTGCCGCTGGCCGCGCCGCCGCTGAAAAGCCGTCGCACCTGGCCGAGCCTGAATCAACGCCTGTTGCCCTGGCTGTTGCCCGTCAGCCTGTTCGTCCTGTGGTGGCTGGCCGCGCGCAATCAGTGGATGAGCGAGCAGATCCTGCCGGCGCCATCGCTGGTGTGGAGCAGCGCTGTGGAACTGGCCCAAGGCGAGTTGTGGAGTCATTTGTGGATCAGCCTGCAACGGTTGTTCTGGGGCTTGTTGGCAGGCGTTTCGACCGGCGCGGTGCTTGGCGCCGCACTGGGCTTCAGTCGACGTCTGGAGCGCCTGGTTTTTCCGACATTCGCCGGATTGGCGCAGGTGCCGACGCTGGCGTGGATTCCGCTGTTCATGGTGTTTTTCGGCATCGGCGAACTGCTGAAACTGATGGTGCTGATCAAGGCCATTGTGGTGCCGGTGACCTTGCACACACTGGTTGGTGTGCGCGATGCACAACCGAAACTGCGCGAAGCCGCCGCCGTGTTGCGCCTGCCGCCGCGCTTGCTGATTTGGCGCTTGGTGCTTCCCGCTGCGCTGCCGGCGTTCATGGCCGGCGTGCGCCTGGCACTCGCTGCCGGCTGGACCTCGTTGCTGGCGGTCGAGCTGCTGGCCTCCAGCGAAGGCATCGGCTATCTGATGGTCTGGGCGCGGCAGTTGTTCATGCTCGACATCGTGTTCGTGTGCATCGTGGTCATCGGTCTGATCGGCGTGGCGATGGATCGCGGCATCGGCCTGCTCGACCGCAAACTGGTGCACTGGCCGCACCCGGCCACCGCGCACATCACACGCGGCCCGCGCTATCAGGGCTGGCAACGCCTGCAACCGTGGCTGTTGCCGCTGGGCTTGTTGGCGCTCTGGCAACACGCCAATGATCAGCACTGGGTCGACGCGAATATTCTGATCAGCCCTGCGGCTGTGCTGAGCACGACATGGGACGGACTGCTCGACGGTACGCTGGTCAACGGCATGGCGCTGAGCCTGAGCCGCACCCTGGGCGGCTTGCTGATCGGTGGCGGCCTCGGTTTCGCCCTGGGCTTGCTCCTCGGCCTGTCACGTCTCAGCGAACGCCTGCTCGGCCCGACACTCGCCGCACTGCGCCAGATTGCGATTTTCGCCTGGGTGCCGCTGCTCACCGCGTGGTTCGGTCTCGGCGAACTGGCCAAGTGGGTGTTCGTCGCTCTCGCCGCCTTCTTCCCGCTGTTCATCGCCACCCAGCGCAGCGTCGCCAACCTCTCGCCGCAACTCAACGAAGCCGCGCAAGTGCTGCGCCTCGGCCTCGGCCAGCGCCTGCGTCGACTGGTCCTGCCCGGTGCTGCGCCGGGGATCTTCGCCGGGCTGCGATTGAGCCTGATCTACGCCTGGCTCGGCACCATCGGCGCTGAATATTTCATGCCGTCCAATGGCGGCATCGGCAGTCAGATGATCGGCGCGCAGCAGCTGCTGCGCATGGATCTGATCATGGCCGGCATGCTGCTGGTCGGCCTCACCGGCGCCCTGCTCAACCTGATCGGCCAACGCCTGGAAATTCGCGCGACCCGCTGGAGACACGCATGAACGCACCAATTGTCAGCTTCAACCACGTAGGCAAATCCTTCGCCGTCAACGGTTTCGAACTGGAGGCGATTCGCGAATTCAACCTGGACATTGCCGAGGGCGAATTCGTCGCCATCGTCGGCTCCAGCGGCTGCGGCAAATCCACATTGCTGCGTTTGCTGGTCGGCCTCGACACCGAGTTTCGCGGGCACATCAGTGTCGATGGCAAGGCCGTCAGCGGCATCGGCGGCGAGCGCGGCATCGTCTTTCAAGAACATCGCCTGTTTCCGTGGCTAACGGTCGCCGACAACATCGGCCTGGGTCTGGTCAATGAACCGCTGAGCGGAGCGCAGAAGCAACAACGCATCAAAGACTTTATCGAGCTGGTCGGCCTCAGCGATTTCACCGCGGCCTATCCGCATCAACTCTCCGGCGGCATGGCGCAGCGCGTGGCGATTGCTCGCGGTCTCGTCGCCAGCCCGCGAATCCTGTTGCTCGACGAACCCTTCGGCGCCCTCGACGCACTGACCCGCCAGCAAATGCAGGACGAGCTGCTGGCGATCCGCGAGCGGGCACAGATCACCACGATTCTGGTGACCCACGATGTCGAGGAAGCGATTTTTCTGGCCGACCGCGTGGTGGTGATGGAGCCGCGTCCGGGGCGGATCAAGCAAGTGGTCGACATCGCCCTGCCGCACCCGCGCCAGCGCAGCAGTTATGACTTCCATCAACTGCGTGAAGAACTGCTGCACGAGCTGACCAGTGATGACCATTACCAACCGAGCGCACCGGTGCAGATCCGCGATCTGCCGCTGACGTTCATTGCCTGCTGAACAGGAGTTTCGCTATGCCGCAACGTCCCAACTTTCTAGTGATTCTGGCCGACGACCTGGGCTTTTCCGACATCGGTGCGTTCGGCGGCGAAATCGCTACGCCGAACCTCGATGCGCTGGCCGAGAACGGCCTGCGCCTGACCGATTTCCACACCGCACCGACCTGCTCGCCGACGCGCTCGATGCTGCTGACCGGCACCGATCACCACATCGCCGGTATTGGCACCATGGCCGAAGCGTTGACCCCGGAACTGATCGGCAAACCCGGTTACGAGGGCTACCTCAACGACCGCGTCGTCGCGCTGCCTGAGCTGCTGCGTGAGGCTGGTTACCAAACTTTGATGAGTGGTAAATGGCATCTCGGTCTTAAGGCCGAACTGGCGCCCCATGCGCGCGGTTTCGAGCGCTCGTTTTCACTGTTGCCGGGCGCTGCCAACCACTATGGTTTCGAGCCGACCTACGATGAGCAAACGCCGGGCCTGCTGAAATCCACCCCGGCGCTGTACATCGAGGACGATCAGTTTGTTGACGAGTTGCCGAAGGATTTCTATTCCTCCGATGCCTTCGGCGACAAGCTGCTGCAGTACCTCAAGGAACGCGATCAGACCCGGCCGTTCTTCGCTTACCTGCCCTTCTCCGCGCCGCACTGGCCGCTGCAGGCACCGGCCGAGATCGTCGAGAAATACCGTGGCCGTTATGACGCCGGCCCGCAAGTGCTGCGCCTCGAACGCCTGGAAAAACTCAAGGCGCTGGGCCTGATCGACGCGGACGTCGAGCCGCACCCGCTGATTCAGCTCAGCGCGCAGTGGGACGCGTTGAGCGATGAACAAAAGCAGATTTCCGCACGAGCCATGGAGGTCTACGCGGCGATGGTCGAGCGCATGGACTGGAACATCGGCCGGGTCATCGATTACCTGCGCCAGCAAGGCCAGCTCGACAACACCTTCATCCTGTTCATGTCCGACAACGGTGCCGAAGGCGCGCTGCTGGAAGCGTTCCCCAAGTTCGGCCCGGAGCTGATGACCTACCTCAACCAGCATTACGACAACAGCCTAGACAACATCGGCCGGGCCAATTCCTACGTCTGGTACGGGCCGAACTGGGCGCAAGTGGCAACCGCGCCGTCACGCTTGTTCAAGGCTTTCACCACCGAGGGCGGGATCCGCGTGCCGGCGCTGCTGCACTATCCACAATTGCCGCTCAAAGGGCAGATCAGCCATGGTTTCGGCACGGTGATGGACATCACCCCGACCATTCTCGATCTGGCTGGCGTGCGGCATCCGGGCAAACAGTGGAAAGGCAAAGCGGTGGCGCCACTGCGCGGCAAGTCGTGGCTGGGCTTCCTGTCCGGCGAGACCGCGCAGGTGCATGACGAGCATACGGTCACCGGTTGGGAATTGTTCGGACGCCGGGCGATTCGCCAAGGGTCGTGGAAGGCGGTGTGGATTCCCGGACCGGTCGGGCCAGCGACCTGGCAGCTTTATGATCTGGCGAGCGATCCAGGGGAGATTCATGATCTGGCGTTGAGTCAGCCGCAGAAACTCACTGACTTGATCGGGCATTGGCAGCGGTATGTGGAAGAGACCGGGGTGATCCTCAGTGCTTCGCCGTTTCAGCCGGATTGAACCAAGATCAAAAGCCCCCCTCACCCCAGCCCTCTCCCCGAGGGAGAGGGGGAAAGGGAGCAGATCTTCATGCTTTTCCAACCTGAGGTCGGCTCGAAATTTCAGGTCGATGTATCCAGCATAAACAGCTAGATCAGTCCCCTCTCCCCTGGGAGAGGGTTAGGGTGAGGGGCATCTGTCAGGCCTCCACCGCCTCCCCGGACACCACTTCCTCATCTCCGCGCACAAACCGGTTCGCCCGGCCAAACGTGCCGAAATCATTGAACCGCACACCCATCTCGCGCATGACCTTGTGCGCCACCGGCACAGTCATCTGACGAATGTAAAACGGCTCCTTGACCACGAAATGATGAATCCCGTGACTGCTGCCGAAGTTGAAGCAGAACGCTTGCAACGGCCACAGCCACCAAGGGTTCAGCACCTGGCATTGCTGCAGCACATTGCCCGGTTCGACGTCGCCGTAGTAATGCATGTTCGAGCTGATGAAGTGCAGGCAAAAAGTGCGCAGCACATTCGGGCCGATGATCACCACGGCGGCGATATCGATTACCTGCATCACCGACAGCGTGGTGGCCGACCATTCGATGGACGAGCCGAGCAAATGCGCGATGCCATTGGCTGCGTGAAAGCCGAGAAACACATACCACGCGCCCCAATGCAGCAGCGCCAGCGGTGCGTAGACCTTGAGCACGCGTTTGCCGATGCTCCACTTGTGTGCCCAGGTCCTGGCGCGGAGCAGGCGGATAAACGCCGACATGACGTTATCGCCAACCATCAGCAGACGGGCAAATCCCCACGGCTCGCCGTTGGTGATTGCGCGCTCTTCCATGTCGGCTTCAGTGCCGGAAACCTTGTGATGGTTGAGGTGCAGATGACGACGGATCCACGGGTTGATTGTGCTCGGCCGCGCCAGCCAGACCAGGCCCATCATCAGGTTGTGCGGCACGCGTTGTTTGCGGAAGTACATGCTGTGGATCAGGTCGTGTTCCAGCTCATGGGTCAGCGAGGCGAAAAAAGCATTGAGCAGCAGGCACACCCACCAAGCCATATGGCCAGTGATGTACAGCGCCGCCGAGCCGATCATCCCGGCCAGCGCGAACGCCAGAATCCCCGCACCAAGGGCATCCTGATGCTGAAGAATCGGGTAGCGCTCACGCAATTGCGCACCTTTTGCCAACACCACTTGGCGAATATGTGCCGAGCGCTGCGCCGCATTCAGTCGTTCAGGGCTTGCAGAAGTACCGTCCATGCTTCCATCCTCGGGTCTAAGATGAATGCATCGTGCCTTGCCGGGGTTCGATCCGCGCTAGCCAAGAACGCCAACCTGTTGACCGGACGCGCCAATCCGCATGAAGGAACCGACCTCCCTCGCCAGCTGGACCCGCGCCTTGCGCAAACAACTCGACGCGCTCGGGCTGGACAGCCTTGCCTTGTGCCAACAGGCCGGGCTCGACCCAGCGCTGATGGACGACCCCAACGCACGCTATCCGCTGTCCGGTACCACGCGCCTGTGGGCACTCGCCGTGCAGGCCAGCGGTGACCCGGCGCTGGGCTTGCGCGTGTCGCGTTTCGTCAGCCCGACCACCTTCCACGCGCTCGGTTATGCACTGGTGGCCAGCGGCAGCTTGCGCGAGGTGTTCGAGCGCATCGTGCGCTATCACCCGGTGGTCAGCGATGCGCTGGAACTGGAGCTGAGCCGCAGCGAAGACCGCTATCAATTCCGCCTGAAAATCCCGCCCGGCAACCCGGCGCCGGCCGTCGAAGCCATCGACGCCTTCGCGGCGATCTACGTGCGCACCTGCCGCAATCGCCTCGGCCGTGATTACGCACCATTGGCGGTGTACTTGCGCCGCCCCGAACCGAGCGACGCCCAGCAATGGCACAAAGTCTTCCGCGCGCCGGTGCATTTTTGCGCCGCCGAAGACCGCCTGGAATTCGCCCTCGGCGACTTCGACAGCCACCTCGACGACGCCAACCCGGAACTGGCCGAACACAACGAAGCCGTACTCAAACGCACCCTCGCCCAGCTCAAACCGCTGACCTGGGAGCGCAAGGTGCGCGATGCCATTGAAGAACAACTGCCCGAAGGCGAACCGAGCGCCGAACGCATCGCCCAGGCCTTGCACCTGAGCCTGCGCAGCCTGCAGCGGCATCTGGCGGATGAGGGCTGTCGCTTCGACACCCTGCTCAACGAAAGCCGTGAAAACCTCGCGCTGCTGCACCTGCGTGACCCGCAGTGCTCGTTGAGTGAAGTCAGCTATCTGCTGGGGTTCGCCGACACCAGCAGCTTCAGCCGCGCGTTCAAGCGCTGGACAGGAATGACGCCGGGGCAGTTTCGGGATCAGTTGCGCTGAGTTTCAACTGTTGCGCAGGCTGCGCGCCAGACCGGCCGACCATTGTTCGATCATTGCAGCGCCCACCTCCGCGAAGGCAGGATGATTTGCGCTGTACTCCGCCATTTCGCCCATCGCTTCCTGCACACCGTGCGCGACCATATGCAGTAACTGGTTACAACGCGCTTCACTCAGATTGCAGGCCGTACGACCAAACCTGGTAAGCATTTTATGCTTGGGCCACGCCTTCGAACCGCCCAACAGCAGTGCCATGCTATCGCTCTTGATGTACACCGACGTGGTGATGATGTCGTATGCCGGAGCCAGCCTGATCAATGAGTGCTCGCCACAATCCTCATAGAGCACGCCAAAGTTTTTCAGGTGGGCATCGCCGTTTTTCAATGCCGCCGATAAAGCGACAATCTTGAAGAAAGCTTCCAGTGCGTGCTTGAGCAATGAGGGCGAAACAAACGCCTTGATCTGCCGTGCGACTCCTTCGTAAGAGCCGTCGTATTTGGCCTTCGACGGCCAGCCGTTGAGCACGCAAAAGTCTTCGAAACCGAGGTATCCGGTGTCGCTCAAGTCAAAACGCTCGATGACGAGAAATTTGCCATGCTCGCTGAGTTCGAAATGCGGCACGTCGAGGCCACAAAGTTGCGCAGCGCGCATGCAGAAAAATTCGTTGGTTGCCAGCTCGGGATACTCTTCGGCACGAAAGGCTTTGACCAGATGAGTCGAGCCTCGGTGCGTCAGTCGGTCTATTGCAGCGGCACTGTCACGCACCAATACTTTGGGCTGCACGCCTGAAACCCCGGAATACTGCCCGTAAGTCTGCAAAAGATCTTCGAACAAACCTTGCGCACCATCATGAACCAATAACTCAGCGAGCGAGGTTTCAGGCGGACGATCAATTGTCGATGCGCTCGTGATCGAAAGACGTCCGAGTTGATGCGGGCCGACGATACCTAGCAAAGCGAAGTCATCGAAGCCGCGCACGGCTTTGCTGAACCGCCGCATCAACTCATCGCGCAACGCACCCTCAGGCAGGTTCATCTCGAATATCGGATGGATGCCGCGTTCACAACCATAACTTTCCAGGCGTGTCGGCATGGTCAGCGAAACGGCATTTTCATCAATCGCATCGTCCCGATAGCTGAACACGCTGTCGACACCTGCGTTCCCGCGCCCCAATCTTCCAACCTCGTGGCCGCCGACGCAGACTTGCAAGCGGTCCAATACCTCAGTCATGGAAGTTCACCTTGCGCAGCGTGTCGAGTGTCGGACGTCGAGAGGCGCGGGGGATTGCGGCCAATTCGTAGCCGAATCCGTTAAGAATGGCTTCGACTTTGCGCAAACCGATTTCCGAGATTGTGTTGTTTTCAATCCCCGAGATTGTTGCGCGGCTCATGCCGTATTGCTGCGCCAAAGCTTGTTGGGACAGCTTTTCAGCCTTACGCAAGCTTCTGATCAACTCGCCAATTTTCTCCATCACCGCCCCAAATGCATTTTTTACAATGCAAATCCACCAGAAAGAATTTAATTGCATTATAAACAATGCAATTAAATGAGCTTAGCGTAGATGGTCAGCCATCGCTAACGTCTTAACAGCGCCCCACAAACCCCAGCTCAAAAACAGTGCCGTCGGCGTCACTCCTCACCCGCACCCGCCCGCCATGCAATTGCATGATCGACTGCACGATCGCCAACCCCAGCCCGCCCGAGTCTCCCGGTTCCGCACGTGAAGGATCGACGCGGTAGAAACGGTCGAACAGTTTGCCCAGATGCTCAGGCGCGATGACCGGGCCGTGGTTGTGCACTTGCAGCCAGCACATACCCGGTTCATCGAACCGTTGCAGGCTGATCAGGGTGCCGGGGTCGGCGTGGCGTACGGCGTTGGCCAGCAGGTTGCCGAGGGCGCGTTGCAGCAGTTGCTGGTCGGCGAGCAGTTCGCCGTGCATGCGGTTTTGCAGTTGAAGATCGCGATCATCGGCCAGGGCTTCGAAGTAATCGCAGAGTTCGTCGCCGACGTTGCGCAAGTCCAGCGTGTGCAGATTGAGCGCACGTTCGGCCTGTTCGGCGCGGGCGAGGAACATCAGGTTCTCGGCCATGCGCTTGAGCCGTTCGAACTCTTCCATGTTCGAGGCCAACACTTCCTGATATTCGGCCGTGCTGCGCGGATGGTTCAGGGCCTGGCCGTTGCTGGCGAGCAAGGTGTGCAGCGGCGTGCGGATTTCGTGGGCGAGGTCGGCGGAGAATTGCGACAGGCGCTGCACGCTGTCGTCCAGCCGCGCCAGCATGGTGTTGAGCGCGTGCACCGGCTCGCGCAGTTCGGTCGGTGTGCCCTCGGTGGGCAGGCGTCGATCGAGGCTGCGCAGATCGATGCTGCGCACCGCTTCGCTCAACTGATGCAAAGGCCGCAAGCCACGCCGCAGCAATAACAGGCCCAGAGCAAACGCGAGCACCGCGCCGAGGCCGACGGACAGGTACAGACGCAGGCGATAACTGCCGAGCATCTGCTCGCGCTCGCTGAGCACTTTGCCGGCGATCACCGTCAGGGTTTCACCGTTGGGGCCTTGGGCCTGGCCGGACAGCAAGGCCAGCTCCGCGCCGTCACTGGCCTGCCAGGTGAGCACGTCACGGCGCTGCGGCATTTGCTCTCGCGCTAATGCATTGAGCGCCGGCAATTCACGCTGGCGCGGGTTGATTGTGATCACGCTGGAGCCGTCGGCCCGGCGCACCAGCAGCAGACTGTCGAGATTACCGAGCATGTTCTGATACAACCGTGGCCGCGCCTGCAAGGCGTCGAGGCTGTCGCTGTCGGCGAGCAAGGCGCGTACTTGCTCCAGGCGACCGAGCAGGGCCATGTCGTCACGAAAGGCCAATTCCGAGGCCAGCGAGCGGTAGAGAAACACGCCGATTGCGCTCAGCACCAGCGCGCAGACCATGGCGAAGGCCAGCGCCAATCGCCAGGCGATCGACTTACTCCACATCGTCCGGCGCTTCCAGTTGATAACCGACGCCACGCACGGTGTGGATAAGTTTCGGCATGTACGGGTCATCGACCTTGGCACGCAGGCGACGCACGGCGACCTCGACCATGTTGGTGTCGCTGTCAAAATTCAGGTTCCACACCTGCGAGGCGATCAGCGTGCGCGAAAGCACTTCGCCCTGGCGGCTGGCGAGCAACTGCAACAGGGCGAACTCCTTGTTGGTCAGGGCAATGCGCTGGCCACCGCGACTGACCCGGCGGCGCAGCACGTCGATTTCCAGGTCGGCGATGCTGTACGACTCGGCTTCACGCATCGGCCCACGTCGCAGCAGCGTACGTACGCGCGCGAGCAGTTCGGCGAAGGCGAAGGGTTTGAGCAGGTAGTCATCGGCGCCCAGCTCAAGACCACGGACGCGGTCTTCAATGGCGTCCTTGGCGGTGAGAAACAGCACCGGTGTGGCGCCGCGCTGGCGGATCAGTTGCAGCAATTGCCAGCCGTTGAGGCCGGGCAGCATCACGTCGAGGATGATCAGGTCGTATTCCTGCTGCTCGATAAAATAGCGGCCGTCGAGGCCATTGAGCGCCACATCCACGGCGAAACCCGACTCGCCCAGGCCCTTGGCGAGGAAATTCGCGGTTTTGGCTTCATCTTCTACGACCAGCAAACGCATGGCACACCTCGATTGATCAGGTACACAGGCTAGGCGTGTTCGCCGCCGTTGCCCATTACAAACTTGTAATCCGCCTGACGGGGTTCTGACGAAGTGCGCCGGTTAAGGTGCTGACCTTCCCAACCGGAGCCTGCACATGACCGTCAAATACCTTGTCGCCAGCCTGATCCTCGGCCTCAGCGGCGCCGCGAGCGCCACACCAGAACTGCCGCGCCACGCCGATCTCGACCTGAAAACCGCACGCTGGCTGGCGGACAAGGCGATGAGCAGTTGCACCGGCACGGTGTCGGTACTCGACCGTGGCGGCAGCCTGCTGGTGACTCTGCGTGGTGACGGCGTTGGCCCGCACAACACCGCCGCCAGCCAGCGCAAGGCCTACACCGCGCTGTCGACCAAGACGCCGACGCGGCTGTTCGCCGAGCGCGCCCGCAGCAATCCGGAAACCGCCAACCTCAACACCCTCGATGAATTGCTCTTGCTCGGCGGCGGCATTCCGCTGTTCGCCGGCAGCGAACTGGTCGGCGCCATGGGCGTGGCCGGTTCCGGCGGCGGTGAACAAGACGAAAACTGCGCCCGCGCCGCCGCCGACAAAGCCGGCCTGACCATCACCCGTTCCCATTAAGGAGATCCACCATGACCACCCTGCGCATGACTCTCGCCGCCCTCGGCCTGAGTGCTGTTTCCAGCCTGGCGCTGGCCGCCGGCAATCCGTTGAGCGTGCACGTGCTCAACCTGGAAAACGGCCTGCCGTCACCAGGCATCAACGTCACCCTGGAAAAACACGTCGGCGAAAACTGGCAGCCACTGGCCCAAGGCACCACCAACGAACAAGGGCGGATCGCCGAGCTGTTCCCGGCCAAACAGCCATTCGAAGCCGGTGAATACCGCGTGGTGTTCAAGACCGGCGAGTATTACCAGAAGATCAAGCATGAGACGTTCTTCCCGGAAATTCCGGTGATCTTTCAGGTCAAGCAGACCGATCAGCACTACCACATCCCGCTGCTGCTGAGCCCGTACGGTTTCTCGACCTATCGCGGTTCGTAAAATAAACACAGATCCTTTGTTGGAACTGGTCTCTGTGGCGAGCGGATTTATCCCCGTTGGACTGCGCAGCGGTGCCATTTTTCAGGGCCGCTTCGCGCCCCAGCGGGGATAAATCCCCTCGCCACAGGTGCCAGTTCCGACATTGGATCGGCGTGAGTTTTTAGATCGTGGCCAGGGCACGCAGTCTTGCGGCATCGAGGATTTCGATTTCGCCGTAAGCCAACCCGATAATCCCCTGCCCCTGCAGATCCTTGAGGATCTGATTGGTGGTCTGCCGCGACAGTGACAGCATTGCGGCCAATTGCTCCTGCGGCAGTTGCAGCACCCGACGCGGCGCGTCGAGTTCGCCGTAGCCTTCGGCGATCATCAGCAAGCGATGGGCCAGACGTGCCGGGGCGGGCAGCAGGCTCAGCTGTTCGAGGTTGATGAAGGCCAGGCGCAATTTGTGGCTCATCAACAGCGCCAGATGCCGCCAGTACTGCGGCTGTTCGTCGAGCAATTTGAGCATCGTCGCCTGGGGAATATTCAGCAAGGTACACGGCCCGACCGCATAGGCGTCATGGGTGCGTGGCTGACCATCGAACAGGCAGATTTCGCCGAACCAGTGCGGCGCCTCAACCAGACTCAACAACGCCTCCTTGCCTTGCTCGCTCACCGCGCCGATACGCACTGCGCCATCGAGCACCGCGTACAGACCGCACGGCGCATCGCCACGCTGGAACAGTCGTTGTCCCGCCGTCAGCCGGCGCTCCCGGGCCAACGCCAGCAGGCTATCCTGAAAAGATGCAGGCAGATGACTGAACCACTGGCCGCTGAGCAACCGTGCACGAATTTGCATAACCACTCCTGGAGTGTCGCCTGCCCGACAGAGCGAACGCGGATCCCGAGGGATGATGCATTCAACCCCACTGGAGGAACAACAATGAAAAGCCTCGTCGACCACCTCAGTCAATACGCCGCCTACCACCGCGACCCGCGCAACATTGCCAGCCACTTTATCGGCATTCCGCTGATCGTGGTGGCGGTGGCTGTGCTGCTGTCGCGGCCGCAATGGTCGCTGGGCGGGCTGTGGATATCTCCAGCCGTTGTCGTGTCGCTGGCGTCGGCGTGGTTTTACCTGCGCCTGGAGTTGAAGCTCGGCGTGTTGATGACCCTACTGATGGGCCTGTCGGTGTGGGCCGGGCATGCACTGGCGCTGCAGAGCACCCTGGTCTGGCTGAGCAGCGGCTTGGCGATGTTCGTGATCGGCTGGGTGATCCAGTTTGTCGGGCATCACTATGAAGGGCGCAAACCGGCGTTTGTCGATGACATCAGCGGGCTGATTGTCGGGCCGTTGTTTGTCGTGGCCGAGTTGGGGTTTCTGCTGGGGATGCGCCAGGAGTTGAAAGCGCAGATCGAGGCGCGGGCGGGGGTGGTGAGGGTCAATCCGAATCGTGCGGCTGTTTAGACCGCTTTCGCGAGCAGGCTCGCTCCCACAGAAAAACGCATTCCAAATGTGGGAGCGAGCCTGCTCGCGAAGCTTTTGCTTTTAGAGGTTAGCGACTTTCTGCCAGACCTTGGGCTTGAAGAACAAGGTCTCACCCTTGGCCAAGCCAATCAGGCTGTCGTGATCCTTGACCACTTCCGCTTCGATCAGATCCGTCTGGCCTTCCACCTTCAGTGTCACCCGCGTCGTCGCACCCAATGGGCGGATATCGCGCACTTCAGCGGCATGGTGATCTTCCAGCTCATGCCTGGACAATGACACTTCGTGCGGGCGGAACAGCACATGGTTGTCGTCGCTCAGCAGCAGGCGGTTCGAGTCGCCAAGGAAGTGATAAACGAAATCGCTGGCCGGGTTTTCGTAGACGTCGCCCGGTGAGCCGATCTGCTCGATCACACCCTTGTTCATCACCACGATACGGTCGGCGACTTCCATCGCCTCTTCCTGGTCGTGGGTCACGAATACCGAGGTCAGGTTGATGTCTTCGTGCAGCCGCGCCAGCCAGCGCCGCAGTTCCTTGCGCACCTTGGCGTCGAGGGCGCCGAACGGCTCGTCGAGCAGCAGCACTTTCGGCTCCACCGCCAAAGCACGGGCCAACGCGATACGCTGACGCTGGCCTCCGGACAACTGCTCCGGGTAGCGATCCGACAACCAGTCCAGTTGCACCATGTTCAGCAGTTCGTGAACCTTGGTGGCGATCTGGCTTTCGCTCGGGCGCTGGTTTTTCGGTTTCATGCGCAGGCCGAACGCGACGTTGTCGAACACCGTCATGTGGCGGAACAAGGCGTAATGCTGGAACACGAAACCGACGTTGCGATCACGCACGTCGTGGCCGGAAACGTCTTCGCCGTGAAAAACGATGTTGCCCTGATCCGGGGTTTCCAGACCGGCAATAATGCGCAGCAAGGTGGTTTTGCCGCAGCCCGACGGACCAAGCAGCGCGACCAGCTCACCGCTGTGGATATCCAGGCTGATGTTGTCCAGCGCCTTGAACGCGTTGAAATTCTTGCTGACGTTACGCACTTCGATCGACATGAATTATTCCTCCGCGGCGCTGGCGCGCAGGCGGTTGATACGGTTTTCGCTCCACTGCTTGAGCAGCAGGATGAAGAGCGCCAGGATCAGCAACAGGCTCGCCACGGCGAACGCGGCAACGTGGTTGTATTCGTTGTAGAGGATCTCGACGTGCAGCGGCAAGGTGTTGGTCACCCCGCGAATGTGCCCGGAAACCACCGACACCGCACCGAACTCGCCCATAGCCCGCGCGGTACACAGCACCACGCCGTAAATCAGGCCCCACTTGATGTTGGGCACGGTGACGTGCCAGAACATCTGCCAGCCATTGGCGCCGAGCAGACGCGCGGCTTCTTCCTCTTGGGTGCCTTGTTCCTGCATTAGCGGGATCAGTTCACGGGCCACGAACGGCACGGTGACAAAAATCGTCGCCAGCACGATGCCCGGCAGGGCGAAGACGATCTGGATGTCGTGATCCTGCAACCACGGCCCGAACAGGCCCTGCGCACCGAACATCAGCACGTAGACCAGACCGGCAATCACCGGCGACACCGAGAACGGCAGGTCGATCAGCGTCACCAGCATGCTCTTGCCACGGAACGAGTATTTGCTCACGCACCATGCCGCACTGACGCCGAATACCAGGTTCAGCGGCACCGAAATCAGCACCGCGAATACGGTGAGTTTCAGTGCCGAAAGCGCGTCCGGCTCAAAGATTGCGGTGAAGAACGCACCGAGGCCATTCTTCAAACCCTGCGACACCACGATGAACAACGGCAGCAGCAGAAACAGGAAAAAAATCAGCCAGCCAAGACCGATCAGGATTCTGCGCGAAGTGGCACTGCCACGGCGCGCAGCGTTGGCCGAAGAGGCGGCCGCAATGGACGATTGGGACATGTTCGCGCCTCCTTATGGCGTTTCGATGCGCCGCTGCAGCAAGTTGATCAGCAGCAACAGGATGAAGGAAACCACCAGCATCAGTACGCCAATGGCGGTAGCGCCGGTGTAATCGTACTGGTCGAGTTTGACCATGATCAGCAGCGGCAGGATCTCGGTTTTCATCGGCATGTTGCCGGCAATGAAAATCACCGAACCGTACTCACCGACGCCACGCGCGAACGCCAGCGCAAAACCGGTCAGCCAGGCGGGCAGCAGCGCCGGAACCAGAATGTGGCGAAATACCTGCCATGGCTTCGCACCCAGGCAAGCGGCTGCTTCTTCGACCTCACGGGGAATATCGGCCAGCACCGGTTGCACCGTGCGCACCACGAACGGCAGCGTGACGAAGGTCAGCGCGAGGGTGATGCCCAGCGGGGTGTAGGCGATCTTGAAACCGAGGTCAGCGGCAAATTGCCCGACCAGCCCGGCCGGCGCGTACAGCGCGGTCAGCGCGATACCGGCCACAGCGGTCGGCAGGGCGAACGGCAGATCGATCATCGCGTCGATCACCTTGCGCCCGGGGAAGGTGTAGCGCACCAGCACCCAGGCCAGCAATGTACCGATGATGCCGTTGATGATCGCCGCACACAGCGCGGTGCCGAAGCTCAGCTTCAACGCCGCCAGCACCCGCGGTGCGGAGATGATCGTCCAGAACTGATCCCAGGTCAGCTGGGCGGCGTGGACGAACATCGCCGCCAGCGGGATAAGCACAATCAGGCTGAGGTACACCAAGGTGTAACCCAGCGTCAGCCCGAAGCCGGGTATGACGGGGGAGATACGACGCGACATAAGAGTCCCTGGTTAAAAGCATTCCGCTGAACGCATCAATGTGAGAGCGAGCTTGCTCGCGAAGAGGGAGTATCAATCAACTCTAGGTCGTCTGACACTCCGCTTTCGCGAGCAGGCTCGCTCCCACATTTGCCGCGCCTGGCTTCAGGCTTGCTGTGTGGCTGAAGTCAGATTACTGCGCCTGATAGATCTGGTCGAACACGCCGCCGTCGTTGAAGAATTTCGGCTGCGCGGATTTCCAGCCGCCGAAGTCCTTGTCGATGGTCACCAGTTCCAGTTTCGGGAACTGCTGTGCGTACTTGGCCGCTACTTCCTTGTCACGTGGACGATAGAAGTTTTTCGCGGCGATTTCCTGGCCGGCCGGGCTGTACAGATGCTTGAGGTAGGCTTCGGCGATCTGCGCGTTGCCCTTCTTCTCGGCATTCTTGTCGACCACCGCCACGGGTGGTTCGGCGAGGATCGACAGCGACGGCACGACGATGTCGAACTTGTCTGCGCCGCCATCTTCTTTCAGCGCCAGGAACGCTTCGTTTTCCCAGGCTAGCAATACGTCACCCTGACCGTTGTTGACGAAGGTGATGGTCGAACCACGGGCGCCGGTGTCAAGGATCGGCACATGCTTGAACAGGGTTTGTACATATTCCTTGGCCTTGGCCTCATCACCCCCGTTGGCTTTCAGGCCATAGGCCCACGCGGCGAGGAAGTTCCAGCGCGCGCCACCCGAAGTTTTCGGGTTCGGCGTGATCACCGAGACATCGTTCTTGACCAGATCGCCCCAGTCCTTGATGCCTTTCGGGTTGCCCTTGCGCACCAGGAACACGATGGTCGAGGTGTACGGCGTGCTCGCTTCCGGCAAACGCTTCTGCCAGTCGGCGGGCAGGCTCTTGCCGAGCTTGGCGATTTCATCGATGTCACCGGCCAGGGCCAGGGTCACCACGTCAGCCCGCAGACCGTCGATCACCGCACGGCCCTGCTTGCCCGAACCGCCATGGGACTGCTGGATTTTCACCGTGTCGCCGGCATGATCCTGCTGCCAGAATTTGATGAATTCGGCGTTGTATTCCTGATACAGCTCGCGCGTCGGGTCATACGACACGTTGAGCAGCTCGTAATCCTTGGCAACGGCGGAACCGGCAAACACGGCACTGGCCAGCGCGGCCAAAGCATAACGGCGAATCGACGACATGGTGAAAGCTCCTGGAATTCCTGGTGGTGGCTTGTTCTTATGTATTGCTGGAATCGGTCCCGTTTCAAAGATCGCCGCCTTGGCCAGCTCCTACGCACAGCCCCCTGTAGGAGCCGCCGAAGGCTGCGATCTTTTGATCTCAGCCCGGTTGCTTACCGGGTTGCTGCAAACGGAATTTCTCTTTACGTTCGATCTGTACGACTTGCGCGTTGTGCACAGTGATCTCGACCGCGCCGAACCGCAGATCGCGCAGGGCGCTCTGGATTTCCCGCAAGATGGTGCTTTCGTCCTGACCGTCAACACTGCGAAGGGATGCGCTCATGGTGCTGCTCCTTTGAAGGGGATTTGCCTGGCAGTGGGCGGCACTGCGTTCGGCGTGGGAGCAATATAAGAGAGGCATGGATATTCTTAAAAAGACTATTTAAGAATGTTTATATAACTAGAAAACATTATGAGCGAGGGCAAGGGGTTTGCGCTGATTTGAACTCGTCAAGAGAACTTGTGGCGAGGGGATTCATCCCCGTTGGACTGCGTAGCAGTCCCATTTCTTGGGGCCGCTACGCGACCCAACGGGGATAAATCCCCTCACCACAAGGTCGGTGATAGCCAGATAGGTCTTTTCAGCCAATCAATGGCGTTTTCGCCCAATCAAGCCGATCCGCAGACACCGGCCGCCCAAACCAGTAGCCCTGCCCCAGATCGCATTCCTGCGCCAACAGAAATGCCGCCTGCTCAGCCTGCTCGATCCCCTCGGCATGCACCTGCATACCCATGCTCCGCGCCAGCGCGATGATCACCCGGACAATCGCCACGTCATCCTCATCCCACGGCAACCCGGCGACGAAGCCCTGATCGATCTTGAGTTTCTGCACCGGCAGGCGCTTGAGCCGCAGCAACGACGAATAGCCGGTGCCGAAATCATCGATGGCCAGACGCACACCCAGCTCGCGCAAGCGATGCATCTGTTCCAGCGCCACTTCGGGATCATCCATCACCGCGCTTTCGGTAACTTCCAGTTCCAGATACGCCGGATCCAGCCCGGTGTCGTGCAGCACCTGCGCCACCTGCTGGTAAAGCTCACGCCGGGCAAACAGCCGCGACGAAACATTCACCGCGACGAACGCCAGCACCACACCGCTCTGCTGCCATTGGCACATCTGTCGGCAGGCCTGCTGCATCACCCAGGCATCGATCTCGGCGATCAGCCCGGTGCGCTCGGCAATCGGAATGAATTCTGCCGGCGACACCAGCCCGCGCTGCGGATGCTGCCAGCGCACCAGTGCCTCGACGCCGATCAGACGGCTGCTGTGCAGGTCATGCACCGGTTGGTAGTAGACGCGCAACTCCTCCTGCTCCAGTGCACGGCGCAGCTCGAAGGCGATTTCGACCCGTTGCTGGGCATGGGCGGTCAGCTCTTCGGTATACAGCGCGTAGCCATTGCGTCCGCTGCTTTTGGCCTTGAACAGCGCACTGTCGGCATTGCGTAACAACTGCTCGGCGCTCAAGGCGTCGCTGGGGAACAGGCTGATACCGATGCTTGCGTTGATGAACAGTTGATTGCCATCTACCAGCACCGGCTCCTTCAACGCGTCCAGAGTCCGTTGCGCCAGCGCGGCGGCCTGGGCCGGCTGTGGACAACTTTCCGCGAGTACCGCGAACTCGTCACCGCCGAGCCGTGCGAGGGTGATGCCGGGGCCGAACAATGCCTGCAACCGCGTCGCCACCGCTTTGAGCAATCGGTCGCCGACGTTATGGCCGAGGCTGTCGTTGATCAGCTTGAAATGATCCAGATCAAGCATCAGCAGCGCGCAGCCACGCTTGTGTGTCTGCGCGGAAGCCAACGCCTGCTCGGCGCGGTCGCTGAACAGCAGGCGATTGGGCAGATCGGTCAACGGATCGTGATGCGCCAGGTGTTTGAGTTCGGACTCGGAATCCTTGATCGCACTGATGTCGGAGAACACCGCCACGTAATGGCTGAGCCGGCCGAAATCATCGTTAATCACCCGAATGGTCTGCCACTGTGGATAAATCTCGCCGGTCTTGCGCCGGTTCCAGATCTCGCCGCTCCATTCACCTTCAGCCTCAAGGGTGGCGAACATCGCCTGATAGAAGCCCGGCGGATGATGGCCGGACTTGAACAGACTCGGCTGCTGGCCGATGACTTCATCGCGCCGATAACCGGTGATCTCGATAAAGGCGCGGTTGACGTGAACGATCAGGCCCCGCTGATCGGTAACCAGCACGCCTTCGCGGGTACAATCGAACACAGCGGCCGCCTGACGCAGACGTTCACGGTCGCTGTGGCGCTCGCGCAGGCGGGCACCGATGCCGAGAAACCGACACAGCCGCGCCCGCGCGAGAAAAATCAGCCCGGCACTGAGCGCTGCCAGCAAATAACCGTTGATCAGTTGCCAGCGGGCCAGCGCACTGGAGTCATCGAAGAATCTGCTTAATAAATGATCGGAAACCTGCAGCCACACGGCGGCGAGTACGAGGTAGAGCAGCGCTGCACGCAAGGCATCGCGGTAAGTCGCAGACATTCGGTCGTCCATGTCCCTACAAAAAGGTTGGAATTATAGGTGAAGAAACATTCAGCGACTTCTTATCTGAAAGGGCGACTGGTTTTATCTGTGTGCTTAGTGATAATGCAACGGCTGTTTTTATCTTTATCGAGGGCCCTATAGCCTATGTGGTACGAAGGTTTTCTTGGCTTGTCGGCCTGGTCACTGGTCGCGGTCACCCTGCTGATGACCCATGTGACGATTGTTGCCGTCACGGTCTATCTGCACCGTTACTCGGCCCATCGCTCGCTCGAGCTGAATGCGGGCCTCAAGCACTTTTTCCGTTTCTGGCTGTGGCTGACCACGGCGCAGAACACCCGCGAGTGGACCGCCATCCACCGCAAACACCACGCCAAATGCGAAACCGAGGATGACCCGCACAGCCCGGTCATCAAGGGTCTGTCCACCGTACTGCGCACCGGCGCCGAGCTGTACCGCAGCGAAGCGCAGAACCCGGAAACCCTGCGCATCTACGGCAAGAACTGCCCGGAAGACTGGATCGAACGCAACCTCTACAGCCGTTATCCACTGCTGGGTGTGGCGATCATGGGCGTGATCGACCTGCTGCTGTTCGGCACCATCGGCATCACCATCTGGGCGATCCAGATGATGTGGATTCCGGTGTGGGCCGCTGGCGTGATCAACGGCCTCGGCCATGCCGTCGGCTACCGCAACTTCGAATGCCGTGACGCGGCCACCAATCTGGTGCCGTGGGGCATCCTGATCGGCGGCGAAGAGCTGCACAACAACCATCACACCTACCCCAACTCGGCCAAGCTGTCGGTGAAGAAGTGGGAATTCGACCTCGGCTGGGCGTGGATCAAGGTCTTCTGCTTCCTGCGTCTGGCCAAGGTGCAGCGGGTCGCACCGATTGCCCACCGCGTCGAAGGCAAGGGCAGCCTGGACATGGACACCGCCATGGCGATCCTTAACAACCGCTTCCAGATCATGGCCCAGTACCGCAAATTGGTGATCGGCCCGCTGGTCAAGCAAGAGCTGGCCAAGGTCGATCATTCGGTGCGCCACCAGTTCCACCGGGCCAAACGCCTGCTGTCGCGGGAAACCAGCCTGCTGGAAGACCGTCATCACTTGCGCATCCAGACCATGCTCGAACACAGCCATGCGCTGAAAGTGATCTACGAGAAACGCCTGGCTTTGCAGCAGATCTGGGTCAAGACCAGTTCCAATGGCCACGACATGCTGGCCGCCATCAAGGAATGGATTCACGAGGCGGAGGCCAGTGGCATTCAGTCGTTGCGTGACTTTGCTGACCAGCTGAAAACCTACTCGCTGCGTCCTGCGACTGCCTGACCGGCAATGAGGCTGCGATCTCGAAGATCGCAGCCTCGTTGCACACGTCGCCTCCTTAACCCCGCCGCCCGGCGGGACTCGGTAATGGCCGGGAACTTCGCCGAAAATCCTCTATCTCAAAGACACTTCGCCATCCCGGCGGGCTGTCCTGTGGCCGTTGTCGACATTGCGGCGCGCCCTTTGAGATTTGTGCCGATGGTCAACAACAACCAGAAAGACACAACCTACACCCAATGGCCAGAGGCCGCGCAAACGCTGATGGCGCTGATGCATGCGCAGGGCGAAGTCGCGCGCCTGAGCGAGCGCGAACAATTGATCAGTTCGCTGCTGGTTAGCGTCAACGCCGTGCTCTGGGCTTTCAACTGGGAAACCCGCCAGGTTTTGTACGTCAGTCCGGCCTATGAACGGATCTTCGGCCGTTCCGCCGCGCTTCTGCTGGCGGACTACAACCAATGGCGCGACAGCATTTACCCCGATGATCTGGAGTACGCCGAGCAGAGCCTCGCCGAAGTCCTGCACCGAGGTGCGGTGGAAGATCGCGAGTACCGCATCATCGCGGCCGATGGCCAGGTGCGCTGGCTCAGCGACAAATGCTTTATCAATCGCCAGGACGAGCCCGGGCAGCCGGTGATCATCGTCGGCATCGCCGAAGACATCACCGACAAAAAACACATGGAAACCGAGCTGCAACGCTTGGCCACCACCGATGTGCTGACGCAAAGCAGCAACCGCCGCCACTTCTTCGAATGCGCCCACCGCGAGTTCGCCGAGGCCCGCCGCCAAGGCACACCGCTGGCCTTCCTGCTGCTGGACATCGACGATTTCAAAGTGATCAACGACAGCTACGGCCACCCCGAAGGCGACAATGTGCTGCAACGGATCGCCGAATGCGGGCGCGGCTCACTGCGCCGTGGCGACCTGTTCGGACGGATTGGCGGTGAGGAGTTCGCCGCGGTGTTCCCCGGCTGTGCGCCGGAGATGGCGGTGCAAGTGGCGGAGCGCCTGCAGCAGGAGATCCAGCGACTGCGCTTCAACCACGACGGCCAAGCATTCAGCATCACCGTAAGCCAGGGCCTGACCAACCTCACCGACGAAGACAAGAGCCTGGACAGCCTGTTCGCCCGCGCGGATGCGGCGATGTACGAGGCGAAACGGCAAGGCAAGAACCGGATCATTGCGGCCTGACCCGTATTTTGTGGCTGCCGCAATTCCTGTGACAGCGGGCTTGCCCGCGATGAGGCCTGCACCTTCAACAAAAATGTTGCCTGCGCTGGCGCCTTCGCGAGCAGGCTCGCTCCCACATTGGAATGTGGTGATCTGTCATTTGCGCATCCGCATCAACTCCGGCAGCCCGATCTTGAGCAACCGCGCCGTCCGGCTCTTCGCCAGCTCCTCGACACCTTCATGCTCGGTCAGCCGCGCCATCTGCGCGGCCATGTGCATCACCAGCGCCTCGCGACTGTAAACGCCACCACCGAGCTGGTAGGCCGAAGCAATCAACTCGCGCAACTCCAGCGGCAGACGCCAGCGGGCGCGCAATGCCGAGCCATAAGAAGCGCCAAACTTCGCCAACGCTTCACCGACCTCCTCCAACTCGTCCAGCTCGCCGCCGGCCTGCTGCCATTCCTGCAGGCAGCGCAGCAGCGCCAGATCGCCGAGCCGATGCAGCATGCCCGCGCAATAGCAGCGCTCCTGATCCAGATCGAGCAGGCGCGCCAGCGTGCGGGCGTATTCCGCCGTGTGCAGTGACAGTCCCCAATAGCGCTCGGCGTAATCCGCCAGGCATGGATCGCTGAGCCGCGCGCTGCGTTTGAGCGCCAGCCCGAGAATCAGGTTCATGCTCTGCCCGGTGCCGAGTCGGTGCAGCGCCTGGGCCAGGGTTTGCACCGGCGCGCCGTAGTGTTGCGCGGCACTGTTGGCGGCTGCGATCAGCACGGCGGTAATTTGCGGATCGGTGCGGACCTCTTCCTCCAGCAACTTGAGGTCCAGCCCCTCGGGATTGAGGCTGCGCTTGACCGCCACTTGCACGTCGGTCATCAGCGGCGCGCCATCGGCCTGCTCGCGACGCCGCTCAAGGAACACCGACAGGGTCATGCCCGGCGCCAGTGCCGGCACTTCGCAAACCACCGCTTCGCCAGCGTTGACCAGCAAGCCCTGCAAGCGCTCGGTCAGGCCCTCCATGTTCAACGGTTTGGTCAGGTACGCCGTCGGCGCCAGCGGAATCGCTTCGCGCACGCTGGCGCTGTCGTTGCGGCTGCTCATCAGAATGAACGGCAACGGCGGATTGCGTTTGCGCTGGCGGACGCTGCGCAGCACATGCAATCCGTCGATGCCAGGCAGCTCCCAATCGACGATGGCCAAGTCATAGGGCACCTCGCTGAGCAACGACATCGCCTGCTGGCCATCGGCACACAAATCCAGGCGCGCATCGCAGCGCACATTGAGCAGCACTTGTTTGAGCAGGTCACGGGACCAGGGATCAGCCTCGGCAATCAGCACCCGGGGTACGGCGGGTAAATCAACGGCAGTCATGCGCGCTCTCCTTGCAATGCCTGAACCTTAGCCAATGCTGGCGATTCGATACAGCGCAAACAGGTCCGATGTGTTTCAAGGGACGAAAAAAACCCGCCGAAGCGGGTTTTTGTCGAGCGGGTCACACGAGCGGATCAGAGTTCGGAGAAGCACTCTTCGATGATCGCCAGGCCTTTGTCCAGTTGCTCGTCTGGCGACGTCAGCGGAACCAGCACACGCAGCACGTTACCGTAAGTGCCGCAGGACAGCAGGATCAGGCCCTTGTCACGCGCCTTGGCCACCACGGCAGCCACGGCAGTCGGGTTCGGCTTGTGGCTGTCGCCGTTTTCGAACAGCTCGACCGCGATCATTGCGCCCAGCGCACGCACTTCACCGATGACCGGGTACTTGGCCTGAATCGCCTTCAAACCGGTGACCAGGCGCTCGCCGACAGCCTTGCAGCGGTCCAGCAATTGCTCTTCTTCAAACACTTCCATGACTGCCAGCGCAGCGGCGCAAGCGATCGGGCTACCGGCGTAAGTGCCGCCCAGGCCGCCCGGAGCAATGGCGTCCATGTATTCGGCCTTGCCGCACACGCCGGCCAGCGGGAAGCCGCCAGCGATGGACTTGGCGAAAGTGGTCAGGTCGGCGGCAACGCCCATCTGTTCCATGGCGAAGAAGGTGCCGGTACGGCCAGCGCCGGTCTGCACTTCGTCAGCGATCAGCAGGATGCCGTGCTGGTCGCACAGCGCACGCAGACGCTTCATGAATTCCTTCGGCGCGACGTAGAAACCGCCTTCGCCCTGCACTGGCTCGATGATGATCGCAGCGATGTCTTTCGGCTCGGCGTCGTTCTTGAAGATGCGTTCGATGGAAGCGATCGAATCGTCGATGCTCACACCATGCAGTTCGTTCGGGTACAGCGCGCGGAAGATGCCGCCTGGCATCAGGCCCATGCCGGCCGAGTACGGCACGACTTTACCGGTCAGGCCGAGGGTCATCATGGTGCGACCGTGGTAAGCGCCGGTGAAAGCGATCACGCCAGCGCGGCCAGTGGCGGCACGGGCGATCTTCACGGCGTTTTCGACGGCTTCGGAACCGGTGGTGACCAGCAGGGTTTTCTTGGCGAAATTACCCGGCACCTTGGCGTTGATTTTTTCGCACAGCTCAACGTACGGCTCGTAGGCCAGTACCTGGAAGCAGGTGTGGGTCAGCTTGTTCAGCTGTTCAGTCACGGCGGCGATGATTTTCGGGTGCACGTGGCCGGTGTTCAGTACAGCGATACCGCCGGCGAAGTCGATGAACTCACGACCTTCAACGTCGGTCACGGTGGCGTTCTTTGCCGACTCGGCGAAGATCGGGTGAATCTGGCCAACACCACGAGGTACGGCATTGGTGCGGCGGGCCATCAGTTCAGCGTTAGTCTTGCTCATTACAGTCCTCATTCGCCGCTCATCGGGCGGCGTGGTTCAAGGATGAAGCGGGAGAAATCGGCGGTAGCAGCATGCGATGATCGACTGCCACGGCGTTCCTGGCCGCAGAGAAAATTCCTGTTTGAAACGACGCAAAGGGACAGCGCTCTCGTGCCCTTTGCGTTTGCAGCGATCCCTTTCCCGGCTTAGATGCCCAGGCAGAGGTATTTGATTTCCAGGTAGTCTTCGATGCCGTACTTGGAGCCTTCACGGCCCAGGCCCGAGGCCTTGATGCCGCCGAAGGGCGCGACTTCGTTGGAGATCAGCCCGGTGTTGACGCCGACCATGCCGTACTCCAGCGCTTCGGCGACACGGAACACACGGCCAAGGTCACGCGCGTAGAAGTAAGAAGCCAGACCGAATTCGGTGTCGTTGGACATGGCGATCACTTCGGCTTCGTCTTTGAAGCGGAACAGCGGCGCCAGCGGACCAAAGGTTTCTTCCTTGGCCACGGCCGCGTTTTTCGGCACGTTGGTCAGAATGGTCGGCTCGAAGAAGTTGCCTTCCATCGCCTTGCCGCCCGCCAGTACGGTGGCGCCTTTGCTTACGGCATCAGCGATGTGTTCCTGAACCTTGGCCACCGCTTTTTCGTCGATCAGCGGGCCGGTGGTGGTGCCGTCTTCCAGACCGTTGCCGATCTTCAGTTTGGCCACAGCCACTTTCAGCTTCTCGGCGAACGCATCGTAGACCGCGTCCTGAATGTACAAGCGGTTGGCGCAGACGCAGGTCTGACCGTTGTTGCGGTACTTGGAAATGATCGCGCCTTCGACGGCCTTATCCAGATCGGCGTCGTCGAACACGATGAACGGCGCGTTGCCGCCCAGTTCCAGCGAGACTTTCTTGATGTCCTTGGCGCATTCGGCCATCAACTGGCGACCGATTTCGGTCGAGCCGGTGAAGGACAGTTTGCGCACGATCGGGTTGCTGGTCAGCTCGCTGCCGATGTCACCGGCGCTGCCGGACACCACGCTGAACACACCCGCCGGAATGCCCGCGCGCTGAGCCAGTTCGGCGAGGGCGAAAGCGGAAAATGGAGTTTGCGATGCTGGCTTGAGCACCATGGTGCAACCGGCGGCCAGCGCCGGGCCGGCCTTGCGGGTGATCATTGCCGCCGGGAAGTTCCACGGGGTGATCGCAGCGGTGACGCCGATCGGCTGCTTGATCACGATCAGGCGCTTGTCCGGCTGGTGGCCTGGAATCACATCACCGTAGATGCGCTTGGCTTCTTCGGCGAACCACTCGATGAACGATGCGGCGTAAACGATTTCGCCCTTGGCTTCGGCCAGCGGCTTGCCTTGCTCGAGGGTCATCAGGCGCGCGAGGTCGTCCTGGTTCTCGATCATCAGTTCGAACCAGCGACGCAGCTTGCCGGCACGCTCTTTGGCGGTCAGCGCACGCCAGGCCGGCAGCGCTTTGTCAGCGGCTTCAATGGCACGGCGGGTTTCAGCGGCGCCCATCTTCGGCACGGTGCCGAGGATTTCGCCGGTGGCCGGGTTGTTGACCTTGATCGTCTGACCGTTGTCGGCATCGACCCAAGCGCCATCGATGAAGGCTTGCTGGCGGAACAACTGGGTATCTTTAAGCTGCATGTCGGCTTTCCTTAACAGCACCGCGGCCTGCGCGGAGCAAATTATGATTGTAGAAAGGCGCCTCGCAAGGCTGCCGTCAGGGAAATCAGTGAGCGGATTGTGGCGCATCAACAGTGCACGACCGGGCGCACTTGCGCTGCAACACCCGCCAAATAGCGTTTGAAATCTCAAACGGATCGTAGGTTCAAAGGGGGTAAAGGACAATAGGTCGTTCGAAAAAAAGAACAAAAATGCCGCTTTTCAGATCAACGTACTGAAAACCCGTGCCGCAGGAAAAACCTTAGATCAACCCCGGCAAAGCGCCAAGCGAGGGTTTTGCAGGACGTTACCGCTTTAAGGAATGCAGCGATTTGCACCGACACGCACACTGACAAAACCCGCCAAACCCGGCATGGACGCCCCGAGCCGACCTAGGTATGATGTCGCCCGCTGCACCAGTAGCTCAGCTGGATAGAGTACTGCCCTCCGAAGGCAGGGGTCGTGGGTTCGAATCCCGCCTGGTGCACCATGAATCAAACGAGAAAGCCCCGGACTGTGATGGTCCGGGGCTTTTTTGTGGGCGATGACAAGATCGCTGGAACGCCGTCACTCCGTCGTCCAGTCAAACTCGTCATATTCATCGTCGTCATCCCCCTCCTCCTCAGCCTCGTCAAATACCTCGTCTTCTTCAACGAGGTCCTCTTCCGGTTGATTCAGCAGAAATTCCTTACGTGTCTCGGTTACTGCACGCCGCATTTGTTCGCCCTTTTCCGGGCAGTTGAGTAGCTGGGCGATGCGGTCGATTTTTGCTGCCACGGTGTCCTCCAGCGTATTGGCAATGGCTCGATAGTGCGCGTTTTCGCGGGGCAATGCCAAATGGCTGGGGAATCAGGGCAGTCAGCCGCCCGTGAGCGGCCGAACCTCAGCGGTGATAACGCCGCACCGCGCTGCTGTTGCGCAGCACATGGCCTTTGATTTTTTCCATCAGCTCGGCGCGGGTCAGGCCAGCCGGCAGGGCGTCCGGGGCGAGGTCGAGGGCGTAGATCTGGATGATGTAGTGATGGGCGCTGTCGCCCACTGGCGGGCATGGCCCCATGTAATGGGTGTTGCCTTTGCTGTTGGTGCCGCCGACGCCTTCGAGGGCGGATTTGGCACCGACGCCGGCCGCGATCTGGTGGGTGGTGGGTTTGATGCCGTAGTGAATCCAGTGATCCACGCCCAGGCCTTTCTGGCCATCCGGGTCGTGCATGACGATGGCGTAGCTCTGGGTTCCGGCCGGGCCGGCGTTCCAGCTCAGCGCCGGCGACTGGTTCTTGCCGCCGCAACCGGGTGCGTCGCTGGCGGCGGCTGAGGTGAACAGACGGTTATCCGACACGCCGGGGATGCTCAGGGTGAAGCGCTCCTGGGCCTGTGCCGGGAACTGCATGCAAAGGGTCACGGCGATGGCCGCCAGCCATGGGTTGAGAGAGGTCAATCGGGTCATTCCGGGAGCACCTTGTGCAGTGAGGCCGTCGTCGGCCCGCAAACTATAGCTGTACCGTTCGTGCCTTGGCAGTAGCAAATGGCTGAACCTCGCGCGGCGCCGCCAACTCACAAGAGAAACGCCTGCGAGGAAGCCGAAAATGTCCCTGCACCGTGTCGCCCGTTTCGCCGATGTCCCGCAAGACCGTGGCCTGCAAGTCGAAATCGGCGACTGCAAGATCGTCCTGCTGCGTGCCAACGGCGAGTTGCGGGCGTTTCAGGGCCTGTGTCCACACGCCGGCGCACCGTTGGCCGAGGGGGGGTTGTGTCACGGCAGGTTGATCTGCCCCTGGCACAAAGCCGCGTACCGTGCCGAGGACGGCGGCCTGTGCGAGCCGCCATCACTGGACAGTCTCAAACGCTATCCGCTGGAGTTGCGCGGCGATGAAGTCTGGGTCGATGACCAGCCCCTGCCCGATCCGCACACCCCGCCCGCTGACGACCCAAGAACATTCGTGGTGGTCGGCGCCGGGGCGGCGGGCACGGCTTGCGCGGCGGCATTGCGGGAGAAGGGTTTTGGCGGGCGCATCGTGCTGGTCGATGGCGAACCGGGTGCCGGATACGACCGCACGGTGTTGAGCAAATTTGTCCTCGCGCGGGAGATGTCGTCGAAAGAAGTGCCGCCGCTGCGCGATGAGGCGTTCTATCAAGCGCAACGCATTGAACGCGTACAAAGCGAAGTGACTTCACTCGACGCCCCAGGCAAAGCACTCCATCTGAACAACGGCGGCATCCTGCGCTACGACGCCGCTGTACTCGCCACCGGTGGCGCGCCCAATCCGTTGAAGCTGCCTGGTGCCGAGTTGGCCAACGTCTTCGTCCTGCGTTCGAAAGCCCAGGCTGAACAGATCATCAACGCCGCTCAACCGGGCCAGCGCGCGGTGATCATCGGCGACAGTTTTATTGCTCTCGAATGCGCGTCAGCCCTGCGCGAGTTCGGCCTCGACGTCACCGTGCTGGCACGCCACGCAGTCCCGTTTGCCAAGCAATTCGGCGAGGCCGTGGGCAAGGCGATTCGCGGGTTGCACGAAGAGCACGGGGTGAAGTTCATCAGCGAACACGAGGCTACGCAGATCCTTGGCGAGGACAAGGTCGAGGGCGTGCTGCTCGACAACGGTCTACGCCTGGCGGCGGATCTGGTTCTCGCCGGCGTCGGCGTTCACCCGGCCACTGAACCTTTCGAATCATTGCCCAAGGAAGAAGACCAATCGTTGCGTGTTGATGACGGCATGCGCGTCAGCGATGGCCTGTGGGCCATCGGCGATATCGCCACGTTTCCGTTGAATGGCCAGCCAACCCGCATTGAGCATTGGCGCCTGGCCCAGCAACACGCGCGCATCGCTGCGGCCAATATGCTCGGTGGCGAGGAACATTATCTGGATGTGCCGTTTTTCTGGACCTACCACTTTGGCAAGAACTACGACTATCTCGGTCACGCGCAGGAATGGGACGAGGTCGAGTTCAGCGGTGAGCCGGAACAGCCGCCGTTCATTGGCCTGTTTGCAAAAGACGGCATCGTCGTTGCGGCGGTGGCCTGCGACAAGCAACGCGCAATGGCGCTGCTGGCCGAGCGAATGAAGCAACCTTTGCGGATGAAAGAGGCCTGGACGCTGATCCAGGCCTGACACCGGCGCCATACGAGGTCAGGTCAGGCGTTTCACCGGCTCGCGACTGTCGTCTTCTTCGGCATGCAGAAAGATCACCCGTGGATGCTCCAAAGGTGCCAGCGGCGCCGGCAGTGCTTGCTGCTGAAGCGGCCACAAATGCGTTTCTACATGGCTGATGTCGCCGTCCTGATCGTTGTGAATGGTCATCACCCCCGGCGTGCGCAGTTTCTGGAAACGCTCGTCGCACAGCTTGAAACTCTTGCTCAGACCTTCATCGCCAATCACCGGTGACGGCAAACGGCGCTGGGCGAAGCTGCGGCTTTTGCGTTGCTGGTAACGCGCCCAGCCGATCAGGATCACCGCGTTGACCAGCGCCACCCACATATAAACCTGCAGAGTCCCCAAGGCATCGAACGCCGAATGATCGATGCGCGGGCCGCCGCTGGTTTCGATCAATGGCCATAACCCGCGTACCAGCAGGAACAGCAGGCCAACCCAGGCCAGGACGGTGAGGATCACGTCGATCACCACCAGAAAGGGCCGTTGGCGAGTCCGGATAATTTTCATTTGATGACTTCCTCCTGGTCGTCGCCCAGCGGTTTGATACCCCGATCAGGACTGACCCAGCGCGCGCGTTTTTTGTGTTGGCTGAACAACACCTTGGGGAAGCTGACCAGGGTGGTCAGCAGACTGACGAGCCAGAACACCAGCGGATACCAGACCACCCAGAACATGGTCTTGCCCAGACCCGGTTCATAGCGCCGATCGATGATGATGCTGACAGCGAACTGCACCAGGCAGACAAACGCCAGCAACAGACCGGTGAAGGCCGGCGGCATCAGGTGATCGACGGCGATCGCGTCGGGCATGACCATGAACTTGCCCATGCCCCAGAAAATCACCGACAGCAGGAAAGTGAACGCCCAACCGGTGGACAGGCAGTATTCGAACAGCAGCGGCCACAGGTAGCGATGGCGGTACTGCCAGATGCCGCGAATGTTCTTGAACAGCACTTCGGCGCCGCCCTGAGCCCAGCGCAGACGCTGCTTCCACAGGCCGCCGAGGGTTTCCGGCATGAGAATCCAGCACAGCGCACGCGGTTCGTAGAAGATGCTCCAGTGATCTAGTTGCAGCTTCCAGCTGATGTCGATGTCTTCGGTGATCATGTCCGGGCTCCAGTAGCCGACCCGGTTCAGCGCAGTACGACGGAACGCGACGATCACGCCGGAGACGGTGAAGATGCGCCCGAACACCCGTTGCGTACGTTTGATCAGCCCGATGATCGAGGAGAACTCGCCGACCTGCACCCGCCCGATCAAGGTCGAACGCGTGCGGATCCGCGGGTTGCCGGTCACTGCGCCAAGACGTGCGTTATCCAGCATCGGCGCGACCAGGTACGCCGCCGTGTTCGGCGCCAGCAAGGCGTCGCCATCGATGCACACCAGATACTCGCTGCGCGCAGCGATCGCGCCCATGCGCAGAGCCACAGCCTTGCCCTGGTTTTCCGCCAGATGCAGAACCCGCAGTCGCGGATCTTCCTTGGCCAGCGCATCGAGCACTTCGGCGGTGTTGTCCTTGGAGCCGTCGTTGATCGCGATGACTTCGATGTTCGGGTAGTGCTGGGCCAGCGCCGCGTAAATGGTATCGGCAGCGTTATCGCCTTCGTTGTAGCAAGGAATCAGGATCGAAATCAGCGGCTCGCCTTCCAGCGGCGGCGGCAGCGTGTCGTCCTGCCATGGCCAGTGGCGCTCCCAGTGCAGCCAGAAATACAGGCCGCCGGCGATCCACAACCCGGACATGAACAATGGGTAGAAGAACACGAACGACATCAGGAACTGGCCGGTCACGAGGAAGATCAGCCCCAGCGGAACGCCAAGGACAATCGCCAGAACAAGCAGGGCTAACAGTCTATCCAGCATGTTATGGATTCCATTTGTTGGAGAGTGCAGGCCTTACGGTTTTCAGGTCTGGCAGGTTGTCGAGGAAGTTGTCCGGGTAGTAACCGAAACTGGTTGCGCCCTGGCGCTTGAGCCGGCCCATCCAGTCCGCCAGATGCACGGCGTCGATATCGGCCTGATCCTTCTGGTTCCAGTCACGCGCCTGCAATTCGAACACGGTGCGGTTGAGCGCGCCGGGACGTTTCTTCACCGTGGCAACCAGTTCTTCCAGCCACGGGCCGGACTCGGCCAGCGTCTGTTTTTCCATCAATGGCATGGCCATCGGCGCCGTCCAGTCGTAGGTGGCGAGGAAGTCATCGAGGTTCTGCGCGAACCACGCTTCGCTTTCAGGATTGAGCATCGGCTCGGCGAAGATGTTGCGTGCGGTCAGCACTTGCGGGCCGCGAATCGCACGGACCTTGGCGGTCAGTTCGTTGGTGAAGTCGATCAGGTAGCGGCTCTTGAAACGCGTCCAGCGTTGCATCGCCGCCGGATCGTCGCGCAGCGCGGCAATCGAACCCGGCAGACCTTGAGCGGCGTAGGCCTTCAAAGCATCCGGGCTGGCGTCTTCGAAATCCGAAAGCACCGCATCGTCGTGGTAGAGAATGCCGTCGACCGAGGTCAGCCGCGCCACGTCTTCATAGATTTCACCGATGATCTTGCGCACTTCGGGATTGAACGGTGACAGGCGTTTGTACTGCTTCGGGTCGACCGAGGTGATGGCGGTTTTCGGGTCCCAGCGGGTTACACGCGGCAGCTTCGAATCCAGCTCGAAACTCAGCACCGGCATCCACGCAAAGACCTTCACGTGGGCACGGGTGCGCAGTTGCCAAGCGACGCGGTCGAACAGGTCGGCGCGCATCGGCAGGTGGCGGTTGGGGAAGTACAGCGAATGCACCAGACCATCGCCCTTGGGATCGGCGAAGGCTTGCAGAAACACCGTGCTGGCGCCCAGGTCAGCCATGCGCTGCACCAGTTTGCCGAGGTTGATGTCCTGCTGGGCCGGGTCCGGGTCGTAGACGTTGTCGAGATCGACATGCACCACGCGCATCGGCGCTTCGGCCTGCACCGAAACGATGCTGTTGGCGAAATGCTCGCCGTCAGGATCGGACGCGACGAGAAAGCGCGGCCCGCTCATCAGGTTATCGAGGGTGTCGAGGCCATCGTCCAGGGTCAGGGCCATTTCATAGCCCTCCTCACCGACCACGGTCAGCGAGGTGCCGTCGGCGGTGCCGTACGGCCAGACCCAGACCCGTGGTTTGTAACCGGTGGCCTTGCGGATCTTCTCGGAAATGTTCTTCACGTCGGTACGAATGCGTGCCTGGAAATCGGCTTCGGATTCATAGCGTTTGGTGACCGGGTCATAACGCCGGGTCGCGGCGGCCGGCTGCAGGTTGCCCTGCGGGTTGCCAAGGATGCCTTTGTGGTTGGCATCGGTGTGAGCGGCGATCTCTACCAGACCGGACTTGGAAATTTCGCGGATCTGCTGCCAGGTCAGGAAGTTGTCACGGTTACGCGGCGTGCCGGCGAAATCCACCGGTTGATTGAGCGGCGTGTCGATCCAGGTGCCCACCGGCGCCAGCAAGGCTGGCCAGTTGTAGGCGCGCAGCACCGGCAGCACGCGGGTATAGAAGCTGGCATAACCGTCGTCGAAACTGAGCAGCACCGCTCTCGCCGGAAGCTCCGGGCCACCCTTGCGCGCGGCCATGATCTGGTCGACGGTCACTGGTTTGTAGCCGTTCTCGCGCAGCCAGGCGAGTTGCTCGATCATGCGCTCGGTGCGCACCGCCACCACGGCCTGATCGGGATCACGGTCTTCGACATCGTGATAGGCGATGCCAAGCACATGGTTTTTTGGCCACGGTTGTTCACTGGCCGCGACCGGGCGCTCGGAGGGCGGCGCGAAGGCCGGGGCTTGCTGGGCGCAGGCGCTGATCAGCAGCGCTCCCAGCAGAAGGATGAAACGCGAGATAAAAGGCATCTTCAAACTCTTCTAGAAGCGGAAAGTGAGGTCGACGAGCAGACGCAGATCAGTTTCCCGATCACCGTCGTAAGGCCGGTTGATCACACTGAACATGCCGCCCACATCGAACACGTCGTTCCAGGCGTACCGTTGGCCATAACCGAGCAATGCCATGCCGCCGGTGCCGTGGTCGCGCTGGCTATAGGTGCCCGCGCCGGCCTGGAATTGCTGGCTCCAGGAAGTCTCGTAGCGGTGGTAGAGCACGTGATTGACGTTGACCAGCGGCATCACGCTGAAGTCCGACTTGGGGTTGAAGTACGGCACGTCGTCGGATTTCGAGTTGTGGCTGGTGCCGACTTCCAGGCCGGCGTCGACCTGAATGTTCGGCGCGGTGTAGATGCCCTCGCGCCCGGTCACCAAGGCTTCGACGCGGTTGTTGCCATCGCTGAAGTGCGACGGGCTGACCGACACGCGCCACTCGCGGCTTTCGTTGGCGCGCCAGCGCAGGAACGCACTGCCGCCGTTGGCCTTGATATCGCTGTTGAGCGCGCGCAGCGGGGTTTCCGCCGAGAGGTATTCGAGGCTGCCGCCGTATTGCCAGTGATCATTGATGTCGCGGGCAATCGCCAGGCGCGCGCCCTGTTTGTCACCGAAGCCGTAATCGTGATTCGACACCTCGGCTTCGAGGGTCATGTCACGGGTGCGCCGTTCCAGGCCGACACGCTGGAAACGATGGTGGCCAGTGCCTTCCGCGAAATCACCGGTGGCATAACCGGCGCCGGCAAACACCCGCCAGTCTTCGTTGATCGGTGGGCTGTAAAGGGTGCTCTGGATACCGAAATCTCGGCTGCCGCTGACCGCACCGGCATCGCCGCTGCCGCCACCGTTGGCCTTGCCGCCGTAGGCTTCGACACGCAGTTCGGCCATGTCATGCACTTCCCGTTCGCGAGCCAGGCGCTGCACCTGGCGGTTGTCCGGATAGCGCGCAACCACGTCGTCGACCAGCGCACCGTTCTGCCGCCACTCCTGCAACTCCATCGCGGTGCGCGCCTGAGCGACTTCCAGGCCGGCATCGCGCGGCGCCATGCTCTCGGTTTCCTTGAGCTGGCTTTCCGCGCGGCGCGGCATCTGGCGGGCGAGGTAGAGATCGGCCTGGGCCAGACGCAAGCCAAGGTTACCCGGCGCTTGATCGACCAGCGTCTGCAAACGCTCTTCGCCGTGCGGAAGATCGGAACCGTAGGTGCCGGCCTGGGCGGCGAGTTGCTGGGCGTCCATCCATTCGTCGTTGGGGTTGCCGACCGGCAAACCCTTGAGTTCGACGCGCGGACGCTGGGCTTTCGCTGCGTCCTCGGCGACCTTGCGTGCTTCGTCGGCGCGGTCGCTTTCCAGCAGGGCGTAGTACAGCGCAGTGGTGTCTTCGAGACGATCACCGACATCGGCGTCCGGCGCCGAAAGCACCTGGCGATACAGATCGGTGGCAATCTCAGGCTCGCGTTGATCCAGATAAGACGCCGCCACCCAACGCAGGGCGTAAGTCGGAATCTCCACGCCCTCGGCTTGCAGTTTCTGGTATTCACTGATGACGTCGGCAGTGCGCGCGCGGGCCTTGAGCGCGCCCATGCGGTCGATGCGCCAGCGCGTCACGTCATCGTGGGCAGTGGCGTCAGGGGTCCAGGTTGCGAGCAGTTTGTCGTAATCGGCCAGCGCGCGGTCGGCGATGACATAGCGTTCCTTTTCGCTGCGGGTGGCCAGTTCGGCAAGGCGCACGCGTTCGGCGGCGAGATCGCCTTCGAGCCGGCGCAAGGTCACCGGATCAATCAGGCCGGGACGTTGACTGGCCAGACGCAGCGCCGGTTCAGGCAGACGGGCCTTTTGCAGCGCGACCACGTACTCGCGGGCGACTTCCGGTTTGTTGCCGGCGCGGATGAAGGCTTGATCGAATTCAAACAGCGCATCGTATTGTTTGCCGGCGCGGCCGAGGGCATAGCCCAAGGCCAGGCGGCGTGACGGATCGTCGGGTTTGGCGGCGACCAGCGCCTGGGCGCGGGTGACGGCCTGATCGGGCTTGCCGGCATCGGCCTGAGTCAGCGCGAGGCCCAGTTGCAGGTCAGCGTTGTCCGGCTCCAGCGCCAGCGCTTTGTTGTAGACCTGGGTGGCCTGATCCCAGCGCTTGAGGTTGCGATAGGCACGCGCGGCGGCGGTCAGTGCCTGCACCGGCAGGACGCGGTCGCGACCCTGGGTTTCATAGACCTTGACCACTTCGGCATCGAGCCCGGCCCAACTGGCGATTTGCAGGTGATCGCTGACCTGGCCGTCGCTGGCCTGGCCCGGCGGCACCTGACGCAAAACCGTCAGCGCAGGCGTGTAGTGCCCGGCGCGGGCATCGCGCACCATCTCGTCGTAGGGTGTGTCGGCCAACGCCAGCACTGGCCAGAGCAACTGGCTGCACAGGGCGAATCGGAACAAAGGGCGCAAACCACGATGTAATACAGGGCCATCAATACGCGGCATTTGTCAGCATCCTTACATGGCCAGCCGGGTCGCAATGCCCTCCTTGCCCATTCGTAACGGTGGCCGACGATGACAGCCCTCGGCCAAGCTTGGTGAGGCAGTCTGCACGCAAGCGTAGTCGAATTTTCACAACGCAATAATTGTTCAGAATCGGCCTGTCTGTACAAAACCCGTACAGCAAAACGCCCGGCGCCTGTTTACACAGGGGCCGGGCGTCTGGAGGGCGCGCGGTGGGCTTATTGCTCTTGGGTGACGCCGGCAAACTTGCCCATAAGGAAGCCGATGAACTGCTCGACGGTCATCTTCTGGCCGTTGAATTCGACCTGATTGGCCGCGTAATGCAGTTTGGTCACCACGTTGGTGCCGTCGGCGACAGCCAATTGCGAGCCGACCGCCATGCCGGCGAACATGTCCGCCGCTTCCTTGGACTGATCGACGATGGCTTTGGCGTCAGTCTGGCCATCGAGTTGCGCCTGCACGCTGAGCAAATCGACGAGCATCGGCTTGGACACCTGAATGTTCAGGTCGAGCAGCGCGATCAGTTGCTTGCCGAGTTGATCCGGCGGCAGGTCCATCGATTGCGGCTTGGTCAGGTCGATCACCAGATTGGCGCGGCTTTCACCGTTGGCGGTGTTGAACGACAGATTCTCCAGCGCCAATTGCGGGCCGGCCGCCAGCAACTTCTGCAGATCGGCTTTGACCTGGGCGTTTTCCGCTTCGGTCAGATTCAGCTCCGGTGCCGGCACCCCCTGTGCGGCAGCTTCGGCGGCAGCTTTTTCATACGGCTGCAGTTTGGTCTGGTAGATCTGCATCAGCGACATGGTCGACGGAATGTCGAGGTTCTTCAGGCTCATGGCCATGGCCGCCGAACCGACTTTTTTGTCGTTGAGCGTCACTTCGCCGATTTTGTAGTCGGCACGCCCCGAGGCGTTGCTGCCGCTTTCTTCGGTGCGGTTCTTCATTTCGAAGTTCTTCACGCCCAGCATCATCGGCTTGGCGCCGAAGGTGGTTTTGCTGCTGGTCACTTCCAGGGTGTTTTCCCCGGTGTAGTAGCCGTAGCTGCTCTTGGCGAGGTTGCTGGCCAGGGTCAGGCCGTTGAGCTCGACCTGCACCGGCGCCTGGTCTTCCGACACGGTGACCAGTTTCAGGTTATCCATGTAGCCGTCGGCCTTGACCTTCTGCGCCTGGGCGCTGGCGGCGATGTCCATGCTCAGACCGGAAAACTTCAGGCTCGACTGCTCATCCAGCGCAGTTTCGAACGGCACCAGATTCAGAGTGCTGGTGGTCGATTCGTCGTAACCGATGTTGGTCACGCCCTTGAGCGGCGCGGCGCCGTTGGTGGCGGCGAACCATTTTTCCGTGGACGGGCTCTTTTCCAGCTCATAGTTGCTGGTGGCCATGACCGGCAGCCACTTCAGCGAAACCAGACGCGAGAACGGCAGCGGGCCGTGTTCGATGTGGTCGACGAACAGCAGCTCGACCGGCGCATCGCCGAACATCTCGCCCTCGCCCTTGAGGCGATAGTGCGCGGTGCTGGTGAAGGTGTGGCGTTCCAGCGACACCAGTTCCAGCGACGCGGTGCCGTTGGAGCCGGCCATGGCGGTCTGCAACTCTTTGTTGGCGTTGGTCACGGCGTTGTTCAGCACGCCTTCGATCTTGGTCCCGGTGTACCAGGCCCCGCCTGCGCTGATCGCGCCGATGGCAACAACAATTCCGAGAAGCACGCCTGCTGATTTATTCATGAATGACCTGATCGGTTTCCGTGGCTGTGGATGAAGTCGTCTTCCTTGAACCCGGGATCGGGTCACGGCTCGACTGTGCAAAAGTGACGGGAAGGTTAGCATCCGCCACTCGGAGTGGTTGGCTTTTTAATCCGGCCATACGGCTGTGCCGGTCATACCGAAACCTGAGACGGTTTTGCCCCTAAAAGGTGCCGCAGGTCCTTCATGCTGTCCTGAATCATTGCCGACGCAGACTGGCCGTCATAGCGGATGCTCGATTCGTAATAGCTGTAAACGCTGGATGACTGACGCACCGAGGAAAGCCAGTTGAACGATCCCACGGCGAGCCATGCGTCATCCACCAGAAGCATCTTGCTGTGCACACTGCGCACCTGCGTGTTTCTGAACTTCGCTCCGGCCTCTTCAAGCAACCGGACACACTCTTCGAAAGCTTGCGCTTTTGTCGGCTCGGCACTGCACAATTCACGACTGCTGATGACCACGACGCTGACGCCACGGGTGCATGCCTCGCGGATCAGCGTCGGTACCTGATCCTGCCTGATTGCATCCTTCGTAAGATAGGGAGACACGATGATCAGACGCTCTCGGGCGCTTTCGAAGGCTGATCGCAGGGTTTGCCTGTGACCTTCTAGATCGCTGATTTGCTCGGTGAAATACGGGTTATAGGCCGGCACCAGCCATTGCAGGGGGATTCCCTTGAGTTCATTGCGCTCGTCCTTGAACAAATGCCGGCCGAGAATCGCCGACGGGGTTGTTCCGACCGGGTTGAAGAGGTTCATGTTGCCAAACACCAGAAACGCGTCTTGTGCCCGAGAGATAGCAACGTTCAAAAGAGAACCTGCATCCTTGTCGAAAAAAGGCGACCCGGGTTCGGTATCCAGACCATAGGTCGGTGAAAATATAATCAGCCGGCGCTCAGCGCCCTGCAGACTGTGAACGGTGCCTACCGTTATGCCATGTCCGGCACCGAGACTGTGATCCAGCGCCTGACGAATTGCCGAGGTCTGCGCCGCGAACGGCGTGACGACCGCCACCAGATCCTTGTAAGCTTTTTTGTCTTCGGCGAAAGAAGCCTCGATGCCTGCTCGATGTTCCTGCAACCAATGAGCAATCACCTGTGCCTCGACCTGATTGCGTCGGCTTTTACCGACACGTTGGTCCAGCCCCGTCAGGTGGACGTAGCCCAGACTGGGACTGAAACGGCGAGGGCCTTCTTCGCGGCAAGGCTGCAACAATTGTTTGTAAACCAGCTCATTGCAGATCTCGATGATTTCGCGCCAACAGCGACGATGCTCACTGAGGAACATGCCACGACCACGCCTGGCATGCTTGGTGTAAGGCGTAGCCTGTTGGGCGACCCGCATCAGATTGCCTTTTGAAGCTGATCTGCCCGATTCGCAAAACGCCTCCCAGCCATCGCCCAGCAGGCCGAAGTGCCGAGCATTGGCCAGATCGATCGAGGACGGCAAACCATGTACCGGGGCAATTTGATCGACGTCACCGACAACCATCGCCCGCTTGGCCAGCGCAAAGGCGGGAACGCCGATCTGGGAGGCGACCTGGCCGGCTTCGTCGACGATCAACAGATCGATGCAATCGAGCAAGGGAAGGTACTGGCTTTTCCAGCCACTGAACCGGTTTGGCAATGAATAAAGGGTGACCACGGAGCAAGGAAACAACTTGGCCAGACGGCGGTATTGGCGCTCGAGTCGCTCCGGCGACAGGGTGTCCTCTACTTTGGAAAAACGCGCAAGCGTTTGCTCGACCTCCAGCAGATAACGCGCTTCCCAGTAATGGGTCGCCCATTTGAACGCTTCAAATCGCAGCCCTTTGTCGAGTGCGTCCTGGATGACTGCGGTTTCAAGCTGCCCATTGGCGTCGCCGAAGCTCTCCAGCCGAGCGATTGTTTCGTTGAGCGTCGAGAGCGACTGGCGTGTCGTCGTCAACTGCGTTTGTAGCCGCTCGTGGTTTTTCGAGAGCGCTTCGGCTTGCTTGGCCAATAGCGCATCGAAGGCTTCGCGGCTGCCGACATGATGGATCTGCGCTCCCAATGTTTCGCTGTGGTCGATGGCGACCCGAGCAAAGAAGACATCGTCGCGGCGGCTTCGCAGCGACTTCCGCCCGCACCAGGCCATGAACGTGACGAAAATGTTTTCCTGCTCTACGTGAAGCTTCCAGGCCAGCTTCAACTTTTGAACCTGCACCAGCGCGTCGGCAGCCCTCTGCAGGTCTTTCACGCCGCCGTTGATCGAACCCTCAAGCGCTGAGCGTGCGTGTGCCGCCATTTCCTGCGAGACACTCACTGCGCCGAACAGCGTATTGAGCGCGATCAGATCTTCAGTGACGCGTTCGATACGACTGCAGCAAGCTTCGAGTCGAGCATGAAGCTCGGTGGTTGCGCCTTCAAGCGACGGCTCGCGTAAGCGTCCCAATGCGTTTTGGGCGCACTGTAGAAAATGGTCAAGGGCCAGCGCAAAACCTTCGGCCTTTTCCACCAACTGAAAGTCATGCACCGAGTTCTTGCCCATACCTTTCAAGGCATGAACGGTGAAGCCGTGCATGTCGTTTTCTCGGCTTTTGGCAGGCAGGTACAGACCGTAACTCTCAAGCCCTTTGATCCACCGACCGGTCAATGGTCCATCTCGCTCCTTGACCTTGGCGAAGGCTTCCAGGATGTTGACGACAGCTTGATTGTTCGTCGAGGTTGCGACGATCAGCGGCGGCTCCTCTTGCGCCCTCGCCTGTTTGATCCACAGCGAAGCGATGACGCTCAACAACAGCGTGGTTTTACCGGTACCCGGAGGGCCATCGACGGCTGTCACCGCGTCCGGCAGGGAAAAAAAGTGCACCAGCGATTCACGCTGCGATGGCGACAGCCCATAGCGGCATTCCATTTGCCCCAGATGTTCAATCGAACCTGCCAACTGCTGCTCGGCCGTGAGCAACGGCTTGTCTGTGACAGGGTTGAGGAGAGTTTCGAGCAGATGCAGCGCGGCATCACTGTCGTGACGCAAATGATCGAGCAAGGTCTGGATGTGCTGCGTTGCACCATTGGCGCTGGTTGCAAGCAGAATCAGCGGGTGATTGAGCCTTTCGTACTGATCGACCTGAAGATTTTCCCACTCCTGCCCGCAGACCTCACGACAAAAGGTTCTGGCGTTGTAGACAAGACTGTTCCAGTCCGTCGGACGAGGTAGCCGGGCATACACCCGGTCGACGTCTTCCACGGTACCGACCGTAACCTGATAGGCACTTGGCTCAAGGAAGTTGCGTGGCGCAACGGGTCGCAGGTTTTCCGGATCAATGCTGAGCTTGCCGTTGCGTTGCAACAGGCCGAAAAAGAACAGTGGTGCGATGCATTCAGGCAGCAGTCTGCTTGGATGGCCATGCTCCGGTCGCAGGCCGAAGAGAAAAGGGCAGACGATGACTCGTAGTGGCCAGCCCTCATCGGCGTCGACCTTGACCGCGCGCTCAGTTGAGCTGGATTTGGGTCTCTGCCCGTACAGCTTCTTGCAGCAATGGTCGGACAGCTCGCCGCGTATGATTTCGTCCAGCGTGAGCGCGCGCGAGGCCTGATCAAGCTCAGGCATCAAATTACAGGCGTCGGCCAACGCAGCGCTCAAGTAGTCGAGATGAACCTTTACATTCCCTTGCATCAGTTTTGCAGCCATCAAAAAAGTCTGCGGCCATTATGCCAGCAGGGTAGAAAAACCCCATCCTGGGATTTTCAGGAATACTGAACCTCGATTTCATCCAGCTGATGATCAAAGCTCTTCAGCCGAGCGGTCCAGGTATACACCAGCACTTCAAAGTCGCGATCGATCACCGCTCCGCCGGTGGTATCCGCCCGCACATCGCAGAAATCCAGCTGATAGCGTTCGCGGGCCATGGCCGTGGCGACGTCGGACAGCTCGCGGGCGTTGTTCAGCCAGTGCCAGCCGTCATCGGCGATCTGCTTGTCGAGTTCCAGGCATTGCTTCTTCAGGGCTTCGAGGCTTTTTTCCAGCGGCGTGCCGGTGAGCTCGCCCATGACTTCGGCGAAGGTTCGCCCGGGCTGCCAGTAGCTGCCCCAGAAGTAGCGGTCGAACACGGTTTCGACCCGGCGCAGGGCGACTTTGGTGTCCCAGATCAGCACGAGCATCTTGCCCCGTTCGAGCTGGCGCTTCTTGACCCGTTGCAGCTGAATCGAGGTCCACGCGACGACGACGATCGCCATCACCGCGATCAGCGCAACGGCGCTGTCGAGGAAGATCATCGCCGTATCGATCTGGTGGGCCAGCATGATCCCGTAGAAATACGTGGCCGAGAGCAGCACCAGTGCCACCAGAGCGCACCAGAAGCCGAGAGCGTAAGGGTTTTTCATTATTGGTTTCCCCTGGGCCAGCACGAGCAATGTGCATTGCAGGAGCGCTTGGCATGGGGCGCCCCTCCAACACTTCAAAGCATAGCAACGGCCTCAGGGTTTGCTGGCGCTCGAGGTGTTCGTTCGTCCGCTTTCCCAGCCACCGCCCAGGGCGAGGAACAAATCGATCTGGCTCATCGCGACCTGGGTGTTGGCGGCGGCCAGTTGCGCGGTGACATCGGTGTAGGTGCGGGTTGCTTGCAGGTCGGCAAGGAACGACTCGCGGCCGGCCTGGAAGAAGCGGTGCGTCTGCTCGGCCGCGAGCTTCGCCGACTGTTCGGCTTCGGCCAGCGCATCGCGGCGTTGCAGCAGCGCGCTGTACTGGGCCAGACCGGTCTGGGTCTCGCGGATGGCGTTGAGCACCACGCCGTCGAAATGCGCCAGCGCGCCTTGAGTGTTGGCCTCGGCTTCACGAATGCGCGCACGGGCGCCGTTGGTCGGTACTTTCCAGCTCAGCGACGGGCCAAAGCCCCAGCGGTTGGTCGACGGGTCGCCAAGGTCATCAATGATGCCGACGGTGCCGATGGTCGCGCCGATGCTGATGTCCGGGTACAGCTCGCCGGTGGCAATGCCGATGCCGGCGGTTGCCGCCGCGAGGCGTCGTTCGGCCTGACGAATGTCGGGACGGCGCTTGAGCAGCGCAGCGCCGTCACCGACCGGCACCAGTTGCGCGATCTTCGGCAACTCAGCGCAACTGGCGGTACCTGCCGGCAACTGTTCGACCGGTTTGGCCAGCAGCATCGACAGACGGAACAGCCCGGCCTGACGCGCTGCTTCATAGCGCGGCAAGTCGGCGCGCAGGGATTTGAATTGGGTCTGCGAACGGGTGACCTGGGTCTCGTCGCCCCGCCCGGCGTCACGCAGACGCTGGATCAGCGTGGTGCTCTGCGATTGCAGATCGAGAGAGTGCTCGGCGATTTCCCGCTCTTCGTTGGCTGCGCAGACCTGGGTGTAAGCACGAACCACGTCCGCCACCAAGGTGATACGCGCAGTGTCGGCTGCGGCCTGAGTCGCATCGGCATTGGCTTTGGCCGCTTCGATGCCGCGCTGCAAGGTGCCCCACAGGTCGAACTGGTACGAAGCGCTGATGCCGATATCGGCAATGTTGGCCACCGGGACTTTCTCCGGCAGCAGGAACGCCTGACCGGATTCCTGCAAACGTTGCGCGCCCATTTTCACCCCGCCGCTCCAGCCACCAGCGGCCTCGGCTTCATCCACCTGAGCACGTGCCCGCGACAGGTTCGCCGCCGCCACGCGCAGGTCGGTATTGGAAGCCATGGCCTGCTGCACCAGTTGATCGAGGCGCGGGTCTTTATACAGCCGCCACCAGTCGGTCGGCACCGGCGCCGAGACAACCGGTTTGCCGGCGACTGCCAGCTCACCCTGAATATCCTTGCGCTGCACCGCCGCGTCGGTGGGCACCTGATAATCCGGGCCGACCATCTGACAGGCCGAGAGCATCACGCCCAACCCGGCGATCAACCAGGCCCTGCTCATGGCTGCGGCTCCTCATGCTGATCGTCGATGATCGACACAGTGGCGGTACGCCCGGCGATCATGCGGAAGTCGGCCGGCACCTCATCAAAAGCGATGCGCACCGGAATCCGCTGCGCCAGGCGAACCCAACTGAACGCCGGGTTGACGTTGGGCAGCAGGTTGCTGCCGCTGGTGCGGTCGCGGTCTTCGATGCCGGCGACGATACTCTCGACATGTCCGCGCAACCGCGCGCGGTCACCGATCACGCGAATATCCACCGATTGCCCGACGTGAATGCCGTCGAGTTTGGTTTCTTCAAAATAGCCGTCGATGTGAAAGGAGTTGCTGTCGACCACCGACAACACCGGGCGCCCGGCGGTGACGAATTCCTGCGGACGCGGCGCGCGGTCGTTGACGTAACCGTCGACCGGGCTGCGGATCACCGAGCGATCGAGGTTGAGCTGCGCACTGTCGACCGCCACCAACGCCTCGGCCAATGCCGACTGTGCACGGGCGACGCGCGACTGGCTTTCTTCCAGCTGTTCGGCCGGCACCAGATTGCCGAGGCCACGGTTACGCTTGGCTTCACGCTGGGCCTGGGCGAGGGTTTCCTGGCGATCGGCAACGGCGGCCTTGGCCTGGCGCAGGGCCAGTTTGAAGCGATCCTGGTCGATGCTGAACAGCACCTGGCCACGTTTGATCAACTGGTTGTCCTTTACCTCGACCTGCTGGATCAGCCCGGAAACGTCAGGGGCGATCTGGATGATGTCGGCGCGAATGTGGCCGTCTCGCGTCCACGGCGCGAACATGTAATACATCACCATGCGCCAGACGAGGACAACGGCAAAAGTCACGATCAGCAGGGTCAGGACCACGCGACCGATGGTCAGAAACGGTTTTTTCATGTCATCAGGTATCGACTGAGTGAGTCCACGCCGTACAGCAGCACGGCGTAGAGCGCCACGTTGAACAATGCCCGGTGCCAGACCAGACGGTAAAAGTGCAGGCGTTGCAGCACGCCATGCACCAACAAAAACAGCACGTAAGTGATGCCCATCAGCACCAGCAGGGTCGGCAGGAAGATGCCGCTGATATCCAGATCACCGATCATAGGGGCGCTCCATCGGGCAGCGGTTCTTCGGGCTCGGCGCTGGAGACGAACTCGACGCCGGGCAGCAAGGCCAGACGCAGACCGCTCAAGGCGTGCAACAGGTGTCGACGGGTTTCATCGTCGCCCTGGCCGTTCAGCGCACGGCGGGTACGATCAAGGGTCATCAGCAGACCGCTCGGTGCCGGCAGGCGTTCGTCGGCTTTGAGGCACGCGCGGAAATACTCGCCGACCTCGCCCACCACTTGTCGCAGCAGGGCGTTTGGCACGCCAGTGACGCGCGGGGTGTAGGCAAGCAGATCGAGCATATTCAGACCGACACGCACTTCGCGCATGGCGATGCCGGTGTCCTGACCGGTCAGGGCCAGACGCGGCAGGTGCTGCATCAGCCGATCGAGCAGCTGCACGCCCAAATGCCGATGCTCGGCGAGGCTGGCTGGCTCGGTCATGCTGACAATGTCTTTCCAACTGAATCGGGTCAGGCGCTTGGCCGCCAGCTCGGCGCCGAACGGTCGCGCCACCAGCGTCCAGATAAAAGCGAACAACAGCCCCAGCGGCCCGGCAAGGTTGGAGTTGGCAAAGGCGAAAAAGTCCGCGTCGTAAGCACCCTGAATACTGATGAACGACGAGGTATTGACCAGCGTCAGCAGCATGCCGAGGTAGAAGCGCGGCTGCACGGTCAGCGTGCCGACGCAAATGAACGGCACGGCAAACGCCAGCACCAGCATCGGGAAGTCGTGCAGGTTGGGCAGAATCAGAAACAGATAAAGGCTGGCAAACAGCACCGACATCCCGGTCCAGAAAAAGAACCGGTAAATCTGCGGCGCCGGGTCGTCCATCGAGGCAAAGAAGCTGCACGCCACCGCTGCCAGGATCACCGCGCTGCCGCCGTCCGGCCAGCCGAGCAGGATCCACAGCACCGAAGCAACGATGATCGCCAGAATGGTCGAGGTCACCGAGTAGAGCATCAGTCCGCGATCGATGAACGGCGTCAACCGGCCCAGGCGCCAATGCCGGTAGACCGCGCGCCAGCTGTCCTGGCGCTCGCACAGAATCGCATCCTGCAGGCTGCGACAGTCCTGCCACAGATCGATGAATTCACCGAGGCGGTAGATCGCGTTGGAGAACAGCAACTGTTTGCGCTCCTCCAGCGCTTCGGCGCTCGGTTGCAACGCGTCGAGTTGATCTCTGAGTGCTTGCCAGCGCTCAAGGTTGGCGTCCGCGTAGGCCAGCCATTCCCGGGTCGCGGTCAGCAACGGCTGGAATTTTTCCACCAGTTCCGGGGTGCGGCGTTCGAGGGCGTACAGCGAATCCTCAAGGGCATCGATCACCGGCAACAGGTGAATCATCCGCCCGCGCAGTTCCTTGGTGTTGCGCACGGTTTGTGGCCGCGCGCCTTCGTGGGGCAACTGGCCGATCATCAACTCGAGGCTGTTGAAGTTGGCGACCATGGCCATGCGCAGCGCGGTGACTTCTTCCGGCTGCACATCGCGGCTGAGAAACTTCAGGCTGTAGCTCGTCGCATCGGCGAACCACTTGCTCACGGCATCGTTGAACACCGGCGCCAGCCGTCGCGGCCAGAACATCGCACCGACCACCGCAGCGACGGCGATGCCAAGGAAAATCTCTTCGGTACGTGCCTCGGCCACGTCCCACACCGCCAGCGGATTATCGACCACGGGCAGGGCAATCAGCGGCAAGGTGTAGCCGGCCAGCATCAACGCATAGCTGTTGGCGGTGCGCAGATGCAGGGACATGAACAGCAGAATGCCGGTCCACAACGCGATCACCACCACCAGCACATAGGGGCTCTGTACGAACATCGGCACGAAGAGCACCGCCGCCGCCGCGCCCAGGAAAGTGCCCGCCGCGCGGTACAGCGCTTTTGAACTGGTCGGGCCGAGAAACGGGCTGGAGACAATGTACACCGTGGCCATCGCCCAATACGGACGCGGCATTTGCATGAGCAAGGCGATGTACAGCGCAATCATCGACGCTGCAAAAGTACGGACCCCGTAAAACCAGTCACGGGCCGGCGGCATGCCAGTGAAAAAACCGTTCAAGAATTGACCACCACAGGCGAACTCGCCGCCTCAAAAGCCCTCAGTACCCGAAGCGTAGCTTCCAGATCGCTGCGCTCGATGCCTTCCAGCACCTCATGACGCAAGCGCACCAGCTCGGCCTCCACCGCCTGCACCAGCTCGCGGCCGGTATCGGTAAGGCTCAGGCACTTGGCGCGGCGATCCTGAGCATCTTCGGTGCGACAGACGTAACCGGCGTGGCACAGCTGATCGAGCAAGCGCACCAGCGAAGGACTCTCCATCCCCGCAGCCTGGGCGACTTGCACCTGACGCACGCCCTCGCCCAAACGCCCGATCATCAACAAGGGCACGGCGCAGGCTTCGGAAATTCCATAGTTGACCAGCGTGGTCTGGCAGATCTTCCGCCAATGCCGGGCGGCCACCACCATGGCGCTGCTGATGTTCATCTGGAGACTGTCGAGGGAATCGGACACGGGATAACGGACACTGTTAGTTTGCTAACTATCAATATCGCATTGGAGGGGAATTTCAGTCAAGTTTTGAAACAAATCTCTCCGTTAGTCGCCCTATCTGACTCAAAGCTTTCTCCATCGATACTGACAAGGTATATACGTTGTCATCACCAAATTCAGGAGCCTGATATGTCAAAACAAGCCGTTTTCACCATGAAACTGGAGCCGGAACTGCGGGAGGAGTTCATGGCGGAAGCCGAAGCGGCACACCGGCCGGCGTCGCAAATCATGCGAGACATGATGCGTCAGTATGTTCAAACCCAGCGAGAGGCCCGCGAATATGAAGCGTTCCTGCAACGCAAGGTTGAAATCGCTCGGGAATCCGTACGTGCCGGAGACGGATTGAACAACGAAGACGTAGAAGCAGCGTTCGCGGCAAAGCGCAGGCAGGCAGAAGATCACCTATGAAAATCATATGGACGCCAGCCGCCGCACAGGATCGTGCAGACATTTGGGACTACTTGCAGGCCGCCAACCCAAGAGCGGCCATCGAAATGGATCTGCGCTTCAGCGAAGCGGTTCATCGCCTTTCCGACAATCCGTTGATTGGCCGTGCCGGCATCATTGCCGGTACGCGTGAGCTGATTCCGCATCCCAGTTACCGTCTTGTCTATCAAACGGAGAGAGATGCCGTCTGGATCATGGCGCTGGTGCATACGGCACGGACTTGGCCTCAGCCGAAGTAATCAGCCCGCCCCTTGCGCAACATCACATTCAACTGATCCACCACCTCCGCCCAATCCGCATCATCCAGAATCTCCTCGCGCAGAAACTGCGCCTGACTTTCCGTCCAGAAAAACGCGTCAGCCAGATGCAATTCCGGCTTGAGCGGCGAATGGCTGGCGATGAATTTGTCGATGCCGGTCGGATCGTCATCGAGGCCGAGTTGTTTGAACAGGGCCGGTAGACTGTGCTGCGGATTTTCCATGATGCAACTCCTCTGCAATTCAGGTCCGGCGTTGCGCCGTTCGCTGCAGTGGAGTTGATCATAGCTGTCGCGGCGGGTTCAGGGTCTGGCGACGTCAAGTGAGCCTGCGGCCAGTTGCGCTGCCGGATAGACCGACTGCCATCCGCCGCCGAGCGCCTTGTACAAACCGACCATCGCCAGGGAAACGCCGGTCGAGCTTTCTACCCATTGTTCCTGCGTGGCGAGCAAGGCGCTTTGCACGGTGAGGACGTTGACGAAATCGACCACGCCTTCGACGTATTGCTGTTGCGCAGTACGCAGGGCGATCTGGTTCTGATGCACGGCTTCGGCGAGGCTGTCGCGCCGGCGCTGGCTGGCGTTGTAGGCGGTCAGTTGATCATCGATTTCATGCCAGGCGCGCAGCACGGTTTGCTGGTAGGCGATGGCCGCTTCCTGCTGTTGGGCTTCACGCAGTTGCAGCATGCCGCGCAAGCGACCGCCGTCGAACAACGGCAAGCTGAATTGCGGGCCGATGGCAAAGGCACGCGAGCCCCATGAACCGAAATCGCTCAGTTGCATGGCCTGTGAACCGAAGTTGCCGGACAGGGTGATGCGCGGATAGAAATCGCCCTTGGCCACACCGATGTTGGCGGTGGCGGCGTGCAGACGCGCTTCGGCCTGGCGGATATCCGGGCGGCGTTCGGCCAATTGCGATGGCAGGCCGATGGCGACTTGCAGTGGCGACTGCGGCACTGCCGCGTCTGTGGATAACGCTTGAGCGAGGGCCTGCGGCGGTTCGCCCATCAGCAGACTGATCGCGTTGATCAGTTGCGCCTGACGCTGCTCGAGCGCCGGCAGCCGTGCCTCGATGGCGGCGACTTGCGCGGCAGCTTCGGCGACGTCCAGGTCGGTGGCCACGCCATCGGCCAGCCGCAACTGCGAGAGTTTCAGGCTGTGGCGAGCGACGTCGAGGTTCTGCTCGGTGACGGCGCGGGTGTTCTGCACCCCGCGCAGCTGAATGTAGTTTTGCGCGGTGTCGGCAAGCACGGTCAGCAGCACGCCGCGACGATCATTTTCTGCCACTTCGAGATTGGCATCAGCGGCTTCGGTTTCACGACGCACGCGGCCCCAGAAGTCCAGTTCCCATGAGGCGGAGAAACCGGCATCCCAGAGGTTGAACGCCTCGTCGCCGTTATTTCCCGATGGATCGTTCAAGCCTTCGCCACTGTTGCGTTTGCGCCCGTAGCTGCCGGTGGCAGAGCTGTGCGGATAGCGCTCGGCGGTGATCACCTGACGCGCGGCGCGGCTTTGTTGCAGGCGGCTGCTGGCCAGTTGCAGGTCGAGGTTGCTGTTCAGCGCGCGTTGGGTGAGCGCGGAAAGTTGCGGGTCGTGGAAGGTTTCCCACCAGCGTTCGTTCAGGGGTTCGCTGACGGCCTGGCTTGGGGCGGACCGGGCGGGTTTGGCCCAGTCGGCAGGCTGAGGGGCTTCGGGTTTCTGGAAGTCTGGGCCAACGGTGCAAGCGCTGAGGCTGACTGCAAGTAGGGCACTCATGGTGAGTCGCTGCCAATGCCCCCATCGCTGGCAAGCCAGCTCCCACAAGGAATGTGCAGGCTGTGCAAAATGGTTCAGCCTGCCAATGAATCCTGTGGGAGCTGGCTTGCCAGCGATGAGGCCAGCCGATTCAACACCGATCATCGCTGCGTCACCTCGCGCCCGGACGCCTTTGAGCTGGCGGTATCAATACTCGCCTCGACCGACATCCCCACCCGCAACCGCTCGGCCAGTGGCTGGCCCGGTTCCAGCACGATCTTCACCGGAATCCGCTGCACAACCTTGGTGAAATTACCGGTGGCGTTATCCGGTTTCACCGCCGCGAAGGTCACGCCCGTTGCCGGCGCAATGCTCTCGACGCGGCCAGTCAGGGCTTCGCCGCCGAGGCTGTCGACCCGCACTTGCACATCTTGCCCGGGCTGCACATCGGTCAACTGGGTTTCCTGAAAGTTGGCGACCACGTAGGCCTGTTGCAACGGCACCACCGCCAACAGCTTGCTGCCCGGCGTGACGTAAGCCCCGACACGCACCGCACGCTCGCCGATCATGCCGTCCTGCGGCGCGGTGATGCGCGTATAGGACAGGTTGAAACTGGCGATCTCCAGCGCCGCCTGCGCATGTTTCAGATTGCCTTCGGCGGCGTTGCGCTGGGCGGTGAGAATCTCGACCTGCTTGCGTTCGGCCGCCAGCTTCGCGGTCGCGGTGTCGAGGCGCGCCGAGGCCTGATCAATGCGCGTGCGCGCCTGCTGCGCGTTCTGCACGGTGCCAGCGCCGACACCGGCGAGATGGTTGTAGCGGTTCAGTTCCTGCTGCGCAAAAGCCATTTCCGCTTTGGCCGAGACCACGGTGGCCTGCGCCTGAGCGATCAGCGAAGCCTGCCGCTCCAGGGTTGCGTTGGCGTTCTGCAACTGCGCCCGCGCGACCAGGGTTTGCGCATCCGCCGCCTCCGCCGCTGCGCGCAAATCACGGTCATCGATCAACGCCAGCAACTGCCCGGCCTTGACCTGTTGGTTGTCTTCGACCAGCACCTGCTTGATGAACCCGGCCACGCGCGGCACCACCAGCGTGTAGTCGGCGGAGACGAAGGCGTCATTGGTGGTTTGCTCGGTGCGTTGGCCGAACAGGCCGGGCATTGCCAGATACACCAGCACGCCTACCGCCAGCGCGGCAGCCACGGCCACCGCGAGTTTTTGCTTGGATTGAGTCATAAAAAACCTTCAGTTTCAGTACAGCGATCAGGTCGGCGCGCGCGGCGGATAAATCCGCGTCGGCAGCCAGAAAATCAGCAGGATCAACGCCACGGCAACGCCGGCCATGCACAGGTACAAATCGGACGAAGTCAGCACCACCGCCTGCTCATGCACGCGGTGAGCGAGACCCGGATCGCTGTGATCGGCCAGCGGCGAATTGCCGAGGCTGTCGACCAACATGGTCGAATGGAAATGCAGGCGCGCGGTGGTCAGCGCTTCGATGACGCCGGTGGCAACCACGGCAGCCAGGCCTTTGACGGTGTTGAACCACGCCGACGCGAAAGGCCCTTCCATCGGCGTGATACTGCCGGTCGACAACATCAGCAGCGGCAACACCGCCATCGGCTGGCCGAAAATCTGCAGCCATTGCAGGACGTAGAAATCGTCGCGAATCCACGCCGAAGTCAGGTGCGAACCGCCCAGGCAGGACAGCGCGAGCATGCTCAGACCAATGCCGAGCACCCAGCGGCAATCGACCCAGCGCAAATTGCACAGCGCTGCCACCAGCGGCAGCGCGATCAACTGCGGCAGCGCGGCAATGAGCATGATCGGCGCGGTTTGCGCCGGACGATAACCCTGCACCTGGGCCAGATAACTCGACGGAATCAGCACCACCGCCAGCAGCACGATCAGCACCCCGGCGAGGGTGATCAACGCAAACAACAGGTTGCGGATGCCGAGCATCTGCAGTTTGAAAAACGGAATCGGCTGCGACCACTCATTGATCAGAAACGCCACCAGCAGCAGCGAACCGGCACCAAGCAATCCACAGATCAGATTCGACTCGAACCAGTCCAGTCGATTGCCCTGCAACAGACCGATCACCAGCATGCAGATCGCCGGAAAGCCCAACAGCAGGCCCTTCCAGTTGAACGCCCTGAGACGTTCCAGCCGCAGCGGATCCTGGGGCAATCCGTAAGCCACTGCGGCCATCGCGATCAGGCACGGCACGATGATCTGCCAGAAGGTCCATTGCCAGCCGACGTATTCGGTCCACAGACCGGCCAGCGGCGTGCCGAGTCCCGGGCCGAAAGTCGCGGTCAGTGCGTAGCCGGCCAGTCCGTACAGTTTGATGTTCGCCGGGAGAAAGCGCAGCGCGACGGTCATCAGCATCGGCGGCAATGCACCGCCGGCGAGGCCTTGGAGGATGCGCATCAGCAGCAGACTTTCGTAGTTCGGGGCGAACGGGCACAGCACGCCGAGCAGGGTAAACAGACCGATGGCGCACAGTGTGAAGCGACGCAGCGAGAAGGTCACCGAGCACCACGGCGCGAAGGCCATGGCCGCGACCGACGTGGCCGTGTAGCTGGCGACCAGCCAGGTGCCTTCGTCGTAACCGATGTGCAGCGCGCCGCGAATGTCGGCGAGTGCGACTTTGGTGACCATCTCGTTGAGGCCCGAGACCAGCACGGCCAACAGCACGCCGACCAGACCAATGATGATCCGCGCCCCGAACACCGGTGGCGCAGCCGCCGTCGCCGGGCTGGTCGCGGCGAGAGGCGCCGGGACCGTCAGGGATGTCATGAATGAAAGCTCCGGGGGTGAAATACCGGAGCATTTTAGTGAGGCTTGATGCTGACGAAAATTGACTTATTGGCAGGTTATAAGTGCATCAGACACAACGGTGAATGCCTATGTGGGAGCGAGCTTGCTCGCGAAAGCGGTGGACCAGTCGCCATTGAGGTGACTGATCCACCGCTTTCGCGAGCAGGCTCGCTCCCACAGGGATTCGATGGTGCCTGATGATTTACGGCTGTGCCGCCAGCCACGTTTCATCGCAGCAGGTCTTGAGGGTTTCACGCAGCCAGCGGTGGGCCGGGTCCTTGTCGAAGCGCGGGTGCCAGGCCTGGGTCAGCATCAGCATAGGCAGCGGAATCGGCAGATCGAATGAACGCAGTTTCAGGCCCAACCGCCGTACGCTGAGCAGTGCTTCTTTGGGCACCGGCAGGATCAGGTCGGAGTCGGGCAAGGCAAACATCGCCGCGTGGAAGCTCGGCGCGATCACCGCCACCCGGCGCTCCAGCCCCAACGCATTCAACGCCGTGTCGATCGGGCCGCGAGCGATGCCACGCCGCGACATGCTGATGTGGGAAAAACCGGCGTAGCGCTCAGCGGTGATTTCGCCGTCGAGCAGCGGATGGTTCTCGCGCACCAGGCCGACGAAATGCGTGGAGAACAGGTTCTGTACCTTAACCTCCGGCGTGAGCGGACGGGTGTTGCTGACGCTCAGATCGATGCGTCCTTCGCGCAGCGCCTCATCGTCGCCATCGCCTTCCGGGACGAAGCGCAATTCGCAATGCGGGGCGAGCTGGTCGAGGGTGTCGAACAGCTTGCCGCCGTAAACGCCGACGAAGAAATCATTGGCGCGGATGCTGAAACGTCGACGCAAGGTGCCCAGCTCGACGCTATCGGCGGAGCGAAACAGCAGCGCCGCCTGCTCGACCACATCGCGCACCTGTTCGCGCAGTTCGAGGGCTTTGGGGGTCGGTACCAGGCCACGCCCGGCGCGCACCAGAATCGGATCGCCGATGGCTTCGCGAATCCGCGTCAGCGTGCGGCTCATGGCCGCCGGGCTGAGGTTCATCCGCCGCGCCGCGCCGACCACACTGCCCTCGTCGAGCAAGGCATCGAGAGCGACCAGAAGGTTCATGTCCGGGAGTTGCATGCTGAGCACTCTTGGCTGATCTGGATTGATCCGGGCGCAATGCTAGCAGATCAAAAGATCGCAGCCTGCGGCAGCTCCTACAGAGGATGGTTTTCCCATGTGGGAGCTGCCGAAGGCTGCGATCTTTTCAGGTCAGCGCTGCATACCCCAGCGCTTCACCGTCACCCGCTCAAGGGTGGCAAACACCAGATTCTCCACCAGCAGACCAATCAGGATCACCACCGCCAACCCGGCGAACACCTTGTCGGTGTACAGCTCATTGCGATTCTGGAAGATGTACCAGCCCAGCCCGCCCTTGCCACTGGTTGCGCCAAACACCAATTCGGCTGCGATCAAGGTGCGCCAGGCAAACGCCCAGCCAATCTTCAAACCGGCGAGAATCGACGGCAGTGCCGCCGGGATCAGTATGAACAACACAAGGCGCAACCCCTTGAGACCATAATTGCGCCCGGCCATACGCAGCGTTTCGGAGACGCCGAGAAATCCGGCATAGGTGTTCAGCGCCAGCGCCCACAGCACCGAATGCACCAGCACGAAAATCAGACTGTTCTGCCCCAATCCGAACCAGAGCAGCGCCAGCGGCAACAGGGCGATCGCCGGCAACGGGTTGAACATCGAAGTCATCGTACTGAGCAGATCACGTCCCAACTGGGTCGAAACCGCCAATGTCGTCAGAGCGAACGCGAGGACAATGCCGATCAGGTAACCCTTGATCAGCACCACCAGGGATATCCACACCTTGGCCAGCAACTCGCCACTGAGCAGACCGTCGAACAGGGCCTGCGCGGTTTGCAAAAAACTCGGCAGCATCAGGTCGTTGTTCTGAATCCGCGCGACCACTTCCCAGATGATCGCCAGCACGATCAGGATCAGGCTTTTGCGCAACCAGCCCTGTTGCCACAGGCGCGTGCCAAGCGGCAATTCGCGCTCGACCGGCACTGCGGTCAGCGGCTCGAGCACGGTTTCGAATTCTTCACGCACGGATGATGAATGGCTCATCGGGTAGTCCTCCTGACCGCTCAATAAGCGATGCGAATATCGTTGAAGTCGTGATCACGTTCGGTCTCCGGCGCTTGGCCCTCATCGAACAGCAGACGATGAATGCGCCGCGCCGACTCCTGAAACGCCACGCCGCCGAGGCTGTGCAGGTCGTATTGATGGCTGTGCACTTCGGCGCGCACCCGCCCCGGATGCGGCGACAGCAAGAGGATGCGATTGCCGACCACCAAGGCTTCTTCGATCGAATGGGTGACGAACAGCAGGGTGAAGCGCACCTCTTCCCAGAGCAGCAGCAACTCCTCCTGCATCTTGCGGCGGGTCAACGCATCGAGTGCAGCGAAGGGTTCGTCCATCAAAAGAATTTTTGGTTGCATGGCCAACGCCCGGGCGATCGCCACCCGCGCCTTCATGCCGCCGGACAAGGTGTGTGGATAGGCGTCGGCAAACGCTGCCAGACCGACCTTTTCCAGGTAGTGCAGCGCACGCTCTTCGGCGTCTTTCTTGCTCAAGGTGCGCGAGGCCAGCAGCGGGAACATCACGTTTTGCTTAACGGTTTTCCACGGCGGCAACTGGTCGAATTCCTGAAACACGACAATGCGGTCCGGCCCCGGCGCATCGACGCGCTGGCCTTGCAAGCGGATCTCGCCTTCGCAAGGCTGGATGAACCCGGCGACCGCCTTGAGCAGGGTCGATTTCCCGCAACCGGACGGGCCGAGCAGGACGAAACGATCAGCCGGGTCGACGGCGAAACTGACTTGATGGGTAGCGCGCACCACCCGTTGCGGCGTGCGGTATTCGAGGCTGACGTGATCGACGGCCAGCAACGCTTCGCTGCGGGCGATCGGGTTGCTGGCCGCGTGGCCTGGCAAAGGGGCGTTCATGATCTATCTCCGGCAAATCAGAAAGGCGCGTCGCCCTGAATGGTCGTGCGATACAGCTTGCGGCGCAGATGCGCAGGGCAGCCGGCGGCAAGGTGGATCAGCGAGCGGTTGTCCCAGAACACCAGGTCATGCGGTTCCCACTGATGGCGGTAGATGTTTTGCGGCAGCACGCTGTGGGCGAAGAGTTCGCCGAGCAACTGACGACTTTCGTCTTCCGGCAGACCGACGATGCGCGTGGTGAAGCCTTCGCTGACGAACAAGGCTTTGCGGCCGTTTTCCGGATGGGTGCGCACCACCGGATGCACCACTTCGGCGACCTGAGCCAACTGTTCAGGGGTCAGGGTCGGGCGCCAGTTACCCTCGAACTTGGTTTCGCTGTAGCGCGCGGTATAGGAATGCGCAGCGCAACGTCCTTCGACCGCAGTGCGCAACGCAGCGGGCAAGTCGTCCCAGGCTTTGTGCATGTCGGCGAACAGCGTGTCGCCGCCCTCGGCGGGCAGCTCTTGGGCGTGCAGCATCGAGCCGAGACTCGGCAGCTCTTTATAGGAGAGATCGGAATGCCAGAACTTGCCGGCGTCTCCGAGACCGATGTTCTGGCCGTTCTCGATGATGTTGGAAACGATGAGGATTTCCGGGTGATTGGCCAAGAGGAATTGCTTGAGCACGTGGATCTGCAACACGCCGAAGCGGCGGCTGAAATCGATTTGCTGTTGCGGGGTGATCTGCTGATCGCGAAAGACCAAGACGTGGTAATCCAAGTGCGCGCGATGAATGCGCGCGAAGTCCTGATCATTGACCGGCCGGCGCAGGTCGAGGCCAACGATCTCGGCGCCGACGGCACCGCTGAAGGGGCGAATTTCAAAAACTTGTGGCGCGGCAGTTGCGGCGCTTTCGGTGGCAGTAGCGGCGGACATCAATCATCTCCCACGCACGGCGCGTTCATGGACGCGCTCGTCGATCAGACACTCACGCTGGATTGCGTGTCGGTTCAGGTCGTGCGGCGCGCCGATTGGTCGGCAGGTACGCAGGGAGATGACTTTATAGCTATAAGAATTGGAAACTAAATACCGTTAATGAATAACGATATGGCGAATGGTGAGGGGGTGGGTGACCATTTGCGTCACTTACCGACGAATATGTAGCGCTTCGGAGGACGCCTTCGCGAGCAGGCTCGCTCCCACAGTTGGAATGCAATCTCCTGTGGGAGCGAGCCTGCTCGCGAATAGGTCGTCACCAGCGCCGAAAATCTAGCGCTCGTGCAACGCCTCAGCCCGCGCGCGGATGATCGGCTTGAGCAAATAGCTCAACACCGACTTCTTGCCAGTGATGATATCCACCGAAGCGACCATCCCCGGAATGATCAGCAGTGGCTTTTCATCCGTGCCCAAATGACTGCGCTCAGTGCGCACTTTGATCACGTAGTAGGTGGTTTTCTTGTCTTCGTCGGTGATGGTATCCGCACCGATCTGCTCCAGCTGTGCCTTCAGTCCGCCGTAAATGGTGTAGTCATAGGCGGTGAATTTGACGATCGCTTCCTGACCCGGATGCAGGAACGCGATGTCCTGCGGGCGGATCTTGGCTTCGACCAGTAGGGTGTCGTCCAGCGGCACGATTTCAACCATGTCGCTGCCCGGCTGGATTACGCCGCCGATGGTGTTGACCAGCAACTTGTTGACGATACCCCGCACAGGTGAGGTAACCAGCGTACGGCTGACGCGGTCTTCCAGCGCCTTGCCGGTGGCCTGGGCCTTGTTCAGATCGGTGCGCGCTTCGTTGAGCTGGGTCAGCGCTTCGCTGCGGAATTTGCCGCGGGTTTCGTCGATCTTGCGCTGCACTTCCTTGATCGCCGATTCCGCGCGCGGAATGGCCAGCGTGGTCGCATCGAGCTGGCCACGGGTTTCCACTTCGGCACGCTTGAGGCGCAACACTTCCACCGGCGAGACCGCGCCCTGCGCCACCAGCGGCTCGGACATGTTGATTTCCTGACGCTGCAAGCCGAGTTGCTGACGGTACTGCGCCTGCTTGGAGCTGAACTCACGCAGCTCTTGCTGACGCTGGATCAACTGCTCCTGCAAGCCGCCGATTTCATCGTGCAACTGCTGACGGCGGCTGATGTACAGCGACTCTTCGCTTTTTGCCTGGCCCGGCACGGCTTTGAGCACGTCCTCGGGGAAATTCAGCGGACGATCATCGACTTCCGCGCTCAGGCGCTCGACCCGCAGCAGCATCGACAGGCGATCAGCCTCGGTTTCGCCGACGTTGGAGGCAAAACGCGTGTCATCGAGACGAATCAGCGGCGCGCCGGCCTCGACGATCTGGCCTTCCTTGACGAACAGCTCGGAGACGATACCGCCCTCCAGGTTCTGGATTTTCTGGATCTTGGAAGACGGAATCGCCTTGCCGTCGCCCTTGGTTACTTCGTCGATCACGGCGAAGTTGGCCCAGAGCATGAGGAACACGAAGAAGCCGATGATCGCCCAGATGGTCAGGCGCACGACGCGCGGGGCGTCTTCTATCAGCGCCTTGTTGACCTCTGGCAGCGGCTGGCCCTGCAGCGAGGCAGAGCCCTTGAAGTAGCGACGGATCGACTCCTTGACACCGGACTTAAGCAACACTGATCTGCCCCTTCTTCAACGCTTCCATCACGGCGGCTTTCGGGCCGTCGGCGAGAATCTGCCCGCGATCGATCACCAGCAGGCGATCGACCAGCGACAACAGCGATGCCCGGTGCGTGACCAGCACCACGGTCTTGTTTTCAATCACTGCTGCGAGGCGTTGCTTGAGGCGTTCTTCGCCGGTGTTGTCCATCGCACTGGTTGGCTCATCCATCAGCAGAATCGGTGGATTGAGCAACAGCGCCCGGGCCAGGGCGACGTTCTGCCGCTGGCCGCCGGAGAGGTTCTGCCCGCGCTCGCCGACTTGCAGCTCGTAGCCTTGCGGGTGCAGACGGGCGAATTCGTGGACGCCGGCCAGTTCGGCGGCTTGCAGCACCAGCTCGTCTTCGACGTAACGCGCGCCGGACACCAGGTTGTCACGCAGGGTGCCGGACAGCAGCTGAATGTCCTGCGGCACGTAACCGATGTTGTAGCGCAGTTCGCTGACGTCGATCTGGCGGATGTCCACGCCGTCGACCAGCAAGGCACCGTCGTCCGGTTGGTACAGGCCCACCAGCAGTTTCGCCAGCGAACTCTTGCCCGAACCGCTGCGGCCGATGATGCCGATCTTCTCGCCGGGACGGATCACCAGGTTGATGTTCTTCAGCGCCGGGTTCTGCTGGTCCGGGTAGGTGAAGCTGAGCTGACGGCATTCGATCGCACCCTGCAGCACCTTGCGGCTCAGCGGGCGCTCCTCGAAGTTGCGCTCCTGCGGCAGCTCCATCATCTGGTCGACCGAGGTCATGGTCACCCGCGCCTGTTGATAGCGCGTGAGCAGGCCGGACAGCGACGCCAGCGGGCTCAGCGCGCGGCCACTGAGCATGTAGCAGGCAATCAGCCCGCCCATGCTCAGGTTGCCGGCGATGATCTGGTACACGCCGAAGACGATCATGATCACCCCGGCCAGTTGCTGGATCAGCAAGGTGATGTTCATCGCCAGACCGGAGAGCATTTTCACTCGCAGCTCGAGGCGACTGAGGGTGCCGATGGTCTGCTCCCACTGATACTGGCGCTCGCTTTCAGCGTTGTTGACCTTGACCGCGTCCAGCCCGGCGAGGGTTTCGATCAGGCTCGACTGGCGCTCAGCGCCCAGCGCCATGGTGCGCTCCATGGTCGCGATCAACGGCTTCTGCAAGGCGTAGCCGATCAACAGGGCAATCGGGAACGCCAGGACCGGGATCCACACCAGATGCCCGCCGAGAATGGCGATGACGATGAAAATCAGGATGGTAAACGGCAGGTCGATCAGACTGGTCAGGGTCAGCGAGGCGAGAAAGTCGCGCAGACTCTGAAACTCATGGATGTTCTGGGCAAAACTGCCGACCCGCGCCGGGCGGTATTTCATCGCCATGCCGACAATGCGCTCGAACAGCGTGGCGGAGATGATCAGGTCGGTTTTCTTCCCGGCCAGATCCAGGCACAGGCTGCGCAGGCTCTTGAGGATCAAGTCGAAGATGTAAGCGCCGGTGATGCCCAGCGCCAGCACCCAAAGGGTTGCTTCGGCCTGGTTTGGCACCACGCGGTCGTAGACGTTCATCACGAACAGCGGCGCGGCCATGGCGATGATGTTGATCAGGAAACTGGCGGCGATCGCATCGGCGTACAGCCAGCGCGAACGCTTGAGGGTGTCGCGAAACCACGAGCGTGCACGCGGGATCAGCGTGCCGTGGTTGACGTCGAATTTGTGCTGCGGCTGGGCGAAGAACACTTTGCCGGTGTAATCGTCGCTCAGCAGTTCGCGGCTGACCACCGATTCGCCGCCGTCGCTTTCGCTGAGCAGCACTCGTGCTTCGTTGTTGCCCTGCCAGCCGAGCAGGACGGCACTGCGGCCATCCTTGAGCAGCAACAACGCGGGCATGGCGATCGCCGGAATTTCTTCGAGCTTGCGCTGCAACACCCGCCCCTGCAGCCCGGCGCGGGCCGCTGCGCGCGGCAGCAACTCGACACTCAAACGTTGTTTGGGCAGCGGCAGGCCGGTGGTCAGCATCGCCGCGCTGGCAGGCTTCTGGTGCAGCATGCACAGGGCGAGCAGACCATCCAGCAACGGATCGTCATGCAACGCGCGTGGATCATGGCTGAGTTGAACTCGACTGACTTCTGATTCCACGCTCGACACTCTTTAACAGTTGAAAGGGATAACTCAGTTCATCCCAGGCAGCTGGACCTTGGGCTTCACGTCGTTCTGCACAACGGATGCCAACGGCGCGACCACTCCCTGGCTTTTGAGCAATTGGCCCATGGTCGCCTTGATTCGATACTGAGTAAATAACTGAATGTTCTTGATTTCCGCCAGACGCCGCGAGGCGGTGAACAGCTCGTTTTCGCTGTCGAGCAAATCCAGCAGGGTGCGTTCGCCGAGGCTGAATTGACGCTGGTAGGCAGTACGCACCGAAGTGCTGCGATCGACGTATTGCTGAGCGATCGGCACCTGAGCGTTGGCGTTGTTCAGGGCGTTCCAGGCCAGGCCGAGCTCTTCGTTCAACTGACGCAGGGCGTTGTTGCGGATGTCCAGCGCCTGGTTGGCCAGGTACGACTTGGATTCCAGATCGGCCTTGTTGCTGCCACCGGAATACAGGTTGAAACGCATGCGCAGCATGGCCTGCCATTCATTGTTGTGGCCGTTCTGGCCGTCGAGATCGTTGTCGGCGGTACGGCCCAGTTCGGCGTCGAAGCGCGGGTAAAAGGTCGATTTGGCGGTGGCGAACTGCTTCTCGGCAGCGGCAATATCCGACTCGGCGGAACGCAGGATCGGGCTGTTTTCCAGCATCTGCGCGCGGGCTTCATTGAGGTTGGCCGGCATCATCGCCATGAACGGCGCCGGGCGCTCGAGCTGGTCGGGCATCTGGCCGACGGCGCTGAGGAAGTTGGTTTCCGCGTCGGCGAGGTTGGTCTGTTCGGTGATCAGATTGTTGCGGGCCTGGGCCATACGCGCTTCGGCCTGATCAAGGTCGGCACCGCTGCCGACGCCGCGCTGGGTGCGCAGCTGGATCTGATCGTAGATGCGCTGGTGGCTCTTGAGGTTTTCCTCGGCCAGACGGACGAATTCGCGACGGGTCAGCACGTCCAGATAAACCTGGGCGACGGTCAGCGCAGTGCGTTCGGAAGTGCCCAGCAACGAGTAAGCACGGGAGCTGACGTTGGCTTGTTGACGCGCAACTTCGTTGGACGTCGCGAAACCGTCAAAAACCATTTGCGAGAGACGTAAACTTGACTCGCTGCGGTTCAACGTCTCCCAGTGATTGCTTCCACCGTTCGCTCGAGTGGTCACACTGTCAGTGCCTTCACGGCCATAACCGCCCAGCAGATCGACCTTGGGCAGGTATCCCCCTTTCGCAGCCTTTAACTGATAATCCGCCGCCAATCGACTGTTGACCCCCGCCTGAATCTCCGGATGGACATCCAGCGCCTGTTGCATGGCTTCTGGTAAGGATTGTGCTTGTACGAATGAGGCGGCGAGAGCGAAGGGAGCGGCAAGGAGCAAAAGCGAACGCATGGTTGGAATTTTCCCGGAACTTCTTGTCTTGAATCACAGCAGAAACGTGGCGCTGCGTCGGATGATGGCAACCCGAAAGACCGTATGTCGGAAAGTTCAAAACAGGAACTGGATGACAGGCTGGAGGACAGGTCGCCGCGGAAATATCAATGTGACATTAGTGGGGCGATTGTTTAGGATGGCTCCCAGAAGGTCAATAGTTTGGCATAAAGTTAATCGCGATAATTTATAGCCAGATTATTGACGGAAATACAGCGTCAATAAGTTATCCATTTATAGAAAGTACGTCCAGACTGAAGTGGCGCCGACGCCCGTCAGGTCCATGGAAGTCAACTGAATGTGACACCCCGGAGAGTCTTCAATGAGCAGTGTTGTTGCCGTCGTCAAAAGCATTGTCGGTCAGGTTTTCGTGGTGTCCCCAGAGGGCGTGCGTCGCGTACTCGTTGAAGGCGATCGCCTGTATGTCGGCGACCAGATCGATACCGGCCTGTCCGGCGCGGTGTCGCTGGAACTGGCCGATGGCCGCATGCTCGATCTGGGCCGTGACACCCAGTGGAGCGCCAGCTCGCCTGACTCCGGCACTGACCTGGCCGAAGCCACCGCGCAGGCTGCGCCTTCTGTAGAAGAACTGCAGCAAGCCATCGCCGCCGGTGTCGACCCGACCACCGCACTCGAATCCACCGCGGCCGGCCCGACCGCCGCAGGTACCGGTGGTGCTGCCGGTGGCGGTCACAGCTTCGTCATGCTCGACGCCACCGCTGGCCGCGTCGATCCGACCATCGGCTTCCCCACGGCGGGCATCAATTCTGCCGGGCAAATCGCGCAGGACACCACCGGTGGCCTGACCACCGACACCACCACCAACGCGCTGCCTGACTCGACCCTGAGCCTCAGCGCCACGCCGACCATCACCGAAGCCGGCGGCGTGCTGGTGTATACCGCGACCCTGACTCAGGCGCCGCTGACCGACCTGACCATCACCCTGTCCAATGGCGCAGTGATCGTCATCCCGGCCGGCGCCACCACCGGCACCGTCAACGTGCCGCTGGCACCGAACGACACGGTCTACAACGACCCGACCCAGATCGACGTGACCGTCACCGGCACCAGCGGCGGCAACGGCATCACCGTGACCCCGCCGACTATCCCGGCGACCACGCAGGTCACCGACACCGTCGATACCACTACCGTCACGCTGACGGCTGGTTCGAGCGTGACCGAAGGCGGCCAGATTACCTACACCGCGACGCTGACTAACCCGGCGCAAACTCCGGTCACCGTCACGCTGTCGAATGGCTCGACCATTACCATTGGCGCTGGCCAGACTACCGGCACTGTTAACGTGCCGACCCCGACCAATGACGTTTACAACAACGGCAGCACTGTTACGACGACGATCACCGGGGCTACCGGCGGCAACTTTGAAAACCTGGTGCCGAATCCGACGCCAGCAGTAACTACGATCACCGACTCGGTCGATAACACTGGCCTGACCCTGACCGCGACCAACAATATTGTTGAAGGCGGTCAGATCACTTACACCGCGACACTGACCAATCCGGCACAAACCCCGGTTACCGTCACCCTGTCGAACGGCTCGACCATCACCATTTCAGCCGGCGAAACCGTCGGCACCGTCAACGTGCCGACGGCGGCCAACGACGTGTACAACAATGGCAGCACCGTCAGCACCACTATCACCGGCGCTACCGGCGGCAACTTCGAAAATCTGGTGCCAAGCAACACGCCAGCGGTGACCACCATCACCGACTCGGTCGATGACACTGGCCTGACCCTGACTGCGACCAACAACATCGTTGAAGGCGGCCAGATCACCTATACCGCGACCCTGACCAATCCGGCGCAGACGCCGGTAACCGTCACTCTGTCCAACGGTTCGACCATCACCATTGCAGCCGGCGAAACCGTCGGCACCGTCAACGTGCCGACTGCGGCCAATGACGTCTACAACAATGGCAGCACCGTCAGCACCACGATCACTGGCGCCACCGGTGGCAATTTCGAAAATCTGGTGCCGAACCCGACGCCAGCAGTCACCGCGATCACCGATTCGGTCGATGACACCGGTTTGACTCTGACCGCGACCAACAACATCGTTGAAGGCGGTCAGATCACCTATACCGCGACCCTGACCAATCCGGCGCAGACGCCGGTAACCGTCACTCTGTCGAACGGCTCGACCATCACCATTGCGGCTGGCGAAACCGTTGGTACCGTCAACGTGCCGACTGCGGTCAACGACGTGTACAACAATGGCAGCACCGTCAGCACCACGATCACTGGCGCGACTGGCGGCAATTTCGAAAACCTGGTGCCAAGCAACACGCCAGCGGTGACCACCATCACCGACTCGGTCGATGACACTGGCCTGACCCTGACTGCGACCAACAACATCGTTGAAGGCGGTCAGATCACTTACACCGCCACGCTGACTAATCCAGCGCAGACGCCGGTTACCGTCACCCTGTCGAACGGCTCGACCATCACCATCGCGGCTGGCGAAACCGTCGGCACCGTGAACGTGCCGACTGCGGCCAATGACGTTTACAACAATGGCAGCACCGTCAGCACGACGATCACCGGGGCTACCGGCGGCAACTTCGAAAACCTGGTGCCAAACACCACGCCAGCCGTTACCACGATCACTGATTCGGTTGATAACACCGGTCTGACGTTGACCGCGACCAACAACATCGTTGAAGGCGGTCAGATCACTTACACCGCAACGCTGACTAATCCAGCGCAGACGCCAGTTACCGTCACTCTGTCGAACGGCTCAACCATCACCATTGCAGCCGGCGAGACCGTCGGCACCGTCAACGTGCCGACTGCGGCCAATGACGTGTACAACAATGGCA
>NZ_RCNX01000083.1:588514-593912 GCF_004307595.1 Pseudomonas sp. Sample_23
ACCGTCGGCACCGTCAACGTGCCGACTGCGGCCAATGACGTGTACAACAATGGCAGCACCGTCAGCACCACGATCACTGGCGCAACCGGTGGCAATTTCGAAAACCTGGTGCCAAGCAACACGCCTGCGGTCACCACGATTACCGATTCGGTCGACAACACCGGCCTGACGCTGACTGCGACCAATAACATCGTTGAAGGCGGTCAGATCACTTACACCGCGACCCTGACCAATCCGGCACAAACCCCGGTTACCGTCACCCTGTCGAACGGTTCGACCATCACCATTGCTGCCGGCGAGACCGTCGGCACCGTCAACGTGCCGACTGCGGCCAATGACGTTTACAACAATGGCAGCACCGTCAGCACCACCATCACTGGCGCTACCGGTGGCAACTTCGAAAACCTGGTGCCAAGCACCACGCCAGCCGTTACCACGATTACCGACTCGGTCGATGACACTGGCCTGAGCCTCAGCGCCACCGGTTCTGTGGCCGAGGGTGGCCAGATCACCTACACCGCCACGCTGACGAATCCGGCCGGCACCCCGGTAACCGTGACCCTGAGCAACGGTTCGGTGATCACCATTGATGCCGGCAAAACCACCGGCACCGTTACCGTTCCAGCGCCGGCCGATGACGCCTACAAAGACGCCGGCCAGGTCGAAGTCAGCATCAAGGACGCCACCGGCGGCAACTTCGAAAATCTGGTGCCGAACACTACGCCAGCAGTGACCGAAATCACTGACACCGTCGATACCTCGACGGTGAAGCTGAGCGCAGACACCTCGGTTGCCGAAGGCGGCACCGTGACTTACACCGCCACCGTCGGCGCGCCAGTCACCGGTTCGCCTGTGGTCGTGACGTTGGCCAACGGCCAGAACATCACCATCGCCGTCGGCCAGACCACTGGCTCCATCACCTACATTGCACCGAACGATGCCTTGACCGGCAACGCTCCGCTGACCAACTCGATCACTGGCGTAACCGGTGGCAACTACGAAAACCTGGTGGCGGACAATACTCCAGTTTCGACCACCGTCACCGACGTGGCCGACACCACCAATCTGTCGCTGAGCGCGACCGCTTCCGTGGCTGAAGGCGGCCAGATCACTTACACCGCGACCTTGACCAATGCTGCTGGCTCGCCAGTGACGGTGACCTTGTCGAATGGCGCCGTCATCACCATCCAGGCAGGCGAAACCAGCGGTAATGTGACCTTCCCGGCTCCGTCCGACGACGTCTACAAAGACTCAGGCTCCGTGCAGGCCACCATCACCAGCGCCACCGGCGGCAACTTCGAGAATCTCGTCTCGAGCACCACGCCAGCGGTCACTCAAGTCACCGACACCATCGACACCTCGACGGTCAAATTGACCGCCGACACCTCGGTCGCGGAAGGCGGAACCGTCACCTACACCGCCACTGTCGGCGCGCCCGTCACCGGCACGCCTGTTGTCGTGACCCTGGCCAACGGCCAGAGCATCACCATCGCCGTGGGCCAGACCACCGGCAGCGTCACCGCCCCGGTATCGAATGACGTGCAGATCGGTCACGCACCGCTGACCAACTCGATCACCAACGTCAGCGGCGGCAACTTCGAAAATCTGGTCGCCGACAAGACCCCGGTCAGCACCACCGTGACCGACACCGTCGACACCACCAGCGTCGCGCTGACTGCCACCGGCAACGTCAACGAAGGCGGGCAGATCACCTACACCGCGACGCTGAGCAACCCGGCCGGTACGCCGGTCACCGTCAACCTGAGCAACGGCTCGGTCATCACCATTGAAGCCGGCAAGACCACCGGCACCGTGACCGTTCCGGCACCTGCCGATGACGTCTACAAAGACGCCGGCAAAGTCGAAGTCACCATCAAGGACGCCACCGGCGGCAACTTCGAAAATCTGGTGCCGAGCACTACGCCTGCGGTGACCAACGTTGCCGACACGGTCAACACTACGCACCTGACCCTCAGCGCAGAAAGCTATGTGCTCGAAGGCTCTTCGATCACTTACACCGCAACGCTGACCAACGCCGCGCAAACGCCGGTAACCGTCAACCTGAGCAACGGCCAGACCATCACCATCGAAGCCGGCAAGACCAGCGGTTCGGTGACGATCGCCGCACCGAGCGATGACGTCTACAAGGACGTCAGCAAGCTCACCGTAACCATGACCGACGCCAGCGGCGGCAACTTCGAGAAACTCGACGTCAGCAAGACTCCGGTCAGCACCACGGTCAACGACACCGTCGACACAACCGCACTGACCCTGACCGCCAGCGATACCGTCAGCGAAGGTGGCCAGATCACCTACACCGCGACCCTGAGCAACCCGGCCGGTACTGCAATGACCGTGACCCTGGCCAACGGCGCGGTGATCAACATCGCTGCCGGTGCTACCAGCGGTTCGGTGAATTTCCCGGCGCCCGCCAATACGCCGTACATCGATGGCAGCAACGTGCGGACGGCGATCGCCAGCCACAGCGGCGGCGATTTCGAGCGCGTCGAGGCCGATCGTTCGGCTGTGGTGACTAAAGTCACCGACGCCGTCGACACCACCAACATCAGCCTGAGCGCCACTGGCAGCGTTGCCGAGGGCGGCTCGATCGTCTACACCGCGACCCTGAGCAATCCGGCCGGCACCGCCATGAGCGTGACCCTGAGCAACGGCGCGGTGATCAACATTGCCAAGGGCGCGAGCACCGGCAGCGCAACCATCGCCGCCCCCGCCGATGACGTGTACAAGGACGCCGGCAAGGTCGATGCGAGCATCACCAAGACCAGCGGCGGCAACTTTGAAAACCTGGTGATCGACAAGACTCCTGCGGTAACTGATGTCACCGACACCATCGACAACAGCACGGTTTCGCTGACCGCCAGCGCCAGCGCGATAGAAGGCGGCGTGGTTGTCTACACCGCGTCCGTGACCGCCCCGGTCACCGGTTCGCCAGTGCTGGTGACCCTGTCCAACGGCCAGACCATCACCATTCCGGTCGGCGCCAGCAGCGCCAGCGTCAACTTCACCGCGCCGAACGATGCACAGGCCGGCGGCAACACCCTGAGCGTGAAAATCGACGGCGCCAGTGGTGGCAATTACGAAAATCTCGTCGCCGACCAAACCCCGGCGGTGACCTCGGTAACCGACGTCGCCGACACCACCAACCTGTCGCTGTCCGCGACCGGCTCCGTGGCCGAGGGCGGTTCGATTGTCTACACCGCGACCCTGAGCAACCCGGCCGGTACCCCGGTGACCGTGAATCTGAGCAACGGCGCGGTGATCACCATCGAGGCTGGCAAATCCACCGGCACCGTCACCGTTCCGGCACCTGCCGACGACGTCTATAAAGACGCCGGAAAAGTTGAAGTCACGATCAAGGACGCCACTGGCGGCAACTTCGAAAACCTGGTGCCAAGCACCACGCCAGCGGTTACCGATGTCACCGACACCGTCGACACCTCGACGGTCAAACTGACCGCCACCGAAACCGCGGCCGAAGGTGGCACCGTCACCTACACCGCCACCGTCGGCGCGCCGGTCACCGGTTCGCCTGTGGTCGTCACCTTGGCCAATGGTCAGAACATCACTATCGAAGTCGGCAAGACCAGCGGCAGCGTGAGCACCACCGCGCCGAACGACGTACTCGCCGGCCACGCGCCGCTGACCAACTCGATCACCAACGTCAGCGGCGGTAACTTCGAAAACCTCGTTGCCGACCAGACCCCGGTCAGCAGCACCGTGACCGACACCGTCGACACCACCAACCTGTCGCTCAGCGCGACCGGCGCGGTGAACGAAGGCGGCCAGATCACCTACACCGCGACTTTGAGCAACGCCGCTGGCACACCGGTCACCGTGACCCTGTCGAACGGTGCGACTATCCTCATCGAGGCCGGCAAAACCACCGGCACCGTGACCGTCGATGCACCGAAAGACGACGTCTATAAAGACGCCGGCAGCGTTGAAGCGACCATCCAGAGCGCAACCGGCGGCAACTTCGAAAACCTCGTCACCAGCACAGCGCCGGCGGTGACCACAGTCAACGACACCATCGACACCACCACCGTGTCGCTGAGCGCCACTGCGAACGTCGCCGAAGGCGAAACCGTGGTTTACACCGCCACCGTGGGCGCGCCAGTGACCGGTTCGCCGGTCACCGTCAGCCTGTCCAACGGCCAGACCATCACCATCGCGGTCGGCGAAACCACCGGCAGCGTCAACTACGTCGCGCCGAACAGCCCGCTGGCGGGCGGCAGCTCGTTGAGCGTGACCATTGATGGCGCCACCGGTGGCAATTACGAAAAACTGCTGGTCGACGGCAAGTCCGCAGACACCGTGGTTTCCGACACCACCGACACCACCAACCTGAACCTGAGCGCCAGCGATTCGGTCGCCGAAGGCGGCCAGATCACCTACACCGCAACCCTGACCAACCCGGCCGGCACACCGGTCACCGTGACCCTGTCGAACGGCGCCACCATCACCATCGACGCAGGCAAAACCACCGGCACCGTGACCGTCGACGCACCGAAAGATGACGTCTATAAAGATGCCGGCAAAGTCGAAGTGACCATCGAGGGTGCGACCGGCGGCAACTTCGAGAACCTGGTGCCAAGCGCGGTTCCAGCGGTGACCAATGTCACCGATACCATCGACACTTCGACCGTCAAACTGACCGCCGATACTTCGGTGGCTGAAGGCGGCACCGTGACTTACACCGCCACCGTTGGTGCACCAGTGACTGGCTCGCCTGTGGTCGTGACCCTGGCCAACGGTCAGACCATCACCATCGGCGTCGGCCAGACTACTGGCACTGCAACTGCTGTTGCTGCGAACGATGCGTTGGCTGGTAATGCTCCGATCACCAACTCGATCACTGGCGTGACCGGTGGCAACTTCGAAGATCTGGTGGCGGATAAAACACCGGTTTCGACCACTGTTACGGATGTCAACGACACCACCAATCTGTCGCTCAGCGCCAGCAACTCGGTGGCTGAAGGTGGCCAGATCACCTACACCGCGACCTTGACCAACGCCGCTGGCTCGCCAGTGACCGTGACCTTGTCGAACGGCGCTGTGATCACCATCAAGGCTGGCGAAACCACCGGCACCGCAACTGTTCCGGCACCTTCCGATGACGTCTACAAAGACGCCGGCTCTGTTCAGGCCACGATCACCAGCGCCACCGGTGGTAACTTCGAAAATCTCGTGCCGAGCACCACGCCAGCGATCACCCAAGTCACCGACACCATCGATACTTCGACCGTCAAACTGACCGCCGATACGTCGGTGGCCGAAGGCGGCACCGTGACTTACACCGCCACCGTCGGCGCGCCAGTCACCGGCTCGCCTGTGGTCGTGACTCTGGCCAACGGTCAGACCATCACCATCGGCGTCG
>NZ_RCNX01000005.1:0-7453 GCF_004307595.1 Pseudomonas sp. Sample_23
AGGAACGCCGCCGGCAACCGCGCACCCTTGCGCTCTTTGAGGCAATACAGATACTCCGGAATCTGCGGCGCATTCTCGATGGTCAGCACACGCAATTGCGGATCATGCGGCACCTCCTGCCGCGCAATGATGCTGATACCGATATTGCGCAGCACGGCTTCACGAATCGACTCACGGCTGCCGATCTCCAGCAACGGCCCGAAACTGACCCCGGCGCTGGCCAGCAACTCTTCGGTCAAGCGCCGAGTAGTCGAACCCGGCTCGCGCATCAACAACGTATGCCCGGCCAGCGCGCTCAGCGTCACATGTTCCTGCGCCGCCAACGGATGATTGCGATGCACCGCCAGCACCAGCGGATCGGTGCCGAGTACTCGGCGAATCAACCGCGCATCGTCGAGCAACTGCGACGAAGCCGCGACATCCACGCGGTAATCCTCCAGCGCTTCCAGCACCTGCTGCGAATTGCCGATTTCCACCGACACTTCGACCTGCGGCAAACGCTCGCGGAAGGTCTTCACCAGATCGAGGATGTAATATGGTGCCGTCGCGGCAATACGCAACGTGCCCTGCACCTGACCGCTGTTGCGCAGGAAGAACTCGATGTCGGCCTCTTGCTGCAACAGGGTCTTGACCATCGGCAGCAGCCGCGCGCCTTCGTCACTGACGCTTAAACGGCGCCCGCCACGGTAGAACAGTTCCACCGAATACTGACTCTCCAGATTGCGGATCTGCGTGGTCACGGTCGGTTGGCTGAGGCCGAGTTTTTTCGCCGCCAGCGTGATGCTGCCCAGGCGGGCGACCATGTAAAACGCTTTCAGCTCGGCACTCAGCACAACCATCCCTCATTGTTATTTGCGCAACAGGCGCAAACCGTTGAACACCACCAGCAGGCTCACGCCCATATCGGCAAACACCGCCATCCACATGGTGGCGAGCCCGGCGAAGGTTACCGCAAGAAAGATCGCCTTGATCACCAGCGCCAGTGCGATGTTCTGTTTCAGGATGCTCGCGGTGTTGCGCGACAGGCTGAGGAACGCAGGGATCTTGCGCAGATCGTCGTCCATCAGGGCGACATCGGCGGTTTCGATCGCCGTGTCGGTGCCGGCGGCGGCCATGGCGAAACCGATCTCGGCGCGGGCCAATGCCGGGGCGTCGTTGATGCCATCGCCGACCATGCCGACCCGGTGGCCCTGCTTGTACAGATCTTCAATGGCTTGCAGCTTGTCGGTCGGCAGCAAATCGCCGCGCGCCTCGTCGATGCCGACCTGGGCGGCAATCGCTTGCGCGGTGTGGACGTTGTCGCCGGTCAGCATCAGGGTTTTCACCCCGAGCTCATGCAACTGACGAATCGCTTCAAGGCTGGTTTCCTTGACCGTGTCGGCCACGGCGAACAGTGCCAAGGGGCCTGCGCTGTCGAGCAGCAGCACCACGGATTTGCCCTGTTTCTCCAGTGCGAACAGCTTTTCTTCCAGCTGCGGTGAGCACAGGCCAAGCTCTTCGACCAAACGATGATTGCCCAAGTGATAAGTCTGGCCGTTGATGTCACCTCTAACACCGCGCCCGCCCAGTGCCTCGAAGTTGTCCACAGGCAGTGCGGCGAAATCTTTATCCACAGCGGCGTTGGCGATGGCCAACGACACCGGGTGATCGGAGCGCCCGGCCAGCGCGGCAGCGATGGCCGGCGCGCTGGCATCGGCTGTCGGATCGAGCGACAGGTAATCGGTCTGCACCGGTTTGCCGTGGGTGATCGTGCCGGTTTTATCCAGCGCCAGATAATCGAGCTTGAAACCGCCTTCCAGATACACGCCGCCCTTGACCAGAATGCCCTTGCGCGCGGCTGCCGCGAGGCCACTGACGATGGTCACCGGGGTGGAAATCACCAGTGCGCACGGGCAGGCAACCACCAGCAACACCAGCGCGCGATAGATCCAGTCGAACCACGCCGCGCCCATGAACAACGGCGGGATGATCGCCACGGCCAAGGCGAAGACGAACACCGCCGGGGTGTAGATTTTCGAGAATTGATCAACGAAACGCTGAGTCGGCGCCCGTGCGCCCTGGGCCTGTTCGACCGCGTGGATGATCCGCGCCAGGGTCGAGTTGTTGGCCGCAGCGGTGACCGTGTATTCCAGCGAGCCGGCCTGATTGATGGTGCCAGCGAAGACTTTGTCACCGACAGTTTTTTCTACCGGCAGGCTTTCACCGGTGATGGGCGCCTGGTCGATGGTCGAGCTGCCGCTGACCACCGCGCCGTCCAGGGCGATGCGCTCGCCGGGTTTTACCCGCACGCGCGCGCCGAGATCGACGCTTTTCACCTCTTGTTCGCGCCAGTTGCCGTCAGCCTGCAATACCGTGGCTTGCTCGGGAGTCATTTGCATCAAACCACTGATCGCATTGCGCGCGCGGTCCAGCGAGCGTGCTTCGATCAGCTCGGCGACGGTGAAGAGGAACATCACCATCGCCGCTTCCGGCCACTGGCCGATGAGGATCGCGCCCGTCACGGCGATGCTCATCAGCGCATTGATGTTGAGGTTGCGGTTCTTCAGGGCAATCCAGCCCTTTTTATAGGTGCCGAGGCCGCCGCTGAGGATCGACACCAGCGCAACAATCGCCACCACCCAGTCGGGGGCAGCGCTGGTGAAGTGGATGACTTCGGCGCCCAGCGCGGTCAGGCCGGACAGCGCCAGTGGCCACCAGTGTTTTTTCACCGCAGCCGGGGCCGGCGCGTCGACACCCGCCTCGAGCGGCTCGGCGTGCATGCCGAGGGATTTGATCGCCTCGGTGATCGGCTCGGTGCCCGGCAGATTGTGGGTTACGCCAAGCACGCGGTTGATCAGGTTGAATTCCAGCTGCTGCACGCCGGCCAGTTTGCCGAGCTTGTTCTGGATCAGCGTCTGCTCGGTCGGGCAGTCCATCGCCTCGATGCGGAAGCTGCTCAGGCGCGCGTCGGCGCTGGTCTTTTCGCTCAATTGCACCCGCGCAGGTGCGGCGGCTTTTGACGAGCAGCAGGCATCGCCGCCATGCGCATGTTTATGCACGGGCTGCAATTTATGACTGTGATCGTGACCGTCGCCGGGCTTGTGGGTGTGCAGGGAATCACTCATTGGTCGCGTCCATGAAGGTGCCTGTTGCCAAGTAAAGACCCTGTAGCCACTATAGGGTCAAGCACCCTTTTGGAGATGGCCGTCATGAAGATCGGCGAACTGGCGAAACTCACCGACTGTGCGGTGGAAACCATCCGCTACTACGAGCGCGAAAACCTCCTGCCGGAACCGGCGCGCAGCGACGGTAACTATCGCGTCTACACCCAAGCCCACGCCGAACGCCTGACCTTCATCCGCAACTGCCGCACCCTCGACATGACCCTCGAAGAAATCCGCAGCCTCCTCGCCCTGCGCGACAGCCCGCAGGATCAGTGCGAGAGCGTCAATGCGCTGATCGACGAACATATTCAGCATGTGAAGGCGCGAATTGATGGGTTATTGGCGCTGCAGACACAACTGCTCGACCTGCGCCAACGCTGTGGCGAAGGGCCGGAGGCCGATCAATGCGGGATCTTGCAGCGGCTGGAAGTGAGTGGCGGGGTTGTCGCGACCGAAGTCGAACACTCCCATGTGGGCCGCAGCCACGGCCACTGACGGGCGAAGCTCGTTCCCACGCTCCGCGTGGAATGCCGCCATGGACGCTCCGCGTCCAAAGTGACGCAGAGCGTCACGGGATTCATTCCCACGCGGAGCGTGGGAACGATCAATGGTGACTAGACCGCCATCGGCGCGGTCATCGGCGGATGGTGCTCATAGCCTTCCAGCGAGAAATCGCTCGGCTCGACCAATTCCAGCCATTCCGGCTGATACACACCGGTCTTGGCAAACTCCGGCACGCGGTCGGAGATCTTCATTTTCGGCATGGCAAACGGCTCGCGCTGGAGCTGTTCGTTGAGCATGTCCAGGTGGTTCTCGTAGACGTGCGCATCGCCGATGAAATAGGTGAACCAGCGCGGCGTGTAACCGGTCAGGCGACCGATCAGGCTCAGCAGCGCGGCGCCCTCGGTGAGGTTGAACGGCGTGCCCAGTCCCAGATCGTTGGAGCGGATGTAGAGAGTCAGAGAAATCTCTTTGGTCTCGACGTTCGGGTGGAACTGGTACAGCAGATGGCATGGCGGCAGGGCCATTTCATCGAGCTGGGCGACGTTCCAGCCGTGGAACAGAATGCGCCGGCTGCCCGGATCCTTGATGATCGTGTCGACGCACTGGCGCACCTGATCGATCGCTTTGTACAGCACCACGTAGCCCTGGCCGTCTTCTTCGCCCTGAGCGATCTGCTTGTAGCCGTTGCTCAAGGTTTGTTCGATGGCGGCGGTATTGCTCAGCGGGATCTGCTTGTACGCCGGCCATTTGCGCCATTGCACGCCGTAGATTTCACCGAGGTCGTCGTCGCCCTGACGGAACGGGTTGGCCAGCCATTGCGCGTTTTCGTTGGCGTTCTGGTCCCAGACCTTGCAGCCCAGCGCGCGGAATTCAGCGGCGTTGTTGACGCCACGCAGAAAGCCGCACATCTCGCCGATGGCCGATTTGAAGGCCATTTTGCGCGTGGTGATCGCCGGGAAACCTTCCTGCAGATCGAAACGCAGCATCGCTCCCGGAAAACTGATGGTGTTGATGCCGGTGCGGTTGGCCTGTTTGGTGCCGTTCTGAATGACGTGCGAGACCAGTTCGAGATATTGCTTCATGAGTTACCTGTGTCCTTGGAGCCCCGGCGTCGCGCGCCGGGGTTCGTAGTTTAAGCCGTCGGCGCGAGCGGCGCTGCCGGGGCGCGACGATAGGCCAGCCAGATCAGCAACAGCCCGCCGACAATCATCGGCACGCAGAGCACCTGACCCATGGTCAGCCAGTTCCACGCCAGATAGCCCAACTGCGCATCAGGCACGCGGACGAACTCGACGATGAAACGGAAGATGCCGTAGAACAGCGCGAACATGCCGGAGACCGCCATGGTCGGGCGCGGTTTGCGCGAGAAGATCCACAGGATCAGGAACAGCGCCACGCCTTCGAGGGCGAACTGGTACAGCTGCGACGGGTGACGCGGCAACTGCGCCGGATCGCTGAACGGCGGGAACACCATCGCCCACGGCACGTCGGTGGCCTTGCCCCACAGCTCGGCGTTGATGAAGTTGCCGATGCGCCCGGCGCCCAGACCGATCGGCACCATCGGCGCGACGAAGTCCATGAGCTGGAAGAACGACTTGCCATTGCGCTTGCCGAACCACAGGGCCGCGAGCATCACGCCGATGAAGCCACCGTGGAACGACATGCCGCCCTTCCACACTTCGAAAATCAGCGTCGGGTTGGCCAGGTACGCGCTCAGATCATAGAACAGCACGTAACCCAGACGGCCGCCGACGATCACGCCCATCGATAGCCAGAACACCAGATCGGAGAGTTTCTCCTTGGTCCAGGTCGGGTCGAAGCGGTTGAGCCGGCGCGACGCCAACAGCCACGCGCCGCCGATGCCGATCAGGTACATCAGACCGTACCAGTGGATTTTCAGCGGACCGATGGCCAGGGCCACCGGGTCGATCTGCGGGTAAGGCAGCATTGCGACTCCTTGTTAGAGTTGAAAGCGAAATTCCCGGGCGACGCTGCCACCTCAGGATTAAGCCAGGATTGCCACGCGGTCAGAGCAGAAAGCTCAAACCCACGCAGAACAGCAAAGCGGCGAACAGCCTTTTCAGCAAGCGCGGCGACAACCTGTGTGCCAGACGCGCGCCGAGCCGGGCGAAGACCATGCTGGTCAGGGCGATGCCCAACAATGCCGGCAAATACACAAAACCGAGACTATGGGCTGGCAACAACGGATCGTGCCACCCCAGAATCATGAAACTTGCTGCACTGGCCAGAGCGATCGGCAAGCCACAGGCCGACGAGGTCGCCACCGCCTGCTGCATCGGCACGCTGCGCCAGGTCAGAAACGGCACGGTCAGCGAGCCGCCACCAATGCCGAAAATCGCCGAGGCCCAGCCAATCACCGTACCGGCGGCAGTCAGACCGAGTTTGCCCGGCACCGTTCGGCTGGCCTTGGGTTTGACGTCCAGCGCCAGTTGCACGGCGATCACCAGAGCGAACACGCCGATGATCTTTTGCAGGTTCGGCCCGGAGATCGCTTCAGCAGTCAACGCCCCGAAACCGGCACCGAGCAGAATGCCCACGGTCATCCAGCGAAAAATCGCCCAGCGCACCGCGCCACGGCGGTGATGTTCACGCACGGCGTTGACCGAGGTGAATATGATCGTCGCCAGCGACGTGCCCACCGCCAAATGCGTAAGAATCGACTGATCGAAGCCCTGCAAAGTGAAGCTGAACACCAGCACCGGGACGATGATGATCCCGCCGCCGACGCCAAACAGCCCGGCGAGCACGCCCGCACAGGCGCCGAGCGCCAGGTAGAGCAGAAATTCCATGACCGTCTCCAGCACGCATCGGCAAAACAGGAGCGGCATGTTAACGGATGCGCAGCCTTCTGCTCCACTGGCGATGGATGCACGGACGCCGGATGCGTAGAGTGGGCAAAAAACACACAAGGACCACCTTATGTGCCTGATTGTTTTCGCCTGGCGCCCGGGCCATGCCCAGCCGCTGATCGTCGCGGCCAACCGCGACGAGTTCTACGCCCGCCCCAGCCTGCCATTGGCACAATGGCCGGAAGCGCCGCAAGTGCATGCCGGGCGCGATCTTGAGGCCGGCGGCACCTGGCTGGGGATCGGCGCCAACGGACGCTTCGCCGCGCTGACCAATATTCGTGATCCGCAACAGCCGCCGGCCACCAAATCCCGGGGCGAACTGGTGGCGCGCTTTCTTGCTGACGATCTGTCGATTGATGATTATTTGAGCGATGTGGTGGCTCGTGCCGCCGAATACGCCGGGTTCAATCTGCTGCTGGGCAATGCCCATGAGTTGTGGCATTTCAATGCACGAGCGTCAGAGCCGGTGATGTTGCAGCCTGGAGTTTATGGGTTATCCAACGCGGGGCTGGATACACCGTGGCCAAAACTGCTCAAGGCCAGGGCGGCGTTGAGCGCGGTGCTGGACGATCCGCAGCCCGAGCGCCTGCTGGCCTTGCTGAGCGATGCGCAGACCGCACCCGAGGCGGAGTTGCCGGATACGGGAGTGGGCATGGCGACGGAAGCGTTGTTGTCGAGTGTGTTTATTGCCAGCCAGAGTTATGGCACCCGGGCGAGCACAGCGTTGATCGTGCGAGCGGACGGCACGCGGCGGATGGTAGAGCGCAGTTTTGGGCCGTATGGCGGGCATCTCGGGGAAGTTGAGGTTTGTGTCTAACAGCAGCCCCTCACCCCAGCCCTCTCCCGGAGGGAGAGGGGGCCGACCGAGGTGTCTTGCGGTATACATCGACCTGAAAGATCGAGTCGATTATGGATTCAGCAAAGCACTTACAGGTC